>JBKQUF010000153.1:0-7539 GCA_052140285.1 Limisphaerales bacterium | reverse complement strand
CTCGAAATCAGACGCCTGTTGAAAGCTTATTTCGGTATCGTTCATCACGGCAAGCTGAAATCCATAGTTCTCCATTTTGAAACCCAGCGCGTCCGCCATGTAGCCAAACACCGGCTCCGTGGCTGTGACCACCGTTCCGCTGTAAGCGGACTTGATTTCCGCGATTTTATTTGTGACGGCGGCCATCTCTTTATCGAAAGCCGCGAGATTGTCCGGTTGCTTCAAAATTCCCGCGAGCCTGGCCGCCAGCGCGGGCATCGTGCGCGGATCGTACCAGATATGCGGATTGTCGCCGTTGGTGGCGCCAATCAAGTCGGCGACGCGGATGACCACGCGCCCGGATTTGCCCTGCGCTCCCAGGAGCTTGTCCATCCAGTCATCATATCCAATCCCATTGTAGATGACAATGTCGGCATTCGCCACGGCCAGCGCCGTCGCCGCATCGGTGGTGAATTCGTGCGGGTCCTGGTTCGGATTGCTCAAAATACTGGTGATGTCCGCCGAATCCCCGGCAATTTGCCCGGCCAGCCCGCCGTAAAAATTTTCGGCGGCGACAATGTTTGCTTTCGTCGCGCCCGGCGGGGCCGTCTCTTTTTTGGCGCAGCCGGCCAGAAGACCAGCGAGCAGGCAGACGCCGAGGGCCGCCAATCGAAACGGAGAGCCATTTCCGGCAAGCCGCCATTTGGCGGCAGCCAGAGCCTTTTCATGATGCCGGAGGTTCAATTGCAAACTATTTGCAATTTAATGGATTCCACGGCGTCCGCAAGCTCTATTTTGGCGATTTGCCGGGTCTTCCCCCTTCCGATGAACGACGAAGGATTAACCACGAAACACGGCGAAATGACACGAAATGAAAAAGCCGCCTCACGCCAAGGTCGAAATGAACGCAAAGAAATTTACTTTTCTCGCAAACACTTTACGGCCTTTGCGCTCTTTGCGTGAGGCTTTTGTGTGTTTCGTGTGTTTCGTGGTTTGCTTCCCATGAACCGTCCGAATTGCCGCGAGGCTGCCTATTGGATTGAGTCCATCGGCAGGCATAAAATAAATTGCGCACCGCCCCGTTTCAAATTATTTCTTTCCCCCATGCCGGATGATTCCTTCAAAGAATTTGTGCTCGACCAGTTGAGCGGCTTGCCGGACATCCGCGCGCGGACCATGTTCGGCGCGCACGGCGTTTATTGCGGCGAAACCTTCTTCGGCATCGTGGATGAGGGACGCCTCTACTTCAAAACCAACGTCCAATCCCAATCGGATTATACCGCGCGCGGCATGGGTCCGATTGCCTACAAATCCAAGGGCAAAACGGTGACCATGTCATTCCATGAAGTGCCGCCGGAGGTTTTGGAAAATCCCCATGAAATCGTCTTGTGGGCCGGCAAAGCGATCCGATTGGCCGCGGAAAAACCGAAAAAACGAAGTCGTAACTCTTCCGGCATTCGCTAATCTTTTCGCGTGACCGATGCCAAACCAATTCCCAACCGCGCGCGGACCATCAGCCGGCGCTTGAAATGGACTGGCGGCGCGGTGCTGGCGCTGGGAATTCTCTCGGCGGGATTGATTTATTGGCTCGGTTCGCGCAACGATGACTTGAGCAACGACCCTTCCATGCTCGGATTCAATCGGGCGGAAGAACGCCAGATGGGACAGCTTTACGGCAGTTCCGGAGAGTTAATGGATGATTTGATGGATGACCTGAAACAGCCCGGCACCCAGGCGATATTGATCGTTCTCGTTTCCGGGCTGGCCGCCGCCGGGTGTTTTTATTTTGCCAGATTGGTCGCAATTGACGACGAGCCAACGGAGTAATCCGTTGCATTTTGCAAATGGAGTTTTGCAAAAAAACCGATTTTTCGGGTTTATCACGCAAAAAAAAGAATATTTCCTGACTTCTCCCATTGGCATGGCAAACGCTAAAACATTTCTGAATTTTTCGCCAAGGAAGAAGAAACGCAAATGGGCGCGGACGGATATTCGTCCGCGCCCTTTCCCTTTCGATGAACAAAACCGCTGGCGTCGCCCGCCGATTTTTCGTTTCCTTGCGTCGTGATTGCCGATTCCATTTTTGCCGGGCTGGCCCTGCTCAGCGTTGCGCTCCTGCTTTGGCAATGGTTCGCCGCGCAAAATTTTCCGCTGCATCAACGGACCAATGTCCCCGGCTTCGCCCCCCCCGTCTCCTTTCTCAAGCCGCTCAAAGGGTGCGATGACACCACCGCAGCTTCGTTGGAAACGTGGCTCCAGCAGATTTATCCCGGCCCAATCCAAATCCTTTTCGGAGTCGCCGGCGCTGGCGATCCGGTTTGTAAAATCGTCGAAGATTTGCTCGAAAAATATCCGCGGCTGGACGCGCAACTGGTCCTTTGCGGCGAGGCGCTGGGCGCGAACGCCAAAGTCTCCACGCTTGCGCAATTGGAGAAATCCGCCAAACACGAATTGTTGCTCATCAGCGACGCCGACGTGCGCGTGCCGCCGGATTTCCTCGCCAATTTTGTGGCCCCCTTGCGCGATGAAAACTTCGCCGTCGTCAATTGCTTCTATCGCCTCGCCAACCCCGCCACCACCGCGATGCAATGGGAAGCGGTGGCGATCAACGCCGATTTTTGGAGCCAAGTGCTGCAATCGCAGAGCCTCAAGCCGCTCGATTTCGCGCTGGGCGCGGCCATTTTGACACGGCGAAAGGCGTTGGAGGGGATAGGCGGCTTCAAATCGCTGGTGAATTGCCTGGCCGACGATTTTCAAATCGGCAATCGAATCGCCAGACAAAACCAGCGGATCGCCCTGTGCCCGGTGGTGGTGGAATGCTGGGATGCGCCGATGAACTGGCCGCAGGTCTGGAAACACCAATTGCGGTGGGCGCGGACCATCCGGGTCTGTCAGCCCCTGCCCTATTTTTTCAGCATCCTCTCGAACGCCACCCTTTGGCCGATGTTATGGGCCGGCGTTTCGCTTGCCACCACCAAAACATTTGGCGTCCCGCTGACGGCGATTGCGTTAGTGCTGCTTCGGATCGTTATTGCCCAACAGTTGCAACGGCGATTCACACCGCAGCGCCGGCTGGTTTCGCCCTTCTGGCTTGTGCCCGTGAAGGATTTACTGCAGGCGCTCATCTGGTTTTTGGCGTTTGCCGGCAATACGGTCGAATGGCGCGGCCAGAAAATGAAACTGCGTCCGGATGGAACTTTGGTTGCGGAAACGGTTGGGGGCTGATAGCGTGCGGCCGGTCAGGCGCTTAGCGCAGCGGTAGCGCAGCAGCTTTACACGCTGTTGGTCGGGGGTTCGAATCCCTCAGCGCCTACCATCTTCACCCCTTCGACCCAGCATTAAGGCTGGATTAATCCAACATTAAATTCGCAACCGGGGTTTGACGTTCAAGGCGGGCCTGATAAATAATCAGCAGTTCTTTCACATCCGAATTTGAATTTCGCTGTTCGTCAGGTTGGCATAGAGATTTTGCTCGCGGCGGGCTTGAACAGCGTCCCCCAAGTTGGTCCGCCGCCCTTCTGAGCGCTTCCGGTGAAAGCGTCCAAATCTCAATCACCGCATAAAGCCGGACTCGCGTCCGGCTTTATGTTTTTGCCCCCCGATCAAATCAGCTTCTTCAGCCTCGGGTCCGCGCCCAGTTTCCGGACCAGGTCCTTGACTTTTTGCGCCTGCGATTTGTGCGCGAGCAGCACCGCATCGTCGGTTTGCACCAAAATCGAATCGCGCAATCCAACCACCGCAATCGGCGTCCGGTTTTTGGTCCGGGCGTCATAAATGAGGTTCCGCGCGGCGTCCACATGAATAAAGTCCGCCACCGCGCAATTGCCGTCGGCGTCGGCTTTCAGATGCCGCGCCAGCGCGTTCCAGGCGCCGAGATCGTCCCATTCGAAATCGCCGTCCGCGCAAATCACGTTCTGCGCCTGCTCCAACAGCGCATAATCAATCGAGACTTTTTTGATGTCCGGATACTCCTTCGCCAGCATCCTGGCCAGCTGGGGCGCGTGGTTCGCCACCTTGAACCAGCGCTGGCAGGCGGCAAACATCTCCGGCTGGTGCTTCTCCAGCCCGTTGGTAATGGTGACGAAACTCCAGACAAACATTCCCGCGTTCCACCGGTATTGGCCGCTGTTCACGTATTCCTGCGCACGCTCATAATTCGGCTTCTCCACGAATTGCTCCGCCTTGAAAAAGGTCGTTTTGTATTTTTTAACGCCGTCCGGCGCGGGCAATTCGTTTCCAATCCGGATGTACCCGTAACCAGTGGCCGGTTCGGCCGGTTTGATGCCGATGGTCACAATGGCCTGGCCGCGCGAAGCCAGATCGAAGGAGTCGTTCAGGACTTGCTGGAATTTCTTCGCGTCGGGAATGACGTGGTCGGCAGGCAAAACGGCCATGACGCCGGTCGTGGAACGCGCGCCGACGAGCGCGGCACCCAAGGTGACGGCCGCGCAGGTATCGCGCCCGATTGGCTCGGCAACCAGATTCGCCGGGGGGATTTTCGGCAATTGTTTGCGCACCACGGGCAATTGCGCCTGGTTCGTGATCACAAAGATGTTCCGGGCGGGGACCAACGGCAGCACGTGTTCGACGGCTTCCTGCAGGAAGGATTTTTTGCCGAAGAGCGCCAGCAATTGTTTGGGCATTTTTTCGCGGCTCAACGGCCAGAAGCGTTCGCCGCGGCCGCCGGCCATGATGATGACAAAACGGTTTTTAGTGTCGGGTTTGATTTTCATCTTAAAATTTTTCGCAAAAATTCACGTGGACGCAAAATTTCAATTCCAAAGGGTTTTTTGAGGACCAATAAGTCCGGGTCGTACGTGACAACAAACTGTGCATTCGCAGCTACCGCCGTGGCAATGAAAATTTCATCGTTTTTATCCCGGCAAACCGGTGCGCGCAAATGAACCGGCTTTATTTTTCGGGCGGTCATTTCCAAATAGCCGAGCATCGAGCGCGGATCAATGCCAAATTGCTTTTCCTTTTTTGAATGCAATCCGCCGGTATTCCGAAAAAATTTCCTCGCAACCGGCAATGAAAAACTGCCGCCTGGTCAACGCGATGAGGCAACGGTAAGCATCTGATTGCCAAAAAATTCCCGCCACAATGACACTGGTGTCAAGAATGGCGATGCTTTTTTCTATCCTCATGAATATCGCGCAGCAATTCGCGGTCGTCCGATTCCGTCAATCGTTTTTTGGGCGGCCATCCCGCCAGTTTCATCACCTGACGAATCTCGCCTTCCGTTGGCTCCGGAACGGGCGTGATGTAAAGCCCCTCGCCGATTTCGGTCACCCGCAATCGCGCGTTGGGCTTCAACCCTTTGCGCTCGCAGAAATTCTTTGGCAGCACGCATTGCCGCTTGCTCGTCAATGAAATGGTCGTTGTCATTTCGTAAGGATTCCTTACGTTGCGTTAAAAGTCAACGGCTTTGGAGCCGCAGATGTGGAAATTCCCATTGGGCGTTATTTCATTTCTGAATTCACGTTGATCCGTGTCGATCCGTGGTTAAATCGTTTTCACCGCTTCCGCGATCAATTTCACAAATTTCGCGACGCGCTTGACCAGCTCCTTCGATTTTCCGTGTTCGGCGATTTGATTCACCACCGCGCTGCCCACCACCACCGCGTCGGCGACCTGCGCCACCAGTCTGGCCTGGGCCGGGTTGGACACGCCAAAACCGACCGCCACCGGCAGTTTCGTGTGCGCGCGGATTTTCGCCAACTGTTCGGCGAGATTCGACGCCACCTGTTTTTGCATCCCGGTCACGCCTTCGCGCGAGACGTAGTAAATAAACCCGCTGCCGCGCTTGACGATAAACTCCATCCGTTCCTCCGGCGTCGTTGGCGCCACCAGATAGATGTGGCACAGACCCTGTTTGCCCATCAGCGCCTCGTAATTGTCGGACTCTTCCGGCGGCAAATCCAGCACGAGCAAACCATCCACGCCGGCCTTCGCCGCGTTGCGGATAAAATTCTCCACGCCGATGCGGTGGATGAGGTTGAAATAAATGTAGAGGACGATGGGAATTTGGGATTTTTTGCGAATGGCCGCGACTGTCTCCAAAACCTGGGGCGGGGTGGCGCCGGATTCCAACCCGCGCCGGGCCGCCAGTTGGTTCACCAAGCCATCGGCCAGCGGATCGCTGAACGGGACGCCCAACTCCAAAATATCCACGCCGGCATGGTCAAAGGCCAGGGCCAACTCGCGGGTGGCTTTCAAATCCGGGTCACCGGCCCCGATATAAACGATGAAACCTTTCCTGCCCTCGCGTTGTAATTGCGCGAAGCGCGCCTGAATACGATTCATGGGGAAGAGTTTCCAGTTTCAGGGGCAAGTTTCAAGGAAATGTCGCGCCCCGATTTTCAATTGCGGCGGGCCGATTTTCGAGTATGCTCTCAACGGCTGTGGCGGATAACCAGCCGACAATCAAATACCGCATGAACCAGGACCTTGCCAGCTTCGCCGCGCGTCTGCGCGAGGCCATTGTTGCTGGAGACAACGCGGGGAGTCTCACTTCCGGCAGCGAACGAAAGAATGAGCCTCCTCACGCCGGCTCCGACCAAATCAAATTTAATGAATTGGCGCTTGAATTGTTTGCGCTTCAATTCGCGCACAACTCCCTCTATAAAAAAATCTGCGAAGCGCGAAGGCTGACGCCGCAAGTCGTGGAACATTGGACCCAAATTCCCTTTGTGCCGACGAGCGCGTTCAAAGAATTGGAGCTTACCTCCCTGGCGACTGCCAGGCGCACGGCTGTTTTTCATTCCAGCGGCACGTCGGAGCAAAAGCCGAGCCGGCATTTTCACGGCGCGGAATCCCTCGAACTTTACGAGGCGTCGTTATGGTCGTGGTTTCGGAAGAATGTTTTGGGAAACTCAAAATTGAAAATTCAGAATTTTAAATTGATCTCCCTGACGCCAGCGATGGTGGAAGCGCCGCATTCTTCGTTGGCGCATATGTTTGAAACCGTGCGCCGAAATATGGGGGCGACCGAACGGGCGTTTTTTGGCCGGCTCGATGCCGGCGGCCAATGGACATTGGATTTTGATTCGGCGGCCGCCGCCCTCAGCCGACAGGATGCGGATGGCTTGGGGAGCGCGCCCGCCCCGGGCGCAGCCGACCGCGCCCTCGCGGTCGGCTTCGACGCGGGGAAAGGCGCGCCAGTTAGCACGGTCGTCATACAAGAGGTTTGGCGCGGGGGCGCGCCGAACGGCAGCCGAGGCGGCTGCGTTCCCCAAATCCCGGACGCCAAACCCCGCCTCCTGCTTGGCACGGCCTTTTCGTTTGTCCATCTGGTTGATTTTCTCGCTGAAAAGAAAGTGCAGCTTCAATTGCCGGACGGTTCGCGGGTGATGGAGACCGGCGGGTATAAAAATCGTTCACGCCATTTGCCCAAAACGGAATTGCATGCGTTGATCTCAAAATATCTGGGCGTGCCGCCGGAAAACATCGTTTGCGAATACGGCATGAGCGAATTGAGTTCGCAGGCGTATGATTCTTTGCGCGAACCTCCGGAGACCATAAGGGAGGGCGGAGATTGTTCTCACCCCTCACCCCCAA
>JBKQUF010000152.1:0-9779 GCA_052140285.1 Limisphaerales bacterium | reverse complement strand
GGCGCCTGGCGCAGGATCGACCGGAGCGCGGCGGCAAAGGTCAACCCGACGGTCTCGCTGACCTGCACCTGGTTGATGCCGGCCAGGATATATTCCACCGGGTCTTCCACGGTGATGATCTTGCGGTCCGGACGATTGATGAAATGCAGGCAGGAATAAAGTGTGGTCGTTTTGCCGGAACCCGTCGGCCCCGTCACCAGCAAAATGCCGTCGGGAAGGCTGATGACCTTTTCAAACGATTGTTGGTCATCGGTAAAAAAACCAAGTTCCGGCAAGCCCAGCTTGAGGCCTTCCTTGTCCAGGATACGCATGACGATGCTTTCGCCGTGGTTGGTGGGCAGGCAGGACACGCGCAAGTCGATCAACTTATTTCCCACCTTGCTCTGGATGCGTCCGTCCTGGGGAACGCGGTGCTCGGAAATGGACATGGCGGACTGGATTTTCAACCGGGCGATGATGGACGGCTGCAACCGCTTCGGCGGCGCTTTCATTTCATGCAACACCCCGTCAATGCGGTAGCGAAGACGGAATCGTTTCGCCAACGGTTCCAGGTGAATATCCGAAGCCCGCATCTTAAACGCATCGATAATCAACTGGTTGACCAGCCGGATCAGCGGGGCGTCCGCATCCACCGCCGTGCCATCATCCTCGGTGGCGGCAACGTTGACTTCCGATTCGGTCAATTCCTGGATGACATCCTTGAAGCGCTCGTCATCCACGGCCCGCTTTTCGGTGCCGCCATAATACTTGTTCAGCGCGGCCTCGATTTCCGCGTCCGAAGCGACGCGGGGTTCGATTTCCGCGCCGAGCAAATGGGTCAGCGAATCGATGGTATTGATGTCCGAAGGATCGGAGATGGCCAGGGCCACCTTGCCATCGGTTTTGAACAACGGAATGACGCGGTACTTTTTGGCGACGTGGCGGGGAATGATCGAAATCGACTCGTCGGGAATCTGCATGCCGGTCAACTGAACGACTTCGGCGCCAAACTGGGCGGCCTTGGCTTGCGTCACGTCGGACTGGCGGACGACGTTGTTCGCAAGCAAGAAATCAATCACCCCCACGCCGGAGGCGTGGGCTTCATTGCGCGCGTTGGCGAGCTGGTCGGCGGTCAACACACCGAGGTCCACCAAAACGTCTGCCAAATAATCGTCTTTCTCTGCCACAAACTCAATCGCTCTTACCGATACCTGCAGGAGCGTCCAAACAGACTAACGCCGAAATATCCGATGTCAACGCGCGGAAATGATTTCGTCGAAAAATTTTTCCGGGGGATCGGACGCCCCGAGCGCGGCCCATCGGCAGTCTCCCTGCCGGCGGAACCAGGTCAATTGCCGCTTGGCAAATTGGCGGGTGCGCCTTTTCACCAACTCGATCGTCCCCGCCAAGTCACGCTCGCCGCGAAGATGCTCCGCCACCTGCCGGTAGCCAATCGCCTGCATCGCGGTCTGGTTTTGATCGAGGCCGCGGCGCAGCAATTCGCGCGTTTCCTCCACCAGCCCCCGGCGAAACATTTCATCCACCCGCGCGCCAATCCGTCCCTGCAAATCACCAGGCTCGCGTGTGAAACACAAAATCCGGCGGGGCGGAATTTCCCCGGGCTCGGATTTTTTTTCAGCCCAATCCGCCCGCTGCTCCGAAAACTTTTTTCCGGTGAGCCGGATGACCTCGATCGCGCGGATGACCCGGCGTGGATTTTGTTTATCGATTTTTTGATAAGCCACCGGGTCCCGTTCGCGGAGTTCGTTGAGGAGCTGTTCGAACGGCCAGCTTTCCAGTTCCGCCCGCAGTTGGGGGTCTCCGGCGGGCGCCTCGCCCAGGCCTTTCAAATAGGCCCTGAAATAAAGCCCGGTGCCGCCGCAAAAAACCGGCGCGCGCCCGCGTGACTGGATTTCCCCCGCGGCTTTTTCCGCCAGCACCACAAATTTTGCCGCGTCAAAAGATTCCGCCACGTCCACGACATCGATCAAATGGTGCCGGACCCGTTGCTGCTCCGGCAGGGACGGTTTGGCGGTTCCGATGTCCAGCCCGCGATACACCTGCATTGAATCCACCGAAATAATTTCACCGCCGATTTTTTCGGCGAGGGCCATGGCAATCCCGGATTTGCCGACCGCCGTGGGGCCGGCGATGAACAGGGGGTGAGGAAGCGAGGACATTTTTTTAATTTCCCAGGCGCGATCCGCGTTTTGTGGAATTGGTGGCCGGAAGCCCGCGCCGGGACAAAATCGCCGCCAGCGCCAGCCCGCCGATGAAGATCGGCACCCCAATCCATTGCGCCGGCGTCAGCCCAAAGTGGTAATGCAGGTCCGAATAGTCGCCCCGAAAAGATTCAACCACCGCCCGCATCACCGCGTAGCACATTAAATAAGTGGCAAAAATCTGGCCGTCGAATTTTTTCCGCCGGAACAGCCATGCCAGGAACAGATAGAGCGCCAAGTTCAAAAGGCCGTCGTAGATTTCCGTGGGATGCAGCGGAACATTTAACGGCGTGCCGGAAAGTTCATGCGCCAGCGGATTGGTAAAGGTGATGGCCCACGGGACGTCGGTGGGACGGCCATAACAACAGCCGTTGAGCAGGCAACCGGCCCGGCCAAAGACGCTGCCCAGCGCAATGCTGGGCGCCAGCACATCCGCCGTCTTCCATAACGGCATCCGCTTCCACTGGATGAAGAGGAATCCGGCGACGGTCGCGCCGATAAACCCGCCGTAATAGACGAGGCCGCCGTGCCAGACCTCGAATATTTCCGAAATCGGCTGTCCGGCAAACTCCTCGCGCCAGTACGTCGTCACATAGACGAATCGCGCCCCGACGATGGCCCCGACCATCAACCAGAGCGTCATGTCCGCAATGCGTTCGGAGGAAAGATTTTCGCGGCGCGCCCGGCCCATGGCGGTCCACAGCCCGGCCAGAAAGGCCAGGGCAATCATTATCCCATACCAATGAACGGTAAGCGGTCCCAGGTGAAACGCGATTGGATACACGGATGAAAACTAACCGGCGGACGTGAAAATTGAAACTCGAATTTACCGTCCCGTTCTAGTTGGTGGCAACCGGCGTTGGGACCGGCGGGGAAATTTTGGCGGGCATAATCAGCGCCCCCGGCGGCAACGGCGGCCATTTCGGCACATCGGTCACCAGGTCGCGCCAGGCCTGCCGTTCCCGCGGCGAGAGTTGCGACCAGCGCTGCGCGTTCTTCAAAAATTCCGTCCGCTCCCGCGCGCTCATCCCGGCAAATTCATTGAAGGCGCGGATGCACTCCAGGCGCTGGTCGGGAGACAGGGTGGAAAACGCCTGCAAGGTCTTCTCCATCTCCGCGCGTTCGGCGTCGGAAAGCAAGTTGAGCGTCTCGCTTTTTTCGTCCGGGGTGAGTTCAAAGAATTCGTTGAATTGCGCGCTGATGGCATTCCGTTGGGGCTCCGTCAACCCTTTCCACCGCGCCAATTCCTCGTCGCTGGGAGTGTTTTGCAAACCCACTTCCCCCGATGGCGGATTCGTGGCGCCGGTCTGCGCCAGATAATGCAGGGCGTTTTCATTGTCCAAAAATTGCTGTTGCAATTCGGGCGGCAGAATTTCCCATTGGATCAGGCGCTGTTTGACCAGGTCGCGCACGCGCTCCGGCGCCTGCGCCAGGTCCGCGTCCCGACGGGACGGGGGGTCCTTCATCAACGGCAGCAGGAACCATCGCAATTCGGTCGCCCGCAGCCGCAATTCCCGCTCATTGGGATCGAGCGCCAGATATTCCTGGATTTTATCGAGGATGCGCTGGCGGATTTGCGGCGGTTTTTGGGCCAGGTAATTGTTCCGGTCCTCCGGTGACATCGCCAGCAATTGGCGGAACAAGTCCACCGGGGAATATCCGGGAGGATATGGCGGCGTTGCCGCGCTGGGGACGGGAGCATTGGTTTCGTCTCCCCACCCGGGGCAAACCACCGCCAACTGTCCTGCCGCGCAGAGAACCAAAAACCAACGCGCGTGAGTCCACCGGTTCATTGCAACAACGCCAGCAGTTCGTCATCCGCGCGGGCGGGCCGGCTCATTCCCTTGATCGCATCGAAATTTTTCAAGGCGTCCATGCTCGGCATCGGCGTCTCGGCGACCAACGCCACGTCTTTGGCCAGGGTGGTCCGCTGTTCGGCGACCCGGTAATGTTGCAGCGTCAATCCGGCAAAGGACAAGGCGATCGCGGCCACGGCGACGCGCGGCAAGAAAGCGCGCCAGCGCCAAAAAAGACGCCCTTGAGGCTCCCGCGAACGCGCGTCCTCCAAATCAACGGCCTGCATCACCCGCGCCGTGAAATTTGACGCCACGGGGGCATCCGGAAGCCGCGAAAGCAAGCGGCGCATTTCGTCCTGGAGCGGTTCGTTGTCCATTCAGGATTTAAAACCCGCCCCGCGCTTAAAGTTGCGCTCGCCGTCCAAAAATTTTCCGCTATTCTGTCACCGCCAAAGATGACCAATCGCCAAAGATTTTTAAACGCCTGCCGCGGCCAGGAAGTTGACCGGCCTCCGGTTTGGCTGATGCGCCAGGCCGGGCGCGCCCTGCCGGAATACCGCAAATTGAAGGCCAATCATGACTTTTTGGACCTGGTGCGAACGCCGGAACTGGCCACGGAAGTGACGCTCCAACCCATCCAGCGTTTCGATTTTGACGCCGCCATCCTCTTCAGCGACATCCTCGTGGTGGCCGAGGGTTTGGGCCAAAAATACAAATTCCGCAGCGGCGGCGGCATCGAAATGAATTTCGCGCTCCGGTATGTCGATGATATCCAGGCGCTGGACCTCGCGGCGTTGCCGGACAAGCTGGATTATATCCCCAAGGCATTGGCGCTGGTGAAAAAATCGCTGGGCGATCAGACCGCGCTCATCGGCTTCGCCGGCTCGCCCTGGACGCTCGCCAACTTCATGCTCGAAGGCGGCAGCGCCCACGATTTCCAACAGGCCCGGAGAATCTTTCACACCGAACCGAAAATTTTCACGATGCTGATGGAAAAGCTGACCGCCGCGGTTACCCGCCTCCTCCAGATGCAAATTCTCGCCGGGGTGGACGCGGTGCAGATTTTCGACAGCCTCGGCGGGCTGCTTTCACCCGTTGATTTTCCGATGGCATCCGGACGGTGGATGAAGCAGATTATCTCGGCCTTAAAGGACACGGTTCCCGTGATTGTTTTTTCCAAGGACACCCACGGAAACTGGGACACGCTCGTCGATACGGGCGCGAACATTTTGGGGATCGACGCCGGCGTGCGGCTGGCCGACGTCCGCAAATTATTGCCGCCGGCGGTGGGCGTCCAAGGCAACCTGGACCCATTTTTATTGATGACGACGCCGGAGAAAGTGGCGGCCGAGACGAACCGGATTTTAACGGAAATGCGGGGCGCCCGCGGCCACATCTTTAATCTCGGCCACGGCGTGCCGCCGGAGGCCAAACTCGAAAATATTTCCGCGTTGGTCGATACCGTGAAGAATTTCAAATGAGCGCGCTGAACGTCAACCTGGAGTTGGTCGAAAAATACAACGTGTCCGGCCCCCGGTACACCAGCTACCCGCCGGCCACCAAATTCACCGACACGCTCACCTGGCCGCTCCTGGAGGAAAAAATCTCGCGGAACAACCAATCCGGCCGCGGCCTGTCCCTCTATTTTCACATTCCCTTTTGCGAAACCCTCTGCTGGTTCTGCGGCTGCACCACGGTCATTACCCTGAACCACGCGCAGGGAAAGACCTACCTGGATTATCTCGAACGCGAAGTCGCCCAAATGGCGGCGAAGCTGGACCCCAAACGCCAGGTCGTCCAGTTGCACTGGGGCGGCGGCTCGCCCACCTTTTTGCACCCGGACGAAATCCGCCGGCTGGGACAGATCATCCGCAAACATTTTCAATTCTCGGACGACATTGAAGCCGGAGTGGAAATCGATCCGCGCCGGCTCTCGCGGGAGCATATCGAGGCCCTGCGCGACATCGGATTCAATCGCGCGTCGCTTGGCGTCCAGGATTTTGATCCCAAGGTCCAGGAATCAATCCATCGCATTCAACCGCGCGACATGACCCAGCGGGTTTTGGATTGGGCGCGGGAACTGGGATTTGCCTCGGTGAATTTCGACCTGATTTACGGACTGCCGCATCAGACGGCGGATTCGTTCAATCGCACCCTTGAGGCCGTCCTGGAAATGCAACCGGACCGGCTGGCCGTCTTCAGCTATGCGCACGTGCCGTGGGTGAAACCCGCGCAAAAAATCCTGGAACAAAAAATTCTGCCGGCGGCGGAAGTGAAGTTGCAATTGCTCAAGAACGTCATCGAACGGCTCACCGAGGACGGACGCTATATATATATAGGCATGGACCATTTTGCCAAACCCACGGATGAACTGGTCGCCGCCCAGCGCAACAAAACCTTGCAGCGCAATTTTCAGGGATACAGCACGCGCGGCGACGCCGACATCTACGCCTTTGGCATGAGCGCCATCTCGCAAATCCCCGAGGCGTACTGGCAAAATGAAAAGGAACTGCCGGATTATTACGCGGCCCTCGATGGGAACAAGGTTCCGTTGTCGCGCGGTTATCTGGTGACGGATGAAGATAAAATCCGCCGCGAAACCATCATGCGGGTGATGTGCGATATGTCACTGGATTTTGCCGGCATGTCAAAAAAATTGAGGATTGATTTTGCCGCGCATTTTGCCAACGAACTGGCGTCGCTAAATGCCTTCGAGGACGACGGCTTGGTGCGGTGTTCCGCGGAGGGCGTGGAAGTGACGGAGGAGGGACGGTTGTTTATCCGCAATATCGCGATGTGCTTTGATAATACGCTCGCCCCGGCGGGCGAGCGGAAACATTCGCGGACGATTTAAGCGAAACCGCAGTCCGGAAAGAACTGGTTGCCTGCTGCTTTGCGGACTGACGCTTCAGACCCCTTCAAGCACCGTAGGTGCGAAACCTTTGTAACCAAAAACAAAAAGATTTTCAAGCTTCGTTAGGAGTGGCCTCTTCGGCGTATGGCCAATCCCTACACGCAAATTTATCTTCACGTCGTGTTCGCCGTCGAAGGCCGCCAAAGCCTCATTCAGTCCGAACACAACGACGAATTGCAGAAATTCATCACCGGCATTGTCACCGCGCGAAACCAAAAGTTGATTGTCATCAACAACATGCCCGATCATCTGCCTTTGCTCGTCGGATTGAGGCCTGATTCATCGCTCTCGGACCTGGTGCGCGATGTAAAGGCCGGCTCGTCAAAATTCGTCAACGAGCAACCCTGGGTGTTGGGAAGGTTTTCATGGCAGGAAGGTTTTGGGGCGTTTTCGTATTCGCGGTCGCAACTCGGCGCGGTGATTCGTTACATCGAGAACCAGCCGAAACCTCACGCGAAACAATCGTTCCGCGAAGAATATGTCGCCATGTTGAAAAAGTTTGGCGTGGATTACGACCCCGCGATATGTCTTCAAGACCGGCGACGAATGATCTTCAGAATCGGCCGCCCCGATGGGGCTTGGGAAATTTTGGGAATGCTGAACTACAAATAGGCCACTCCTCCGGAGTTGCGCCAACTGCCAAAGCCCTGATTCATGGCCGCCTCCCGGCGCCGCCCCATTGTGCATCACCGCAGCCGCTCCGCCTCAACGCCGTAGGCGTGACCTCTTTGTAGAACCAAAAACAAAAAAGATTTTCAAGCTCCGTTAGGAGCGGCCTCTTCTGCGCAAAATGGAGGGGTGTCCGCACCCCGACAGCGACGTGGCAACGTACCCCTCGCATCAAACATTTCCTCCATCGCCACCACCGTTTGGGTCGCTGCCATCCAAAAATTCAAGCCCTGCAAGGGCGAACCAAAAAAAACGCCTCCCATCTCATTTATCCACTTGAAATACATTCCTGTACAATGTATATCACTGCCATGCTTACGAAAGATTTGGTCGCCGCCTCCTCCAAACCGCTCTTGCTTTCCATTTTGGCGGGCGGCGAAAGTTACGGCTACGAAATCATCCAGAAAGTGCGCGAGTTGAGCGGCGGCCAGATCGAGTGGAGCGACGGCATGCTCTATCCCGTTTTGCACCGGCTCGAGCGCGACGGCCTGATTGATTCCGAATGGAAGGAAGCTGACAACGGACGCGAGCGGAAGTACTATTTCATCAGTGCCAGCGGACGCCAAGCCCTCAAATCCGAACGCCGGCAATGGCTGGCCGTTCACAACACCCTGAGCAAATTATGGAAAATCAAACCCGTATCGATCTGAACGCCGCCATTGAAAACTGGCGCCACGAACTGGCGGAGCAACCCCATCTCGCCTCCGACGACCGGCGCGAATTGGAATCGCACTTGCGCGACGCCATCGCCGGGTTCCAGCAGCGCGGATTGACTGATGAAGAATCGTTCTGGCTCGCGCGCCGCCGCGTGGGACAGTTGCCGCAAATCAGCGAGGAATTTGAGAAGGCTGATCCAGCTAAAGTCTGGCGTGAACGAATTTTTTGGATATTGCTGGCGTACCTCGTGATTACTTTATGGGGTCAAAGCGTAAACTGCATCTTCCGTGCTCTGGTCAATTTAAACGGCCCTGCCTTGGGAGGTTTGCTGATTGCCAATATTTTTGACTATGTGTTTCATTGGATGCCACTGGTCGTTGGTGCTGTTTTGCTGGCGCGGGGCAAATACACTTCCCATTTTGAAAGCCGGTTTGCTTATTTCAGGACCCGCCGCAGTTTTGCCGCCATTGCCATCGCATGGTGTTTAATCAATCTCGTCCTTTTTCTATGGCATGACCTTCAATATTTGTACGCAAGTCCATTTAACAATGAAATTCAGCGTGTGGTGGTTTTGAACATTTTGAGCAGTAGTGTGTACATGATAATCATCCCCATGACGCTGGTTTCGCTGCTGCTTTGGCTCATGCCGGCACAAAATCGAAAAACGCCAGAACGCGCTTGAACTCGCAATTCTTCCATTAGAGCGTTTAAAGAAAAACTGTAGCCGCGAAATTCTGCCACCTCCTCGCTCTCGTCCTCAAGAATCCGGCGCAGCCGCTAATTTAAAACCCCGTCGGGGTGACCGATCTTAGCCCAGGGCAAGCGAGTCCGCGAGCGCCGCCCTGGGTATCCAGGCCCCAACGACAGCCGCCATATGCGAAGCCGCGCGAAGCGCGCGTCTCCTCTGCGGCCTTCCTCCCTCATCCTGGTTGGGTTTTACGGCCACAGCTTTTATTGATACGGTATAACGCGGCGAGAGCGCAGATTTGTCAGCCCCAAAGGGGCGTCCCAAGGCAGCCCAGGCCAACACCTCGGGTCACGGGCATCCAATAATTCAAGCGTTGCAAGGGCGAACCAAAACCAATCCTATCCTTGGTAACTCGGTGAGGCCTCTTCCGGAGATTAATCACCGTTGGCCTTGAATTCCTTCGCGTTCTTTGCGGCCTTGGTATGGGGCCGTTTTTCAGCACAATCGCCACCCTCCTCCATTCGTCCCATTGGTCCCATCCGTCCCATTGCGTTCAATAATCCCAATGGGATTGCATCACTCAGCCCAGGGTTGCGAGGGAACGAGCTACCCTGGGAAAGCGTCCCAGCAAAATCACCAACTCTGAAAGAGTTGAATCAGCATGACCCCTGATCCTGCCGCATCCCACCCCGAACCGCAACGCTCTCACGCCGGTGCGAGAGCGTCTTGCTTTCCCCCATTCGATGTTGGATGTTGGATGTTGGATGTTGGATGTTGGATGTTGGATGTTGGATGTTGGATGTTGGATGTTGGATGTTGGATGTTGGATGTTGGATGTTGGATGTTGGATGTTG
>JBKQUF010000151.1:0-11438 GCA_052140285.1 Limisphaerales bacterium | reverse complement strand
AATTCGGATTCAACCCGCACCAGAATGGTGTGTCCACCGCTGACGATGAGCGATACGTTCGGCTGGAACGCGTCAAAATTGGCCGCGGGCGGGTCGCCGGTTATCCACGGCGAATACAAATGCGCCTCGTGATGGTTGATGCCGATGAACGGCTGGCGCAACGCAAACGCCATGGCCTGCGCCGCCTTGAAACCCACCAGCAAGGCCGTGGGCAATCCCGGCCCCTGCGTGGCGGCCACCGCGTTGATCTCCGCGGCGGCAATGCCGGCCTCGCGCAACGCCGCGCGCGCCACCGGTGGAAGATTTTTCAAGTGTTCGCGCGCCGCCAGTTCGGGCACCACGCCCCCGTATTCCGCATGGAGCGCAATTTGCGACGAAACGGCATTGGAGCAGATCTTCCCGTCACAAACCACGGCGACGCTGGTTTCATCGCACGAAGTTTCAATCGCCAAAAGGGTCATTGCGGGTATCGAATCAGTTCGCCGCCATTTTGTCCGGTTGCGAAAAACTGTCGTAAAGCAGGATGCTCCTCAACATGTCATCCGCCCGGTCAAGTTGGGTGTCCTGGACCTTCTCGATGGCGGCGCGGTTGGTTTCGTCCTGGGATTCCACTCCCCCGATCGAGCGCTTGATGAGCAGGGCCGCCTCTTCCTGGTCGCTGATCGGCACATAAATGTCCGGCGTGATTCCCACCGCCTGGATGACCCGGTGGCTGGGGGTGTAATATTTTGCGGTCGTCAATTTCAACGCCCAGCGGTTATCCAGCGGAAAAATGCTCTGCACCGAGCCTTTCCCAAATGTTTTCTGGCCCAGGATCACGGCGCGATGCAAGTCCTGCATGCAACCGGTCACAATTTCCGCCGCGCTCGCGCTGCCCAGATTGGCCAGGATGACGATCGGCTCGCCGTTCAATTCATCCCCGTCGCCCTCCGCCAGGCGGATGGAATTTTCCCGCGGATCGCGGCCTTCCGTGGAGACAATCAATTGCCCGCTCGGCAGGAACTTCTGGGCCACGTTCACCGCTTCATCGAGCAGCCCCCCCGGATTCCATCGCAAATCCAGGACCAGCGCTTTCATTCCCTGCGCCTTCAATTTTTGCAGCGCGGCTTCCAGTTCCTCGCCGGTGCCGTCGCCAAATTCAATGATGCGGATGTAGCCGATCTTGTCGGGGCCAAGCGGATAATCCTGTTTGCCGTTGATGTCCTTGACCATGTCCATGTGGATGATGGCCCGGGCCATGGTAAAGCTCCTCTCCTCGCCGCTGGATGGGCGTTGAACGGTCAATGTCACCCGCGTATTAGGAGCGCCACGCAGTTGTTTGACCGCCTCGGTCAGCGGCGTTTGGGTGATGTCCTTCCCGTTGATCTTCACGATGCGGTCGCCGGGCAAAATCCCCGCGCGAAACCCGGGAGAATCATCCATCGGGGCGATGACCGTGATAAAGCCGTCCTTCATCTCGACCACGATGCCCAGGCCGCCAAACTGGCCTTCGGTGTCGTCCTTCAATTCCTGGTAATCCTGTTCGTCGAGAAACTCGCTGTGCGGGTCGAGGGAATTGACCATGCCCTTGAGCGCCGATTTCACCAGGCTTTCGTAGGTCAGGTTGGTGCCATCGACGTATTCGGCGCGCACCTTTTCCAGCACCTGGTCAAACAAATAGACGTTCGCCGTCTCCGAGTCCTTTTTTGAGGCGGCGGGCGGCGAGTTGAAAAAAATGCCCGCGCCGATGGCGAGATTCAACGCCAGCAATACAACCACCAAACCAAAAACCAATCGTCGTTTCATTAATACAAAATCTACAGTGGATTATTTTTGCCGCAAGAGAAGTTCGATAAAGAGTAGATCGGCGGGCACCGTCACCTTGGGATTCGGCGTGGCGCACGGCACCAATTGCACCGGTTGCCCAATCAATTCGCACGCCGCGGTGTCGTCGGTGAAAACCAGGCCCCGGGCGCGCGCGGCGGAAATGGCGCGGCGGATGGTTTCCACGCGGAAAGTCTGCGGCGTTTGCACCGACCACAGCCGGGAACGGTCCAGGGTCCGGAGAATCGTCCGGCCTTCGTCTGATTCCTTGATGGTATCGGTAATGTGTTGCGCCGCGACGGCGGCCCCGGAGTTTTGCGCGGCGGCAATGGTCGCGGTGATCAATTCCTTCGTGACACAGGGCCGCGCCGCATCATGGATGGCGACCATCCCGGTCCTGGGGGAAACCGCCTCCAGGCCGTTCCAAACGGAATCCTGCCGTTCCGCGCCGCCCAAAACCACCTGGAATGGCTTTTTAAACTCAAATTTTGCCGCCACCTCCAGAAAATCCGGTTGCCGCCCAAGCCCGACGACGACGATTATTTCGTCGATGTCTTTCGCTTCGTTGAATTTCTGCCAGGTGTGCGCGATGACCGGACGCCCGGCGATTTCCAGGAATAATTTGTCCGCGCCCATGCGCGTGCCTTTGCCGGCGGCTACGAGGATTGCAGCATTCATAATTATTGGATTTCAGATTCGATGGTTTGAATTTCCCGGGCCGTCAGCCCGTAAAGTTGATGGATTAATGTGTTCATTTGGCGGTCAAGGGCATCATATTTATTCCGATAAAAATCGTGCTCGCCATCCGTTACGGCGCCAGCCGATTGTTGGCGCGTCTCCATTATTTTTTCCACAAGCAAAACCAGTTTGTCGCGGCCCGCTTGTTCGGCTTTCGGAATTGGAAATGTTGAAAGATGTTTGATTTTAATTTCGGCAAAAACACGGCCTTTTCGCGGCTCAATCGTTCTGAAGAGCCAGGTGACAAAATGACTGTTCAACAACCCGCACAGAAATTCAAGCTGGCCCGCGGCTCCTGATTTTGGAACAACAACAAAAAAGTTGTTGCTGGCATATCGTTTGGATTTGTCAATTGCCGCCATCACAAAGTCACCGGTCCTGCGAACGAGCAATTTCGGCGCGTCAAACCATTCCGGACGCCCGGCGTTGGCGTATCGCTCCTTGGTTTTTTTCGCCGGGACGGCGGACAAACGGATAAACTTTCCATTCCAGTTCAGAAAGTAACGGGCGATTTCATCGCGCCCAAAGTAAAGTTCACGACAAGAGCCGTCCACGCGGCGCGAAACAAATAATTCATCGCGAATATTGCCGCTGTGAACGCCTTCGTGAATCTCGCAAAGCTCGCCGAGCGTCGGAAACGATGAAATTCGATCCAACAGCCTTATTTTTTCGGGCGTGATAAAAAGATTAAAAGTATGGCGCGGTGTTTTATTGAAAATCAGTTGCGGCAATAAATTTTTATAGGGCGCTTCAGGGTCATGAACTTCCACCGAAATATGTTGGTCGGCGGACGGATTGATTTTCTTTCCGATAATCGTCGCCGCATCTATCGTTGCTTCGTTAAAGGCCATCCCCCACCAATCAATTCTTTCAAGCGCCATCTGTTCAAGCATGAACCGTCGCGTCGAAACGTAATCCTTGAGAAGCACAATATCCGGCAAGACCTGGCCGTACATTCCGCCTCGTTTCAGCAAATGAATTCCTTGTTCAATAAAAGGCCGGAACAGATCAAGGATGCCGTCGCAAGATTTGAAATGCGTTGCCGCATAATTCTTGAGAACCAGCATATCGCCCATTTCCTTTTGTCCCCACGGTGCATTGCCGACAATGGCGTCAAAGCCGCCTTCATACTCGGATTCCGACGGCGCGATGGATTTTTCCTTTTTCCGGCGGTTCACCTTGCCGTAACTGCCATGCAATGGCATTCCTCCCGGCATGTCGTGTTCCACTTCGCCCGGAGCGGCTTCGTGCAACGCGGCGTCGGAAGCTTTGCGGCTGAAAATCCGAGGAAAGCGCTGCGCAAAATCCATCGGATTCAATTTCCTTTCCTCCTCCAGCGTAAATTTGCCGTCGATCAAAATATCCGGGCCGATGAGCGAGTTGCCGCAAACGACGTTGTCGTTCAGCGGCGGCAGGAGCGAGTAATGAAATTCATTTTGAAAGGCGTGCGCCGTGCCAATGGTTTCGTCTTCCAGCAATTTCAGGTAAAGCGAGAGTTGCGCCACTTCCACGGCCTGCCGGTCAATGTCCACGCCGTAAATGTTATTCCGCAAAATTTCCTGCTTCGTATTGAGCGAGAGATGCAAACCGTCGTCGCGTTTCACGCAATCGCCCTTTTTCAGCCGGCCGGGATTTTCGTTGTAATAGCCGGTGTGAAAACGGATGAGCAGGTCAAAAATTTCCAGCAGGAAGGAGCCGCTGCCGCAGGCGATATCGGCAAATTTCATTCCGGCGATTTCCGCGGGCGTTTTTCCTTCGATGGCTTTGCCGACGGTGTTGGCGACGATGTAGCGGACGATGGATTCGGGCGTGTAGTAAACACCGCCAGCCTTGCGAACTTCAGGCTTTTCCACGATGCGCGCGCCGTCGGTGATGATTTTGCCGAGGGATCTCTCGTAAATGCTGCCAAAAATGGGAATGGCGTCAAAATTGTAAGGCGAGTGGGGATTGGAAAGTTCCTCGCAAATAATACGAAATGACTTTTCTTCTATTTGAAAGCCGGGCGCATCGAGGATGGGATGCCGCGTGAAAACAACGCCGTTGTAGATGCGGTCGAGATGCAGCGAGACACGAACGAAATCTTCCCAGGCGCTGCTTTCATTCTCGCCAAACCGCTCCACGTGCCGGGTCGCTTCAATTTGTTTGTCTTCCAGGAAGCGGATGAAGACGAGGCGGTCAATCGTGCGCTGCGTGATTTCGGTGAGTTGCTCGCCGTTCAGATCGGGATTTTTTGATTTGAAAGCGCGCGCGAGCATTTCACGGTAACCGTCCAATTCAATCAGGAATGCTTCATCTAAAGCCACTGGCATTCCTCCAAGTCTGCGCGGAAAATTCACCAGCGTCAATTCACCGGTTAAGCGTATCGTCAACCGGGTCTCCAATCCAAAACTTTCAATTGGATGGCGCGACTGCCGTTGAATTGGTTGATTTGCGGTTGAAACGCCAGATCGAACCGACCGACTGGCAGCGCGGATTCACCGTTCCGCCACCAAACCGCTTCACGGATGGCCGCGCCGTCGCCCACCCACATTTTGACATGCTGTTTCTCCACGCCCATGCGCCGGAGCGGACGCGCATGGGAAAGATTTCGCGCGCAAAACTGAACCGGTACGTTGCCCTGCCCGCAGGGCTTCAGCCGTTCCATTTCGGCCAGGGACTGAATATTGATTTCCTCCAGTCCCACTTCCGCGTCCAGGCGCAACGGCGGCTGCAAATCCTCCGGTCTGAGCGTTCGCCGCGCCAGTTCATTCAACTTCCCGCGCAACGGCTCGATTTTGTCCGGCAGCACGCTCAACCCCGCGGCCATCGCGTGCCCGCCGTGGCGCAGCAACAATTCGTGGCATTCGCCCAAGGCGGCGGCCAAATCAAATCCCGCGATGCTGCGCCCCGAACCCCGCATCTCGCCGTTCTCGCCGCCGATGATGATCGTCGGCCGGTAAAATTCCTGGAGCACCCGCGACGCCACAATGCCAACCACGCCGATGTGCCAGAGCAACTGCCCCTCGACAATGACGAAATCGGCCTGGGCGTCGAATTTGGCGCGCACGGTGGCGATGACCTCCTCGACGATTGTCTTCTCAATTTTTTGCCGCTCGCGGTTCTGCAAATCCAACTCTTGCGCCAGCGGCATGGCCTCGGCCAAATCCCTGGCCAGCAGGAGACGCAGCGCGCTCTCGGCGGTTTCCAAACGTCCAGCCGCGTTCAAGCGCGGCGCAAATTGGAATCCGACTTCGTATGTGCCGATTTTTTCCGCCGCTTTCGACACCGTTTTGAGCGCCACAATGCCCGGACGTTGCGATTGATTAAGCTGCTGGAGACCGGCGGAAACGAGAATGCGGTTCTCCCCCGCCAACGGAACCAGATCGGCAATCGTGCCCAGCGCGACCAGGTCAAGGAGCGGTTTGAGATCAAACTCCGTTGCGCCGGGAAGATTGATTTTGCGCCCATGTTTCAACACGGCATGCGCCAGCTTGAAGGCCAGGCCCGCCGAGCAAAGCTCGCGGAATTGCTCAGCCAACTGCGGGTTGACGAGCGCAATCGCTTCCGGCGCCGGATCGGAAACCTGGTGATGGTCGAGAACGATCACGTCCACCCCGCGCTCGCGAAGTTTTCGGACCGGCTCGACGGCGGTTGATCCGCAGTCCACGGCCAGCAGGAGCGTCTTCGCCCCCGCGCCTTCGGCGGAAAACTTCTTCAGGCAATTTTCCACGCCGTCATCGGTCAGCCCATACCCCTCGGCGATGCGGTGCGGCAGATAAAATTCCACGCGCCAGCCGAGCGGACGCAACACCTCCATGAGCAATGCCGTCGAGGTCACGCCGTCCACGTCGTAATCGCCGTAAATAACCACCAATTCGTCCTGCTCGCGCGCGCGGAACAGGCGTTCGACGGCCTTGTCCATGTTCGGGAGCAGGAACGGGTCGGACAGGTTCTTCAGCCGCGGCGCGAGAAAACATTCAATTGCCGCCGATTCACTAAAACCGCGATTGACGAGGCATTGGGCGAGGAGCGGCGAAATTTTGAGCCGCGATGCCAATTGCCCGGCGAGCAGCGGTTGGGACGGCGCGAGCGACCAGCGAAATTTCATTTTGACGGCAGAGTACGCGGATTGCCCGGATTAAAAAGGAAAAAGGGAGGGAAGGTTCCCTCACTTCAACTGAGCGTCGGCGGTTTCTTTTCCCGTTGCGCCGCCGTCACCGACAGGGCGATGGAAATGAGCAGAATTGCCGCGACCACCAGCAGGGACACGCTGGTGGGAATCTGCACCTGAAACCATCGCGGAGATTCATCGTGCGGGGCCAGGAGCATGACGACGCCAAAGAAAACCAGCACCGCCGACAGGCCGATTTTGAGGTAACGAAAATACCCGAGCGCTCCGGCCAGCAAAAAATACATGGAACGCAAACCGAGAATGGCGAACACGTTGGAGGTGAAAACAATGAAGGCCTTGCGCGTGATGGAAAACACGGCGGGGACCGAATCCACGGCGAAAAGCAAATCGGACGTTTCAATCAGCAGCAAGACCAGGGCCAGCGGAGTGAGCGCGAACCGCCCGTTCAGGCGGGTGAAAAACTTCCAGCCGTCGAAATCCCCGGAAATCGGGAAGATGGCCCGGGCCAGCCGCAGCACCAGGTTTTTTTCCGGCTCCATTTGTTTCCTCGCAACCAGCATCCGGACTCCGGCGAAAAGCAGGAATACGCCAAAGAGATAAAGGACCCAAGTGAAGCGATGGATGAGCGCCGCCCCGGCGACGATCATCGCGCCGCGCATCGCGAGGGCGCCGAGAATTCCCCAAAAAAGCAGGCGATGCTGCCATTCCATCGGCACGCGGAAATAGGCGAAGATCACCGCCATCACCAGGACATTGTCGAGGGAAAGGGAAAGTTCGATGACATAACCGGTGGTGAACTGGATGGCTTCCTCCCGCGTCCGCCAAAACACCAGCGCGCACGCAAACAGCATGGCCAGCGCCACCCAGAATCCGCTCCAGGCCATTGCTTCCGTGAACTTGACCGCGCGCGGGCGGCGATGGAACACGCCCAAGTCGAGGGCCAGGCAGAACAGGATGAAAACAATGAAACCGAGCCAGTACCAGGGCGTGATTTCTGTCATTTATGATTTACGATTCACGATTTGCGCATCAACCGCAATCGTAATCGTAATCGGCAACCGGGCTGGATCAAGCTTTTGCCGCCGGCGCATTCTGAAGCGCGACATTGGACCCGCCGATGTTCGGGCGCTGGCCTTTATGCCACCACAACACAAACGCGCTGGCGATGTAGATCGAGGAATACGTGCCGGTGATGATGCCCACGAGGAACGTGAAGGCAAAATCGTTGATCACCCCGCCGCCGAAGATGTAGAGCGAGAGCGTGGCCAGGAACACCGTTCCCGAAGTGATGATCGTGCGGCTCAACGTCTGGTTCAAGGCCGCGTTGATGACGTCCTGGAACGAGCCGCGCATGCCCAGTTTCAAGTCCTCACGGATACGGTCGAAGATGACGATTTTGTCGTTGATGGAAAAGCCGATGATGGTCAGCACGGCGGCCACCACGGTGGCGGTGAATTGCCGTCCCGAAAAAGCGTTCGAGAGGCAATAGCAGCCGATGGTCAGCAAGACGTCATGCCCCACGGCCACGATGGCGCCGAGCGCAAAGGAAAATTCGTAACGGAAGGCGACATACACCAAAATGCCGAACATGGCCATCAACGAGGCTTCCACGGCGGAAACCAGGACATCTTTGCCCACGTCGGCGCCCACGTGCTGCTGCTGCTGCACCTTGAACTGGGCCTTGGGAAATTGCTTTTCCAAAGCTTGCTGGACCACTGGCCCCGAATTTTCCGCCGAGGTGACCCGCAAGGTCTTTGAGCCGCCGGTTACATCGGTCTGATATTGGACTTGCGCGTCTCCCTGGCCGATTTGCTTCAGCGCGGAACGAATGTCGTCCATGTTGGGTTGTTGCACAAAGCTGAACTGGGTGCTGTCGCCGCCGAGGAAGTCCACGCCAAACAGCTTGTGGCCGCGGGCAAAGCCGCCATAGAGCAACGCCGCAATGGCAAAGGTCCAGGTGAGGATGAACAGCGGTTTGGCGACGGACATGAAATTGATTTTGGCGCTCTTGATGATGTGGAGCATCGGCAGCGATTTCAAAATGTTGCGGTCGAGCATCCAGTCAAAAATCAACCGCGTCACCACCAGCGCGGTGAACAAGCTGGCGGCCACGCCGATGGTCAGTGTCACGCCGAAGCCCTTCACTTCGCCAGTGCCCATGAAAATCAAAATCACGGAGGAAATGAGCGTGGTGACGTGCGAGTCAAAAATCGTTCCGAAAGCGCGGGCATAACCCGCCGCAATGGCGCCGCGCAACGATTTGCCCTTGGCCAGTTCCTCGCGCAAACGCTCGTAAATCAGCACGTTGGCGTCCACCGCCATGCCGATGGTCAGCACCACGCCGGCAATGCCCGGCAGCGTGAAGGTCACCCCGGCATCGCACATCACTCCCATGAGGATGATGATGTTGGTGATCAGCGCGATGTTCGCGGTGATGCCGGCAATCCAGTAGTAACAAAGCATGAAGGCCGAAACCAAGACCACGGCGGCAATCGAGGCGCGAATTCCGCTGCGGATGGAATCCGAACCGAGCGTCGGCGAGACATCCCAGGACGACTCCAACTTCAACGGCGCGCGGAGGGGATTTTGCAAAATGGTCGCGAGTTGCTGCGCCTCTTCAAACGTGTACGTGCCGCTGATTTCACCGCGTCCGGTATCAATCGCGCTTCTGATCACCGGGGCCGAACGAAGCTCGCCGTCCAGGACAATGGCCAGGTCCCTGCCAATGTTTTGGGTGGTGACATCCCCAAACCTCTTGGCCCCGTCATCGGTCAGCGTGAATTCGATGGTTGGTTCGCCCATGGTTCCGCGCATGACGCCCGCGCTCGCGATGATATTGCCTTGCAGGCCTTCTTCCGCCTTTTTCTTCACCACATAGCTTTCGACCGTCTGCTTGCCGTTAACATCGTCGGTACACTTCATCAATTCATACCCGGGGGGAATTGGCTCATGGTTCGCGAGAATTTCTTCGCTGTTTTTAGCGACCAACCGAAATTCAAGATAGGCGGCCTTGGAAATCGCCGCTTGGGCCGCTTCCTTGTCGGCCTGGGACAAGCCGGGGAGCTGCACCAGAATTTCGTTGCCGCCGACCGGCTGGATGACCGGCTCGGCCACGCCGAATTGGTCAACGCGCTTGCGCAAGACCTCGACGGCCTGCGACAGGGCATTCTTGGTTTCCTGCTCTTCGCTGGCGGAATTGGTCTCCGTGAACGTCGCGGCCAGCGCGTTGGTGTCCATTCCCACCAGGAACGCCGTGCCGCCCTGAAGGTCGAGACCCAGCTTGATCTTGCCGGCGGCATCGCGCTGGATGCGGTTCAAAATGAACGTCGTCGGATTCGCCTGGTTCGTGGCGTCGGTGAAATAGGGGAAATACGGGATGATGTCATTGGTGCCGATAGCCTCCTGCAGGTTGGCAAATTCACTGTTGGTGGCCGCCTTTTGCAAAATCGCCGCCTGATCCAGGATGTTGGTAAACGTCGCGTCCCGGTTCACCGCGCGCCGGGAAAATTCCTGGATTAAATCGCGAGCGCTCGGCGGGTAAACCTCAAAGATCGCCCAGGCAACAAGAATGAGGAGGACAACTAACCACGTATTCCGGTTTTTCATGTCGGTTCAGGATGCGGATTTTTCGTCGCCGCGTTCGATGATCTCGGTAATCGAGCCTTTGGTTACTTCCATCTTCGCGTCCGCCGAACGGATGGACACGGTCTTGTCCTTGACGCTGATGACAATTCCCACGATGCCAGCGCTGGTGACGATTTTATCGTTGGCCTTGAGGGTTTCCAGCATTTGGGCCTGGCGTTTGCGCTGCTGTGATTGCGGGCGGATCATCAGGAAATACATGATGACCAGGATCAAACCCATCGGGACGATCAGTCCCAGCGCAGAGCTTTGGGGCGCTGCGCCCTGGGTCGCGGATGAGGTTGTTGATGCTGCCGAACCCGAAGCTGGTGCGGCGGCGGTGGCGTCTGCCAGAATTGCATTGAGAGCGATTAGATGCGTCATGAAAATGGCCGAACACTGTATAACAGGCGCGGCAGATAGCAAGCGTTATCCGGCGGCAAGCAAAGCGCGCGATGGTTTTGGGTTTTCGGTTTCAAGTTGTCAGAAAAGGGTGACGTGTTAATTCGCGTTAATTAACGTTAATCCGCGTTAAAGAGGTTCGTCGGCAGAGAAGAATGCGGTCACTTAAATTCGCCTTAATTCGCCTAAAATCGCCTAAAAAAGAACCGCTGCGCCGGCGGGAAAACGGCGAAAAACAGGGGGAACCGGGAAAAACAGAAAGCACAAGGCAGAAAGCAGAAATTACGGTGGAGATCAGGGCGGCCCTCCGCCCGGTCCGCAGATTTTTTGCGCTAGCTTTCATCGCAGCGATTGAAGCATAAAACGGAGAAAGCGTAAAGTTATCCGGAAATGAGCCTCACACAAAGGGCGCGAAGAACGCGAAGGAATTGAGGACACAAAAGCTGAAATGCTGAAATTGAGACGATCCGGCGGGCTGATAAAAGAGGGAAACATCGAACATTCAACATCCAACAACCAACATCGAATGGGGGAAAGTTGTGTCGGCCCTGTTCAGGCCGGGACCGCGAGAAGATCAAGCTTGGGCGCATCCGCGCACTGTCCCGTAGCGCAAGTTTCCAAACCTGCTGTATCGCCGAACCGATTGCGTTGCGAAAAGAAGCCGATTGCAAATCGGCGCTCCGCCCGACCGACCCTCGCCTCTGATTGCGGCAGGGGCATCGCGCGGCGATTGAAGCATAAAACGGAGAAAGCGTAAAGTTAT
>JBKQUF010000150.1:0-4496 GCA_052140285.1 Limisphaerales bacterium | reverse complement strand
GCCTAACAGTATTATTAGTCTAAACCCGGGGTGTGGTGGCAGTCCTGAGTTTTGGCTTTCATGAGGCAATCTTTAGGCGATTTCAAAGATCAGTCAATCTTTTATTTTCAACAACTTAGACCAATTTCAGCAACTCATCCATCCTCGCAAAATCCGATTTTTTAAGCTTTCATATTGAACATAAAAAAGACAAACTAGATTTACCTCACATCTTTTGAATATATGGACAGCTCAAATACTTCCCATGGGGTCTGGTTTCCGCACTGGGCCGATGTTCTTACCAAGGTCAGGCTCAAGGACTTGGAGCGACGGGCGTATCGGCTGGCGATTGTCGGGTATCTGACGTTTTGCAAGCGGGCACGCCATCGGGCTACCGTTGCCTCGGCCCGCTTGTTCATGGCGGAGGTGGAAGCGCAGCGGCGTTTGAGCCAGTCGCAACTGGCCGTCTGGAAGGCGGCGTTGAACTGGTTTTTCAAAATGGCGCCTTCCGGCGGGGCACCCGGCGGCAAAGCAAATTTGTCGATTCAAAAGAATGGCCTCAGTTCACCCCAACCTTGCCCCATTCGTCCGACGAATGCACCGCAGAATCCGCCAGTCATGGATCAGCCATCCGAGCCGTGTGCTCAAGACAAGGAACCGCCTTTGGCTGCCACGGATTTGGGCGGGCCGGTGTGGGAACAGCGTTTGATCCGGGTGCTGCGGGAGCGACATTATGAGTGGCGCACGGAGCAGGCTTACCGGATGTGGGCCCGGCGGCTGGCCGAACGGATGGAATCATTCGGCAGCAACGTGCTGGCGGCGGGGGAAATTGAGCTGCGCGAGTTCCTTTCGGATCTGGCCACCCGCCAGCGGGTGGCCGTGGCCACCCAAAAGCAGGCATTGAATGCGCTGGTGTTTTTTCTGCGGGAAGCTTTGGGGAAATCGCTGGCTGATTTCAGCGAGTTCAAGCGGGCGCGGCCGCAAAAGCGGCTGCCGGTGGTGTTGAGCAAGGAGGAATGCCTGCGGTTGCTGGGAGCGCTGGAGGCGACGCCGCGGTTGATGGCGGAACTGATGTATGGCAGCGGGGTGCGTTTGATGGAACTGCTGCGGCTGCGGGTCAAGGATGTGGATACGGAGCGGCGGCAGTTGCTGGTCCGCGCCGGCAAGGGCGCTGCCCAAGATTTTGCTCGAACGGTTGCAGCAGCATCGGGAGCGGTTGCGGATATTGCACGCGGAAGATCAGGCGGCGGGGGCTCCGGGGGTGTGGCTGCCGGAGGGCTTGGACCGGAAATATCCGCACGCGGGCAAGGACTGGGAATGGCAGTGGTTTTTTCCTTCGCGGGAGCGTTCCATTGATCCGCAAACCGGTCTCCGCCGCCGGCATCATGTTTCGGATGCCGCGTTTCAACATGCCATCCGTCGGGCGGCCCGCCGGGCACAACTGGACAAAAACGTGACGCCCCATGTGCTGCGCCACAGTTTTGCCACCCACCTGATCGAAGGCGGAACCGACATCCGCACGGTGCAGGATTTGCTGGGTCATAAGGACGTGGCGACGACACAAATTTACACGCATGTGATGCAGAAGCCGGGGCTGGGCGTGAACAGTCCCATGGACCAGCTTTGAAACCGGTTCAATTTTTCGGATTGCCGTCGGTGATGCGGTTGATGAGCATCCCCTGGCGCAGGATTTTGCGAGCTTCCTTGAGGCCCACGCGAGCCACCAAATCTTTCCAGACCGGCAAATCCCGGATGCCTCGCTCAAGGTTCGTGGCCAGATCATCCTGGTCCAGTTCATCAATGTCCAGCTCTGCTTCTTCTTCCAGCGGATCCAAGGTCAAATCCTCTTCGCCGAGCCAGTCAGGCAGGGCTTCAACGGGCAAGGATCGCGTGACTTTTCGTGTTTTCTTTTTCACAGGGTTCGTAGTCCTTTAGAAACCATTTTGCCCGGAAGCAGGCTGGCCAAAAGACAGCCGCCGGCCCCGTCACTTCGCACCCAAGGAAGCGCTGGCGTAATACCCAGTGATGTTCCAAACCAAAACAACTGAACCGCCCTCGGCATCAGACCGGCCCGCAGCCATTGACTGCCGGTCACTCTTCATCCGAACGCTATAGGGTGTTTTATGGCAGCGCCACAAACTTGTCAACCCGGTTTATGTGGCCAATTTTGCCGATGTCCAGCAGTTCAACCACGGTGAGCACTTTGCCGAGCGGGCAAGCGGGCTTCCCTTCTGCCCGCTGGATAGATGATGCAACCCAAGCCGATGATTCCCGAAGGGGAATGCTGTCCGAAACCCACGCTTCGCAAGCTGGCACCCAGACGAATGTTCCGATCAGCGTTCAGCCATTGTTTTTGGCAATGGGCATAATGGTAATGGACGAAACATAAATGGCGTTGCGTTCAAGTTCGGCATAGCGTTTGGGCAAGATGCCAATGGCGGAAAGCCTGTTATCCCGGAGGTAATCAGCGATCAGGCCGAGCCGCCAGCCGAGGATGACGACATCGGCGGTGGAGAACGCGAGCGACAATTTTTGCGGCGGTGCTGGCGCACTGCCACCCCGGTCGTCACCGGCATCGGCATTGGGTTCAAGGGTGTAATCAATCAACTGGCTGGAATGAAAACCACGGCGATGATGTTTGTCCTGGTGAAACTCGATGCAGGCGGCATAAGCGTTGGCGGACTCGTAACATTTATCTTCGAGAAAGGTGGACATGAGGTTTCGGGGTTGATGGTTTAGACGCCGATTCCGCGCGAGCGGCGGGGCGGCGGCACGTTTAGTTTGATGTTCGGACGCACCCGTGGCGTTTCTTTTACCGCAGGTGAAATCGTTTCGGCCGGCTTCGCTGATTCGGTCGTTGTGGCCTGTTCTGTTGCCTCATGGTGGCCGTGAGCAAGCACCCAGCGGCGCACGTCCTCGACAACTTGGGCGACCAGGCGGAGCCTGGACCCAAGGCGCGTTGCGCGAAGCGGCCTGAACTCCCGCCGGGGATGATCCGTCTGGACAGCCACCGGCGACGGCGTGGTTCTCACCTGCTCTTTGCGGTTGAAACCGAGCTTGGCCAGGTCATCGCGCAACGCCTGCAATTCGATGGCGGCCTTGCGTTCGTGCGAATCAGTGATGCGGCGGGCGAGCAATTCGGAATCATCGGTGAAAACGTGGACACGTTCGCGGCCACGCGAAATCGAAACGTAAAACTGTTCACGATTGACGGCGGGAAACGATTTTGACGAGGCGACCAGCAGCACCTCATCCACGGTTTTGCCCTGCGAGGAATGTGACGTGACGGCGTAGCCATGCGTGAAGGCGTCGAAACTAGTAGGTAGCACCCGCCCATCAGCTAATTCAATCGCCCGGCCTGCAAGGCGCTTCACTTGCACCCGTTCGCCGTTGATAAAGTCCTTGCGGACGGCCACCGGATCTGGATTCGTCGCATTGGCCTGGAGCAGCAACCAGTCGCCAGCGGCCACTTTCAATTCGCGGGACTCGCCCACGTCAAAGCAGGCGGAGCCAGCACCCAATTTGAGGAATGTTTCAGAACCGTCCGCCCGCCGGACGCGCAGCGTATTATGTCCAGCCACCGGCTGGGCGACCACCTCCACCGTTTCACCACGCTCAAACTTTCTGGTATGCCGGACGAAACGCAGACGTTGGCCGGGTTCAAACTGGCTGGCATCTTTCTTTTGGGCAACGGTCCACGACAGCGAATCAAACACGCAATGCGTGCTCTCATCTTGACTAATTACACCATCAGCCTTTAGCGTCTCGCGCACCTTTTCGGTGACGGCCTCAATCTCCGCCCACGTCGGCGAGACGAGCAGCGCGGATTTGCCCTGCTTGGTTGCCGATACATAGGCATCGGCGGCACGTTGATAAAGCTGTCCGTCATCATTTGCTATTTCGCTGACCGCGCCAAGCTCGACGAGCTTGGCAAATGCCTTGTCGGTTTGCTTGGCGGCCGCAAGTTCAACCACCTGCCGGAACGCTTCCGGTTTCTGGCGACGAATGGTCGTCAGCTCGCCAAAACGGTAGGACGAATACTGCTCGATGATGCGGAGCGCATCGCCGCGCGGAACGGACGAATGTTGCCCGGTATCGCCGGATAGAATTACCCGACAATTGTCACGGCGGGAGAGTTCAAACAGTTTTACCATGTCATCAAGGCCGACCGCCCCGGCTTCATCCAGAACGATAACCGAGCGCTTGGTAAGCTCCGCGCGGGCATTGGGATCGGTCAGCAACTTTTGCAGTGTCATGGTGGCCGTCCGCAAGGACTCCTTGCGCAGCGTGTCGGCAGCGGAGGCCGTCGGCGCACAGAACAGGCAAGGCCTGTTCTCATCATTCAAGACTCTGGCAAGTTCTTTTAACATGGTGGTTTTGCCCGAACCAGCGAGTCCGCGAAAGCCGGTGAAACGGTCAGGACTGGTGAGGACGTGCGCCAGAGCCTTGCGCTGGTCGGGACCGAGATTGGCGGCTGGCTCGTAATGGTGGACGAACGGCGCGACCGCCTCGACCCC
>JBKQUF010000149.1:0-7841 GCA_052140285.1 Limisphaerales bacterium | reverse complement strand
GCCACCGCGCGGGCCTGGGGCTTTCGATTGATCAGCCGCGATAACGCCTTCTCCCGTGTGCCCCGGCTAAATGTGGTGAATTACTGACCTGAAATCCAATTGCGCGGATTCACCAGACGTTGCGCGTGACACCAGCAATGGAAGCAGGGGTTTCCGATCACGTTTGGAGCTTGGAAGAAATTGTGAATTTGCTGGCTTGATTTTCAGGCGGGAGTGGCTCAGCTTTCGAGGTTGGGCGGCAAGAGTGTATGATTACTTTTGACAAGTATTTTAAGTTTGGCACTTCGATTATATTTCTGGTCGTCGGCATTTGGGCTACGGCTTTCAGCTATGGATTTGTTGGCGACCGTATTGTTGGAGGATTGCGCTGGAACGCAGGTTTCAAACGACCGCTGCGATGGTTGGGGCCGCTGCTGGTTGCGTTTTGTATCGCATCTTTTTTTGTTATTTTTCGGTAGTTGTTATTATGGATATAGACGTTTTGCCGCCTAATCAGTCGCCGGAGCCAAACTGATTTCAAACTGTACCACTACCGGAAATCTCGTGGCATTGACGCAACCGCTGTTTCTGATAGTGTATTCGGCCATTTATGAACCCGCATCCGCATGTGGCCATTGTCGGCGCGACCGGCGCCGTCGGCATCGAAATGATCAAAACGCTGGAAAAACGCAATTTTCCCGCGGGCAAACTGACTCTGCTCGCCTCCGCCCGTTCCACCGGCAAAAAATTGATGTTCAAAGGCCGCGATGTCGCCGTTACCGAGCTTAAGAAGGATTCTTTCAAAGGCGTGGACATCGCCCTGTTCAGCGCGGGCGGCGGTATTTCCAGGGAATTCGCCCCCCTCGCCGCCAAAGACGGTTGCGTGGTCGTGGACAACTCCAGCGCGTTCCGTCAGGACGACCAAGTCCCGCTCGTCATTCCCGAAATCAACGCCGCCGACGTCAAATGGCACCACGGCATCATCGCCAACCCCAATTGCACCACCGCCATTACCCTCATGGCATTGTACCCGCTGCATCAGGCCTTTGGCGTGAAACGGATTTTTGCCTCCAGTTACCAGGCCGTCTCCGGCACCGGCGCCAAGGCCATTGAAGAATTGAAACGGCAGGTCGCCGAGATCGTCGCCGGCCAGCCGGCGACCAAGGAAGTGTATCCGCACCAGATTGCCTTCAACGTGCTGCCGCACGTGGACGTCTTTCTGCCAACCGGTTACACGAAGGAAGAGATGAAAATGGAGAACGAAGGCCGCAAAATCATGCATCACCCCGCTTTCCGGGCCAGCGTCACCTGCGTGCGCGTGCCCGTCTATCGCTCGCACTCCATCGCCGTCAGCGCCGAATTTGAAAAGCCCGTCACGGTGGAAGCCGCCCGCGCCGTGCTCAAAAAAGCCCCCGGCCTTGACCTCGTGGACGAACCGGAGAACAGGAAATATCCCATGCCCCTGTTCACCTCGGAGAAGGACAACTGCGAAGTCGGCCGCCTGCGTAAGGACTGTGCCCTCGACAACGGCCTGTGTTTCTGGGTCAGCGGCGACCAATTGCTTCGCGGCGCGGCCCTCAACGCCGTGCTGATTGCCGAGGAATTGCTGAAGTAAGACCGGGCAACTGCCATGTTGCAAGACCCCTGAAAACAAAGGCGCGGGCGAACGTTTCCCCCTCTCCCCTCAACGGGGAGAGCCCATGGGCAGCGTCAGAGGCGCCCCGGCGGGCGGACGTTGGTGAAAAACATTGGCCAACGCTCGATGGGGCTTGCAGGCTGTGGGATGATTTTCCGAGAATGAACCGCAAAAACATTATCGGCTGCCGTTGGGCATTGAATCGTCCTGGCAGGTAAAAAACGTGAAGTTCAACCTTTACCCATTATGAAATCCACCTCCCATCCGCGCCGCATCCTGGTCCGCGGGGTGAACTGGCTCGGCGACGCGGTGATGAGCACGCCGGCATTGTTGCGGTTGCGGGAAAAATTTCCAGAGGCGCAGATCGCGTTGCTGACGCCGGAAAAATTACACGATCTTTGGCTCAATCATCCGGCGATTGACGAAATCATTTCGTTTGCGCCGGGCGAAACGGTTTTCAGCGTCGCAAAAAAGCTGCGGGCGGGGAAGTTTGAGGTGGCGCTGGTTTTACCCAATTCGCCGCGGTCGGGAATTGAAGTCTTTCTCGCGGGAATTCCAAAACGCGTTGGCTATGCGCGGCCCGGGCGGAGTTTTTTTCTGACCGAGCGGGTGGCGCCACGGGCAGACGCGGTAAAAATGCGGAAACGTTCGGTGGCGGAAATTCAAAAGCTGATTTCCCATCCAACTCCAAACCCAAAACCCAAAGCACAAAATTTATCGAGCCATCAAAGTCACGAGTATTTGCATTTGGCAGCCGCTCTGGGCGCGAACCCGGAACCGCTGCCGCCGCAATTGGTTGTCTCCGGGGAAGAGGTGGAAGCCGCGAAAAAGAAATTCAGGCTGGAAGATGCGGTTTACCAGCATCCATTTTTCGGAATAAACGCCGGCGCGGAGTATGGTCCGGCCAAACGCTGGCCGGTGGAAAGATTTATCGCCGCGGCTTTAAATATTCGGCAGAGGGCGGCCGGCAATTGGATCATTTTCGGCGGGCCAGGGGACAAAAGGATCGCGGAACAAATCGAACAGGGGATTGGTTCGGCGGTGTTCAACCTTGCCGGACAGACTTCGCTTCGGGAGCTAATGGCGGTCCTGAAACTGTGCCGGGTGCTGTTGACGAATGACACGGGACCGATGCACCTGGCGGCGGCGCTGGGGACACCCGTCGTGGCGATCTTCGGCAGCACGTCGCCGGAATTGACCGGCCCGATCTGGTCGGATCGAGCAAGAATTGTGAGAGCGGACGCGGCGTGTTCCCCGTGTTTTTTGCGCGAATGCCCGATTGATTTCCGGTGCATGAAACAAATTTCGGTGGAACAAGTTGTGGAAACCTTTACTGAAAAGCTGAAAGCGGAAGATAAAAGTTGAAATGCTGAAAGCGGAATTGAGGATGAGGAAATCCCGGTTCAGAAAAAACGCATTGCAGGGCGTCGCGGAAGTGAATAACGTCAAACCTTCAACTCAACATCCAAATTGACCCCATGAAAAGACGCGAATTTATCAAGGTGGGATTGGGAGCGGCGGCCCTGGCGGCGCTGCCCTCATGCACGAGCAGACTTTATTCCCCGGGCAAAACCGGGATGGCGCCGGGCGGGATGCCCACGGAAGCGAGTGGCGCGCGGCCGCCGCGGCGCTGCGAATTGCTGGATTTTGACTGGCGGTTCAAAACGATGCCGGTCCTCAACCTTGAAGACACGGTGACGGTTAATCAATGGGTGTGGACGAAGGAACAACCCGGGCAGACGGCGGAGCAGATGGCCACCCCGGATTTGGCCACGGCGGATTGGAAAAAGACCGACACGGGGAACGCCGGTCCCAATCACGCGCAGATGGATTACATTGGATACGCATGGTTTCGCGCGGCGCTGCCGGAGTTGAGCGGGCCGGGGCGCGCGATTTCCTTCATCGAGGCCGATGATAACGCCGAAGTCTATTTGAACGGCAAGCTGATGGACAGCCATCAAGGGTATTCCTCGTCGTTCATGGTGAATCTCGACGCGGGGTGGAAGGCCGGCGGCCCCAACGTGCTGGCGGTGCGCGTGCAAAACACCGACGGGCCAGGCGGCATTTACGGCGATGTGACCCTGGGCCGTTTGCCGGTAACGGAGCAGTTTTTCGCGCCGGATTTGGATGACAGCGCGTGGCGCAAGGTCCAACTGCCGCACGATTACATCGTGGAGGGTGATTACAGTTCCAAGGCCGACACGGGCCATGGTTCGTTGCCAGTCTATCCGGCTTGGTATCGAAGGAAATTTTCGCTGAAGTCATCCGATGCGGGCAAATGCGTATGGCTCTATTTTGAGGGGGTGTTCCGCAACGCGAAGATTTACATCAATGGGCAGTTGGTGAGCCGGCATCCGGACGGCTACACGTCGTTTCATGTGAACCTGGCGGACGTGGTTCGATTTGACGGGGAAAACGTGCTGGCGGTTTACGTCGACCCGCGGGATTTTGAAGGCTGGTGGTATGAAGGGGGCGGAATTTACCGGCATGTCTGGCTGAATGTCGCGGACCCGGTCCATGTCGCGCCCTGGGGCGTGTATGTGACCAGCGAGGTGGCGGACGTGACGGGCGCGCCTTCGGCGAAACTTCAGATTGAAACGATGGTGGCCAATCGGACGGCGGACACTCAAAATTGCTCGATTGTCTCGACGGTGCTGGACCCGGAAGGGCGCGTGGCGGGGAGGGCGACCGACAGCCTGGCGGCGGCGCCAAGCCCGATTCCGGCCGAGGCGCGTGAAAAAATTCTTTCCTCGGCCGACGTGGAGCAGCCGAGCGGCCTGCACAGCGGAACGAAATTGGTCCAGGAGATCAACCTGCCGTCCGCGCGGCTGTGGTCGTTGGAAGAACGGAACCGTTACACCCTTTTGACGGAGGTTTCGCGAGACGGCAAGGTCGTGGATCGCCACGAGCAAAAGTTCGGCGTTCGGACGCTGCGGTTCGATCCGAACAACGGTTTTTTCCTGAACGAAAAGCCCGTGAAGCTCAACGGGGTGTGCAACCACCAGGATTTTGTGGGCGTGGGGATTGGGATGACGGACAGCCTGCTGTATTACCGCATGAAACGGCTTCAGGAATTCGGCTGCAACGCCATTCGCTGCTCGCACAATCCGATGACGCCCGCGATGTACGAGGCCTGCGATGAACTGGGCTTGCTGGTGATGGACGAAAACCGCCATCCCGGCTCCTCGGTGGCCACCAAATCGTGGAACGGCCAGCCCTACGACAACACTTGGCACGTGGAATCCATGGTGTTGCGGGACCGGAACCATCCCAGCATTATCATGTGGTCGATGTGGAACGAGGAATTTTCCATTCAGAACTCGCCTTTTGCCCGCGAAATGATGACCGCGCTGATACAGGCGGTCCACCAGCACGACGGCACTCGTCCGGTGACGTGCGCGAACAACAGCGGAGCGGGCCGTCAGGCGTGGAAAGGCGGCGTGGCCGATGCGGAAGACTTGCTGGGCGTCAATTACAACTATCAGGACTTCGACATTCTGCATGGGGAGTATCCGGATAAAATGGTCTTTGGCAGCGAGATTGGGAGCAACACGGAGTGCCGGGGCGTCTATCAGACGGACCGGGCGGCGGCCCATGAGACCAGCTACATGGCTCCCGACGACTCATGGGAGCCGCTGGGTTCGCGCCAATTTGTCGCCGGCGGATTCTACTGGACCGGGTTCGATTACCGCGGCGAGACGACGCCCTTCGAATGGCCGGAAATCAATTCCAATTTCGGTTTTCTGGACATGTGCGGTTTTCCCAAGGACCAGGCGTTCTATTGGAAGGCGTGGTGGCAAAGAAACCAGCCGCTGGTGCACATATTCCCGCATTGGAACTGGCCGGGGAAGGAAGGACAAAACATTCCGGTCTGGTGTTTCAGCAATTGCGACGAGGTGGAGTTGTTCCTGAACGGCCGCAGCCTGGGCCGTAAAACCATGAGGGCATTCCGCCATCTCGAATGGAGACAGGTTGCCTACGAAGCCGGACGGCTGGAAGCCGCGGGCTATATCAACGGACAGATTGTCGCCCGGAAAGTGGTGGAAACCACCGGGGCGCCGGCAGCCATCAAATTGATGCCGGATCGCGCGCGATTGGTTGCCGACGGCCAGGACACGGTTCCCATTGCCGTTGCGGTGATGGATTCCCAAGGACGGGTGGTGCCGACGGCGGACAACCAGATTTCCTTCGAAGTTTCCGGCGCCGGCTTCAATGCCGGCGTGGGCAACGGCGATCCCAGTTGCCATGAGCCGAACCAGGCGGACAACCGCAGCGCGTTCAACGGGTTTTGCATGGTGTTGGCGCAAGCCTCCCGATCATCCGGAATATTGCGCATAACGGCCCGCTCGCCGGGGTTAACTGATGCGTCGGTGCATCTGGCCGTGGACAAGGCGTAAACCGAATCCAGGCAAAGGCGGCGCAGCGGGGCTGCGCGTTCCTGCCGAAGCGCAAAGTTAAACTCTCATACCGTCACCCGCGCGGCCCAATCCAGCGGCTCTGGCCGGCCAAGCTTCAGGTGTATTTCCACGGGTTCGCCCTCCGGCAAATGCAGGTCGCAGTTGGCCATGCCCGACGGGGGCTTTGCCGCCAAAACGTCCGGGGGAGCGGAGATGGTCTCGATTCCATGCCGGGCAATCAAGGTGACGTCCTGCTTCCTGAACGAGGTGATCGTTACATCGACGGTCCGGACTTGCATGTCCCAGGCGAGTTTGTCAATTCTGGCAAAGGTGCGGGCCAACATGCCATTGATGGATCCTTTGGTCAGCGACGGCGGAAGCGCGGGAAGCACTTCAATCACGCCGGGGCGCGAGTAGGCGAGCATTTCCATCATGATCGCGGGAATTCCGCCCTGCGCATCCGGCACAGGTCCGCCATAAGGGTCGCGCGAACACCGGAGCGCGGCGCTGACGTAGCCCTGTTCAAGCAATTGCCGCAGTTGGACGTCCACGATGGTCCGGTCTTTGAGCCGCGCTCCAGCCAAAGCGCGATGGCAGCGGCCATAAGCAGGCAAAACCTCGCCGGTGACGGCGGTGGACATCGTATCGAAAGTGCGCCGTCGGTCGGCTACCAGCGCGGCTCGCGCCAGTTGCGGCGCGCGGTCCGGATCAATTTCGTCGCCGGGCCAGGCGCCGTAGAGATGAGAGACGTACCGATGGCTGTAATGCTCTTGCAACGTGGGCCAGGCCCATTCCTTGAGGGTGCCGTCCTGTTCGAGCAGATAGGGCGGCATCTTGGCCAGCATTGCCTTCCATTTCGCCACGCTGTCGGCGTCGGTCCCCAGGATTTCAGAAGCCTGGATTAAATTGGTGAGGACTTCCCGGCACACCGCAATATCCATTGTGGCATTAACCAGCACCGGTCCCGACGGGTTCGTGCTGACGGCATTGTTCTCCGGCGAGAAGGATGGGACGAAGATGTAGTTCCCATTCTGGTCGGTGGCGGTCAGGAAATCCTCGTAAAAAAGCGCCAGGTCTTTGTAAGCCGGTACGACGCGGTTGCGGAGGAAATCCTGGTCGCCGGTGGCCAGGTAATGGTCCCAGAACGGGCGCACACGCCAGCCGCCGGCGGAAATCCAGTAGGGCCAGACCGTGCCGTTGTTGTAATAGAAATTGACGCCAATCCCCTTGTCTGGAAAGAGGGGATACACGGCGCCGCGAAAGCCGAAAATGTTTTTGGCGTTGGCCCGGCAATCCGGGGCCAGGCTTTCCATCCAATTGAAGTAGGCCTCCATGCCTTCCCGCAGGCCGCCCTGCACCGCCCCCGCTGTTTGCAGGTCAATGGTGGCATTGATGTCGGCGGCGATGCTCGGATACTTGCCGCTGTTGAGGATGAACCAATGGCGTCCCATCTCGAAAACTTTCTCGAGCAAGGCGGGCGAAAAGTCCGGTCGCGACCGCTGATCGGACAGAAGCTCTTCGGCAGACATGCCATATTGCGAGTCGCCGCCAAAATCCACGGTGACGCGGTTGAGCATTTCCGATTGGACGGCGCGGTGCCTCTCCAGCAGCGCTGAATAATCCGTAGAGATTCCTTCCACCGCCTGCCGCAGCAATTCCACCTTGTCCTCGCTATGGTCGGGAAAATATTCGATGCGCGTGAGCAGCATTACCGAAGACGCATTCTCAATGACCAACGTGCTTCCGTCCATCTTGGCCGAGCCGCCATTGCGAACGATGCGGGTCACTCCGGCGTAGCCGCTGTTGTCCACGGTGGTATCCAAAACGCA
>JBKQUF010000148.1:0-13275 GCA_052140285.1 Limisphaerales bacterium | reverse complement strand
TGACCGACCACTCCGGGGCCATAAGTAACATTACCAATCGGTGCGCCGTTGTAGCCGCTGATCTGGTCATACGCATTGCCTTCTGCCGCCCACCAACTCACGATGCCCGAAGGCGCCGGATCGCAGGGGGTCACGGTAAGGACTGCCGGGGCGCTGTTGGTGGAGCCGTAAATGTTGGTGAGGGTGACGGAGTAATCGCCCGCGTTGGTGAATTGAACCTGGGACAGGATCAGCGCGGCATTGGTCGCGCCGTCAATAATATTGGTTTCATTAAAAATCCACTGATAGGCAATTGGTTTGGTGCCTACCGCGCTGATCGAAAATTCGGCCGTGCTGTTCTCTCCGGCCGTTTCGTTCGCTGGCTGTTCCGTGATAATCGGCGGCGACAGAATCAAACTCAAATCCGCATTGGAGCTGACCAGCACCCCGGCGGCGTTGCTGACGACGAGGTTGTAAACGCCGACGTCGTTGGTGGATGCCACGGTGATGACCAAATTCGTGCTCTCGGAACCAAAGATGCCATCGCCATCCACCAGGTTCGTTCCGTCAAACTGCCATTGATAATACTGCGGCACTCCGCCCGCCGTTTGCGCCGCAAATGTCACGGAATCTCCGTCCAGGACCGCTTCGTTGGTGGGTTGGAGTGTTATCTCCGGGGCCGCGATGATGTCCAGGCTGAACTCGCGGGCCTGGCCGATATTGTCGTTCAAGTTGGTGAAGGCGATGGTGGCGGTGTAGGTCCCCAGGGTCAAATTACTGGCCACGGTGTTCAAAGAGACGATTAAATTGGTTGCGGGTCCGCCAGCCGTGAGCGCGCCGCCAACCGACGATACATTCAGCCAGGACGAAGTGTTGGCCAGGGTCCAAGTCAGGTTATTGGTTCCGGCATTCGTCAGGGTAAAGCTTTCATACGTGACCGTGAACGGCCCGCCGACGCCACCGATGGACGAAAACCCGGCTGCAGGCGTGATGATCAACGGCTCCGGATTGGCCAAAGCATCAATCAGTTTTTGGCCGGCCGGGGTACCCCAACCGGTGCAAAGGTCATAACCGGGAACCGCGGAGAATTTGTCCGGACTGGAAGGGCTTTCATTGTTGCCGGTGATGATGTCATGGAAATCCGCGGTGTAGGCCGCTTTGCCGCCAATCGCATAAACCAATGGATTCAAAAACCCAACCGTTGATTGGCCGCTGGCAACGGCCTCTTGATTGACCAGAGCGGTGAATCCGGCCCACAACGGCGCCGCGCAACTGGTGCCCCCGACGTTGTAATCGAATCCATCCGCCCGCACATAGACATTGTCCGCCGTCAGCGCCACGTCCGGGGTGTTGCGCATGGTGGTGGAACCCTGGTTCGCCGCCATGCTGACATTAGTCTGCCAACCGGGAATGGGATATTGCGCGCTGACGCCCCCGCCGCTGCCAATGCCCTTCTCCCAATTCCAGACAGATTCCGAGACCCATGAACCTGCCGGACCGGTAGTATTCAAGGTCGTGCCGCCCACTTGGGTGATATAAGGCGAATCGCCGGGAAAGCTGATTAATCCCGTATAAGCATCATCGTCGCCGGAAGCATTGAGGAAGGATTGTCCCTGCATCGCCATTTCCTGCCAGATTTGGTCGGCCACGGGGTCGGCCGCGCCTCCCGGGTTATACCAGGAACAACTCAATTGCTTGGCCAAATCATCCGTGGCCATGCGATTGAGAATGTCATGCCAATCCCCATTCGGGCCAGCCTCATAAACAATCACTTTGGATAAATTCGTGGCCATCGAAATGGACAGTTCAATGTCCAACGACACTTCCACCTCGCCGCCGTCGCCGGTTGGCCGTCCGCCAAATCCGTCCAGCAACACGTTGGTGAGCGTGACCGCCGGCAGGCCGTTCTTTTGTTCATAGTAAGCAATGTCGTTGGAGGTATAACCATCGAACTGGAGAAGCCCCACGGTTTGTCCGGAACCGTTCAACGAGGTATCCGGAACATAGGCCGCGCGGAAATCCTTTCCCATGTATGTTCCGCCGGGACCGGAGCCGGCGTTGGGGTTTGGGCTTTGTCCGGATTCCAAGGGTTTAACCACCAGTCGCGGATGCGGCAACTCGTAGTTATTCAATCCACTGATATGCAGGAGAGGAACGGACAAATCCACGGTTGGGTCCGTATCGGGCGCATAGAACGTCCGGTTCTCGGTGGGGTGCTGGTACAGGTGCATCGTGACATGCAGCGCCTTCTCGATTGCCGACACCGGGCCGTTCACATCCAGCAACATGCGGTTGGGATGGGTGGCGGTGACTTGAAAGCCGCTGGCTTTGGCAAAATCAACGACGGCCTGGTAGTCCGCCTCGCTGGGTCCGAATTGTTCGGTGAATTGTTCCGGGGTCAGGAAATGGTGAAAATTGGGGCTGGCCGGGTCGTAGATTTGCTGGAGCAGATTGGAGAGGGCCGATTCATTTCGCAGCGGCAGCGCGATGGCCAGGTTCAATCGGTTGTTCTCCCCGAGAGGGCTGATGGGGGTGAGGCGCGCCGCGACCCAGGGCTGCCCGGCGTGGACGAGTTGGGGTTCCGCCGCCCGCGCGGTAATGCCAAATAGGAAGGCGGCAAGCGCCAAGCCGGAAAGAAGGAAACAGTTGAATTTTTGAAACCAATTTTCTACGTCGAGAAACAATTTAGCATTCATAACCCACCCGCTGACTTTTGTTAAAAGCCTGCCAAAAATACAGGATGCATGCATTAGAACAGATGGCCTGAAAAGAGTCAAGTTTTAAAAAATCCGATTTTATGCCAATGATTGCGACAAGGGCGCGGTTGAGGGTGGACGGGTTTCCCAACCCCGCGAATGCCTCATCGGTTCGACGCCCTGCCGATTTGAAAATCGGCGATACAGCAGGTTAGAGCGTGTCTGAAAAAACAAACTTCGCCCGGATCGTAGCGGCGGACATCCTGTCTGCCGTAGAGGGCGGCATCTTGCCGCCCGGACCAACGCTTGATTTTCAATGGTTTTCCAATTTCAGTGCCGGGTCCGCCGGGCTGGAAGCACCGGCTCTACGGCAGGCCGGGAAGCCTGCCGCTACATTTTTTCAGACACGCTCTTATGAAACCTGTTGCCCTACAACGGTTTGTCCTGAGACGGTTTTCCAATTTCAGTGCCGGGTCCGCCGGGCTGGAAGCGCCGGCTCTACGGCAGGCAGGATGCCCGCCGCTACATTATTCAGACAGACTCTTAAAAAAAGGCGTGATTTGCGGATGGAACCGCATAAAGTGCTGGCCATGGCAATTCGTACCACCCCGCGTCCCCTCTGTCCGTTATGCGGCAACGCGGGCAACGTTTTGTATCCTGACCTTCAAGACCGGATGTTTGCGGTTCCCGGCACGTGGTCCCTGAAGCAGTGCAACAACCAAAATTGTTGTTTCTGCTGGTTGGACCCCACTCCGGTTGCCGAAGACCTCCATTTACTGTACCAAGCATATTACACCCACGAAACTTCTGAACCGGGAAAGAATCCAACTGCAAAATTCCGGGCGTTCTTTTACAGCGCGTATATGGCGGCGGCATATGTTCCCTCCACCATTTTGGGTTTGACGAAAGCGCGCAAGGACATTCTGCACATGTACTTGCACGACAGCCGCCCCGGCAAGCTTTTGGATGTGGGTTGCGGCAGTGGAATTTTCCTGCACCAGATGTACAAACTTGGCTGGTCTGCCACGGGTCTGGATTTCGATCCAAAGGCCATTGAGAATGCCCGGCTAAAATATGGAACGGATTTGACGGTAATGCACACGGATTTGCCCGGCGCAAAATTCCCCGATAATTCTTTCGATGCCGTGACGATGAACCACGTCATAGAACACGTGTCCGATCCGATTGGACTGCTCGGAGAAGCAAGACGGGTTTTAAAGACTGGCGGCAAGCTTATCGCAGCTACTCCCAATATTCAGAGTTTTGGCCACTCCAAATTTCACGATTTGTGGCGTGGCTTGGAACCACCCCGTCATCTGCAAATTTTCTCTTTGGCGTCCTTGCGAGAATGCGCCCGCCAAGCTGGATTTGACCGCGTGAGGGTGATCTCCACGGCTGCGAATGCTGATACGATTATCGGCGGCAGCTTCGGATTTGCGGAGGCGAAGGCGACCGGGGATTGTTCCTCCGGCGGGCGGGTCCAGATTAATTTTGTTCGCGGTCTGCGCAGTTTGTTGCTTCAATATCGCGAAGCCTTGCAGATGCGCCGCGACCCCGAGTGCGGCGAAGAATTGGTCCTGATTTGCGAAAAGTGAACCAGACTCAGCAAGAAACCGGCAATGCCAGTTCGTCCGTTGCCGCCGTGGTGGTCACCTATCGGCCGGACGACTCCATTATTGGCTATGTCCGGCGGATTTCCGAACAAACTTCCAAAATCGTCGTCGTGGACAACGCCTCGGACGGGGCATCGGTCGAATGGATTGAAGCGCTCGCGAAAATACCCGGCGTCTTCCTGATCCGGAACCGCGCCAACCTGGGGATTGCCGCGGCGCTGAATCTGGGCATTCGCCAGGCCCTCCAATCGCCCTGTTCCTGGGTGGCCACCTTTGACCAGGACACCGGCATCCCGCCCCGTTATTTCGACCGGCTATTGGAGGTTTATCAAAAATGTCCGTTTCGCGACAAAGTGGGAATGGTGGCGCCCGGCGGCTGGACGGAAGCCGGCAAGCCGGCTGCTTTCCATGAACCTCAGGGGACAAGAAGGGAGGGCGGCGATCATTCTCACCCCTCACCCTCAATCCCTCTCCCCGTTGAGGGGCGAGGGAAGATGCTATCGGGCGCGACCGGAAATTCAGGAGGTTCAGGGGGGCAAGGCGCTAATCCTTCGGGGGACTCTCTCCATGAACCGCACGGACCCTCACCTCACCCTGGCCCTCTCCCCTCCCATCCGATGGGAGCGGAGAGGGAATCGCAGGCGGATGCCAGTAGCCACTCGAAAGCCCGTCAGGATACTACAGGTTCAGGGGCTGAAGCTCCCCGCGCCGCCCTCCCGCGGGAATGGTCTTTTGCCTCGGGAGCCATCACGTCGGGCAGTTTGATCAAGCCGGGAATGTTTGAGGCGGTGGGTTTTTATGATGAAGCGCTGTTTATCGATTATGTGGATTCGGATTTTTGCCTGCGCCTGCAAAAGCGGGGATTCAAAATCATGAGCGTCGCGCCGGTGCGGCTGGAACACGAACTTGGCGGGCAGGAAACGCGCCATTTCGCCGGGTTTACAATTTCATTCCGGGTCCACGTCGCCTGGCGCTATTACTACAACTTCCGGAACCGCCTGCTGCTCTATCGCCGGTATGGGATGGCGGCGCCCGGCTGGTTTTTGCGCGACGTGAGTTGGCTTATCCTGGAACTGGGCCGCATATTTTTGCTGGAATCCGGGCGGGGGCCGAAAATTCGCGCGGCGTTCCTCGGCCTGAAGGACGGGCTGCTGGGACGATCGGGAAGGCATCCGGATTTTCCGCCGCCGCGCGGCTAGCCCGGATATTTCATATTGCGCTTGAAACGACGACAGACCGGAGCGCCGACAGGTTGTCGGCTGGGGACTTTCGGATGCCAAAAGCCGGTTGCAAACCGGCGCTCCGGCCTCGCGGTGTGAAATATCCGGGCTAAAGCATTTTACTTTGAATTATTGCCGCAAAAATGCACAAGAGGCGCAAAAAAAATTCACCTGACTCAATGGCACAGTTTCAGTTGAGCTGCTCCAACCCGGAAAGCCGGTTGCAAACCGGCGCTCCGGCCCTGATTATTTCACCGGATCAATTTTGACGCGGCGGCGCAGCAGATTTTTTAAATCGGACATCCTCCCGAATTTAAACCGGAAAAAGCGCCGCAAAACCCAAAGGTCCCCGTGCCGGCGCAGGCCGCGATTGCGCCGGCGTTCCGCCAAAATATGGCCTCGCAGCCGCCAGCATTCGCCCAACGGCTTGAACAGCGCCCAGTTCACAAACGAAAGCTGGCGGGACAAAACCGCTCCGGCGATTGCCTCGGCGGCGATCAGCGCCAGTTGGGTGAAGGCCAGCAGCAGCAGCGGCCCGCGGGCGTTTTTCAGGAGGGTCATCAACTGGTTGCGGTTGGCGTAGAACCGGCGGCGCCCGTTGGTGCGGTTCTCCACAAACCGCGCGCCCGCCGAGGCCGCCTGATGATGAATGCGCGCGGACGACAGCAGCGTCACCGCCTCCCCCGCCAGCCACGCGCGCCAGGAGAGGTCCATCTCTTCGTTGTACAGGAAAAATTCCCCGTCGAACCCGCCGAGCTGGAGAAACAATTCGCGTTCGACAAAGAAAAACGTGCCGACGGAAAAAATCTGATCGGGGGTTTCCTCGAGCGTGACCGGAATCACGTTTCCGAAAAAATCAAAACCCGAACTGCCGCGGGTTTGAATGGCCTCGCTGTCATAATCAAGCACGAGCGGGCAGCCGACCCGGATTTTTTTGGTTTCCGCGTCCGAACATAATTTTTCCAGGCAGTCTTTCTCCAGCCAGACATCCGGGTTCAAAAAGAGAAGATATTTTCCGCGGGCGATTTTCGCGCCGCGATTGCTGCCGCCGCCGAAGCCGTAGTTGCCGCCGGTCTGCAAAAAGACGCCGTTCGTCCACGAAGCCATTTTCTTTTCGCAAATTTGAGCGGAGCCGTCCTTCGACGTGTTGTCCACGAAAATGATTTCCGTTTGCGCGAAAATCGTTTGCCCTTCCAGCGAGGGGAAAAAACGGTCGAGCCATTTGAGGCAGTTGTAGTTGACGACGACGACGGAAATCAGCGGGGCGGCGGGGGCCGAGGGCGGGGCTGGGGCGGGATTGCTCATCCAAACGGAATGATCTTCGGTTCGGGAATGGGCATGATAAACCGGCCGCCGCGCTTCTGGAATTCGGATTCGCGCCGGATGATTTCCGGGGCGAAATTCCACGCCAGCAGCAGCGCGTAGTCCGGCTGGTCCTTCAACAAATTATCCGGCGAACGGATGGGGACCCACGAGCCGGGGGCGACTTTGTTTTGCTTGAAGGGCGTGTTATCGATGATATAATCGAGTTCCGTGGCGCTCAACCCGCAGGTGTTCAAAAGTGTGTTGCCCTTGGCGGAGGCGCCATAGCCGATGATGCGTTTGCCCTGCTGTTTCAATTCGCGGACCAGCGCGGGCAATCGAGCGCGGATATGGCCGACGCTGCGCGCAAACCCCTCCCACGTGGCCGGTTCGCCGAGCTTCATTTGCTGTTCCTGTTCCAACGCCCTGGCAACGCCCGGGTGAATGGCGGTTTTCGACGAGCGATGCCGCAGGTGAAACAAAATCGAACCGCCGTGAATGGGATAGTGGTCCACCCGCGCCAGGGCAAAGGCCGAGTCCTTGACCAGCGCTTCAATGGAACGCACCGAAATATAGGACAGATGCTCGTGGTAAATCGTGTCGTATTCCGTGTGCTCGAAAAAATCCACCAGGTAGGGCACCTCAAAGGCGATGAGCGTTTCCTGGTGCGACACCGCCTCCAACCCCGCGATCAAATCGCGCAAGTCGTCGATGTGGGCAAAGACATGGCGGCCGAGGATTAAATCCGCCGTCCCCCATTCCGCCTTGAGCTTTTTGGCGGTTGAGGCGTTGAAAAACTCCTTGCGGGTCGGGATGGCGGTGGCAATGGCGATGTCGGCGATGTTGGCCGCCGGTTCAATTCCGAGCACGTCGCAGCCTTGTTCCTTGAATTTTTTCAGGAACACGCCGGTGTTGGAGGCGATTTCCAGGACCTTTGAACCGGCGCCGAGATGGCCGGTGGCCAGCAGATGCGCCGCCTGCTTGTTCAAGTGCGACTCCATCGTGGCGGACGTGGAAGTGACGTAGGCGTAGTGCGAATAGAGGATTCGCGGATCCACGGTGTCCGCCAGTTGGACCAGCGAGCAATCCAGGCAGAGCACCACCCGCAACGGCAGGCACGTGTGGTAGTTTTTCACCTCTTCCGGACGCAGAAAATCGTTGGCCAGCGCGGTTTTGCCGAGGTCGAGGATCAGCTTGAGATTTTTCGAGCCGCAGGTGCGGCAAGTGGCGCGTTCCTGGATCATGGCGGGGGGAGGCGATAGGGCGAATCAGGGTTTAATTCGTGACGGATCTCGTCCACGGGATCGCGCCGGCCTTCGCCCTTGAACAGCAGGCTGGTGACCGTGACCACCAAACCGGACACGCGACCGGTGTTCCGGTAGGCGTGGACGATGCCGCGCGGGACGTAAATTCGCGCGGGCGCGGCGGCGCCGGTGTCAATGTACCAACCGGAGGCGGCTTTCGCCGAACCGGGGCGGTCATCCCAGAGATAGACGGTGAAATCGGACGGGCCGGCAAAAGTGAAATAATCGTCCTGCATGACGTGTTGATGCGGTCCGCGGGTGACACCTGGATCGGACCAGGAGGAGCACGCCATCACCGGCTTGAACCCGGACGGGATTTCGTCGGTCCGGAAAAGCTCGTGCAGGGTGCCGCGCGGATCGCGAAACACCGGCAATGCTTCCACGCGCGCGCCGGGCAAGCCGGCCACTTCGGCGATGCCGCGCACTTCAACTCGTTGCCAGACGGTGGACATTGGCGGCCAAACTAACCGAAATCATTTCATTTGCGCGAGCATTTTCCGCAACCCAACCTGCCAGGGACCCGCGGCATGGCCAAGTTGCGCGGACAGTTTTTGATTATCCAACACGGTGTAATCCGGGCGGCGCATCGTTGAACTGAAGAATGAACTCAACACCGGTTCCACCGGCGGCGCGGCGGGAATCAAATTCAGGCGGGCGGCCTCGTCCAGAATTGTTTTCGCCCAGTCAAAACGGCTGGCGCTTCCATCGTTCACCGCGTGGAACAAACCGGAGGCGTTGCCGCGCGCCAATTCCAGCGTCCATTGCGCGAGGTTGCCGGCAAAGGTGGGCACGGAGACCTGGTCGGTGGTCGCCTTGATCGGGCGGCCTTCGCGCGCGGCTTTCAAAATCGTATGAATGAAGGTTTTGGCTTGCGTCGGATGCCATCCAAAAACCCAACTGGTGCGCAGAACCAGATGCGCGGAAGACGCATCCAGCACCGCCCGCTCACCCGCCAGTTTGCCGGCGCCGTAATGGTTTAGCGGGCGGGGAACGTCCGTTTCCTGATACGGCAATTTTTTTGCCCCATCGAAAACATAATCGGTGCTGAAATGGACCAATCGGATCTTTCTGGCGGCGCAGATTTTGGCGAGGTTCGCCGGGGCCGTGGCATTGACTGCCCAGGAGATTTCCCGCTCGTCCTCGCAACGATCCACCAGGTTATAAGCCGCGGTGTTGATCACCGCGTGGGGAGCCACGGCCTCCAACTGGCGCTCCATTTGTTCCGGCGCAGTGATGTCAAAATCACGACGGGAAAAAAAATGCAGGGCGTCATTGCCGGTCGGAAGCCGGCGCAGGGCGTAAGCCAGCAACCCCTCGCCGCCCGTTACGAGAATCTTGATCATCGGCGCGCCGGATTGTCGCGGCTGGGTTGTGAGGTGGACAGTTTCTCCAGCAAACTACGAAAATTCTTTTGCGCGGTTCGCCAGCTTAGTTTCTCCTTCATCGCCGGCCAATCGAGTGACGCCATGTAATTCCGGCCGGCGCGTTGCCGGCGCACTTCGTCTTCGGCGGCGCGCTTGAAGGCTTCGCAATCAAACGGCGGCACGTACCGGACAAATTCACCGAAGACGGCCGGATAGCAATCCAGCCGATAGGCAAGCACCGGCACACCGGAAACGATCGCTTCCCCCACCACGATGCCCCAACTTTCATATTTGCTGGGCATCAGGAACAACCGGCTGCTTTTCAGCAACCGAAATTTCTCCTCTTCGGAAACCAGGCCGCTGAAGGCCACGTTCTCCGCCAGGCCCATCTGTTGAATCACGGGTTCCAGCCATTTTTTGCTGTTGCCGATGACGATGGCCTTGTAATCCGGCAACTGTTGTTTCAGCCAGGCGAACGTGCTAAGCAGGTCCTCGACTCCCTTTTGCGGATGCACCCGGCCGGTCCAGGCCACGTCGAATTGTTTCGGCTGCGCCGGAATGCGGTCCGCCGTCACCGCGTCGCTGCCGTTGGGCACATACCACAGGCTGGATTCGCGGTAACCGAAACTTAAAAGATACTCCTTAATCTCCGGATGGCTGTAAGTGACGATTCCGCCCTGGCAACGCCGGAACCACCGAAGTGACAATTGCTGGCTCAGCCAAAAGTAAAACGACGAGAGCCGGAGTGAAGTTACATCGGCGCGTTTTCTGAACAGGACTTGCGAAAACGTCGGGGCCATCATGCCCACGTAGAGGATTTTCCGGCGCGCCGGACAACGAATCAGGGGGATCGTGTCAAACCAGAAATCCGACATGGCGTAGGCGATGTCATCCGGGCTGATCTCGTTGAACTTTGGAAACGTTCCAAACATTCGCCGCCCGAAATCGCGCAACAGCCGGAATTGGCCGGAGAGTTTGGCCACATCACCCAGTTGGGCCATCCCTGAATCCGTCAGGGTGTAATTTTTTGGCAGACGCCACCGCTCGAGGTATTTCTGGAGCGCGTGGCCGCCAAAGAAATGAATCGGATGCCCCGCATCGATCGCCGCCGTAGCCGTAAAATAGAAATAGACGTCGCCTCCGGCCATGCTCTCGTCGTAAATGTCATTGACGAAACAAACCAGGCGCGGGCGATTGGCGTTGGGCGTTGCGGCGCTCAAGGAATTTCCAGTTCCGGGGTTTGGGGCGGATGTCGATGTTGCTTCATGAAAATCAGCCAGATCGCAAACAAGACCACAAAAGCGATTCCCGCCGCCACCGGCATCGCGTGCAACAATGTGGTGGGAGCCTTACCGAAGATGAATAGCACCAGCCAATAGATGGCTCCCAGTACGCCGTATAAGACGGAAATGGCCGTCCAACGACTGGCGAGCGCCCACATCGCCATCGCCTGGGACAGGCCGAAAAACGCCATGGTGATCGAAAACGGAATGAGCATCCCGGCGGCTTCCGGCGTGTACTTGCCCAGCACCTTCAGGCAGGGTGTCCGGAAGACCAGCAGGAAAATCACGCCGCACGCCAGGACCACGGCATAAAGCCCCAGCAATTTCAACTGCTCTCGCAAGGCATCGGCGTGGTGATGATGAGTACGGGACCGGTGGGTGAACAGCACCGTCAGCAGCGGGCCGACCGCCAGCGGCAGATTGCGCGCAAATGTGCCTGCGGCCACAAAAGCCGCCAAGTCGTCGGAATGACCCGAAAACGAGTGTTGCGCCACCAGCAAATCTCCCTGGCTTAAAAAAAACGTGCCCACCGAAAAGGCCGCGGCGACCGTAAGAAATTGGACAAATTCAAGGGTCCACGGCGACACCGGTTCGGCCTTTCGCGAAAGATCCTTCCTCCAAACCAATAGCACCAGGTTCGCCAACAGCATGAAAGCGGTGGCGAGCACCCCAATGATCGCCGTCGGAATGACTATCGTCACTGTCCCAAATAGCAGACGTAAAACCACCGCCAGCAGTCCAATGGCCGCCAAGCGGTTGAACCACCCCAACCCCTGGCACAGCGCGTTCACAAATGCGCCCCAGCAAGTCATCAAGGCCACGCAAAACGCCGCCAGCGCCAGGGTGGTCGGGAAATGGAAAAAATGGCTTAACGGAACAATTAAGATCGCCGCCAGCACGCTGGCGCCGATGGTTAAATGGAAAAGAAATTTGCGGCATCCGGCAAACAGCCCTTGCAACCGGGCCTCATCTCCGCTGAAATGAAATCGCGCGATGTAATGGGCCACCCCATAGGTTGCGGCGTTCATCGGCAAATTGAGAAACAACACAAAGCCCAGCGTGGTGTTGACCAGGGCGAATTGGGGGTTGTCCAATCGATGGCCGATCAGCACTTGAAAGCCAAAATTTCCGACAGCCACAAACATATTGGCGGCGGAAAAGATGATCCCGCTTTGCAAGAGGCTTCGCTTGGCTGGGCGGTCTGCCGTTTCCACTGCTGCAACTTCCGCGTTCATGATTTCGCCTGACGGCTCATAAAATTTAAACCAATAGCTTCCACAGGAGTTGGGCTGCCGCGCAAGCGCAATCTGCGATCAACCGCGTTTGCGCCTTTTGTGTTAACGCCAACAAAACATCATCCGGAAAATCTTTGAGGAAGCGTTCGTGTCGCGAGGCGAAGGCCGATGAGGAATGCAAACACGAATTTCACAAATTAACACGAATTGACGCCCGCAAATTTTCCGTTTAGAGTTTCACCATGAGTTTTGTGACGGTTGAAGTTGAAATTGACCACGGTCGTGTTTCATCGAAAGGCGCGGAAGCGTTGCCGGAAAAGGCGTCCGGCCTGCTCACGATTTTGAATCCGCCGCCGGTTTTCCCGTCGCGTCCCATCGGCTTGGCCAAAGGCCAGTTTACCGTGCCCGACGATTTCAACGCGCCGCTGCCCGATGGTGTTAAATGCGTTTGAGGGCAAAGATTCTCTTGTGCGACAATATCCTGTGGCGTTGCTTTAACCTCGTAAAGGCCGGGGCCGGGAAAAAAGCAGTGAAACATCTTCCAGAAAATCTTCGATGAACGGCCTGGTCCGGGCGGCGAAGGCGGAATGAAGAATGAAATCCGGCGCGATGGAAAAATGGATAACCGTGATGGTTGACATTAGCTATCGAACAAACTATCTCCATACCAAAATGATAACGGTATGAGCACTGTCACCCTATCACCGAAATTTCAAGTGGTTATCCCCCGGCCCGTGCGGGATTTCCTGAAACTCAAGGCCGGGCAGAAGCTGCAAGTCTTTGCGCTCGGGGGGCGGATTGAAATCGTCCCCATGAAGCCGATGAAGGAGATGCGCGGCTTTTTGAAGGGCATGAACCGCGACTTTGAACGCAAACCCGACCGCCTGTGAACGCCGTGGATTCATCCGGGTGGATTGAGTATTTAACCGACGGCCCGAATTCCGGCTTCTTCGCTGGGGCAATTGAGAACATGGATAATTTGATCGTTCCGCCATTGGCCATTTACAAAGTTTTCAAATGGATCTCCCGCGAGCGCGATGAAACCCAGGCGCTGAAGGCCATTGCTCACATGCACCTGACCGATTTGTTCTAATTCGTAAGTGTTTAGGCTTGCTTGAACATGCTCGTTGCAGAAATCAATAATTGCGTCACCTAGCCTAACTTCCTCGGAGATTTTCAAAAAGGCCAGTAAAACCGGCGGTTTCCGGTTTTTGTCTGGCTACAAAGCCCATTGCGGCACAGTGGCGAAAAGTTTGATCAGGCCCAGTTTTTCCAGCAA
>JBKQUF010000147.1:0-29639 GCA_052140285.1 Limisphaerales bacterium | reverse complement strand
TTCAATTCCAGCAGCCACGCGATTTTCCCGCGAACGGCCCGCGTCACTCGCGCCTCGAACTGTCCGGCGCGGCGTTCCAGCCGGTGGTTTTCAACCGAAGTCAGGCCTTGCACGTTCGCCACGCCTTTGTGCCCTTTGCGTGAGGGTTCCGCAAAAGGCCACGAAAACGAAGGGGAAAGACCTTTTTCCACGGATTCGAAGAACAAAAGCTGAAACACTGAAATTTAACCACGAAAGAGACCAAAACACGAAATTTAGCGGCAAAAAGGCACAAAGGGCGCAAAAATGGCCGTTTAACCACGGATTCACACGGATGAACACGGATTTGGAACGAGGAAGAAGGTTTTTGGCGAGACGCCAAAAACAGCGGGCGGGACGCCCGCGCTCCCCGCGAATGGACGCGGATTTTTTGCCACAAAAGAACGCAAAAATTACAAAGATGGGAAAATTAGAGACTCGTCACCTCGTCTCCTGCGAAATGTAGTGCGGCGCGCAGTGGACCGCGCGACCTGCCGCAGCCTGTCGCTCACCGATTCACTTGCGACATCATTTCCTTGGTGTAACGCGGGCCGGCGACTTTGCCGGGCGCCAGCGCGGCGTCCAGTTCCGCGACTTCGGACGAAGTCAGTTTTACCGTGGCCGCGCCGAGATTTTCCTCGAGATACTTCCGCCGTTTGGTCCCCGGAATGGGAACAACGTCCGGTCCCTTGCGCAGCACCCAGGCCAGCGCGGTTTGCGCCGGAGTGATGCCTTTCCGGCGCGCGAATTCGCGGATGGTTTCCGCGGCCCGCAGGTTGGCATCGAAGTTGGTCCCCTGGATGCGCGGGTCGCTGTTGCGGCGATAATCGCCTTCGGCGTATTCCTCGGCGCGCTTGGCGGTGCCGGTGAGGAAGCCGCGGCCCAACGGACTGAACGGCACCAGGCCGATGCGAAGTTCCCGCAAGAGGGGAATGATTTGCGGCTCCAGGTTCCGTTCCCACAGGGAATACTCGCTTTGCAGGGCGGAGACGGGGTGGACGGCATGGGCGCGGCGGATGACCTCCGCTCCGGCTTCGGACAATCCGAAGAAGCGGACTTTGCCGGCGGCGACCAATCCGGCGACCGTTCCGGCCACGTCTTCGATGGGTACGTTGGGATCGACCCGGTGTTGATACAGGAGATCAATGTGGTCGGTGCCGAGGCGGTGGAGCGAGCCGTTGACGGCCTCACGGATATGTTCCGGCCGGCTGTTGATGCCGGTACGCCGTCCGTTTTCGAATTGAAAACCGAATTTGGTGGCGAGGATCACTTGGTGGCGCTTGCCGCGAAGGGCGCGGCCCAGCAGTTCTTCGTTGGTGAACGGCCCGTAAATTTCGGCGGTATCCAGGAAAGTGCAGCCCAGGTCGATGGCGCGGTGAATGGTGGCGATGGACTCGGCATCATCCGGCGTGCCATAGGCATGGCTCATGCCCATGCAACCCAATCCGATTTCGGAAACTTCCAGTCCCTGGGCGCCCAATTTTCGTTTGGCGAGCATATTATCCTCTCATTTGCAGTGTTGTCTTATTGCGCGGGCACCTTTGCCCCGCGGAATTACCATACACGAAACCGGGAATTTTTCGACTCGGAATGACCCCGGCGACGATTGAAAACTAAAAATGATTCGCTTCAGCCGGTAATCCAGGGCAAAATAGTGATATGGAAGCGACTGTTTTAGAGCCGCGGAAATTATTGCCTGAGATCGTCCAGCGCATTAACGCGATGGACGAAGAGAGCTTGCTGGTACTCCATCACCTATTGCTGCGAATGGAAAAAGAGCGACTTTGGCGCGAGCTGTCGGCAGACGCCGAGGCAGACCGCCTTTCGGGAAAATTTGACCGATTAACCGACATCATCCGCGAGACCCGCGCTGAATTGCGCAAGGGATGATTGTTTGCCTCGACACCAACACGGTGGTGCAGGCACTGGCCGAGGGGCATCCATTTCATCCAATTCTTGATGCCTGGGTCGCTGGGCGAATCACCTGGGCAGTCTCCACCGAATTGCTGTTGGAATATGAGGAGGTTCTTACACGGATGAGCGGTCCGGCGAGATGGCGGAAACTGGCGCGGCTCATGGATTTGGGGGAACTGACCGGCGGCAACTTGCTCCGCGTCACGCCGTCCTTTCATTTTCATATCGTCACGAGCGATCCTGATGACAACCTCTTTACCGATTGTGCTGTGGCGGCGCGAACGGCCCGTTGACCGGGGGTGTGAAACATGTTATGCTTTGGTCATGAAAACGATCACGATTCGCGATTTGCGCCAGCGCTGGCCGGAGGCGGAGGCGGCGTTGAAAATCGAAAATGAAATTCTCATCACGCGCGACGGCGAGCCGGTCGCCAAACTGATGCGGCTGGCCGTCGCCGTGCAAAAGCGTCGGCGTTGGGACATGGAGCAACATGCGCGCTGGCAGGAAAAAATTTCCGGCGGAAAAATTTCCCGCAGTGACGCGGCGCTCGCGCAAAGCCGGGCTGACCGGATATTCACGGGCAAGCACCCATGATTTATCTGGATACCAGTTGCCTGCTCAAGCTGTTGCGCGATGAACCGGAAAGCGCGGACGTGCGGAAGGCGGTGGACGCCGAAGATGAAGCGGTGGTGTCGTTGCTGGCAGAACTTGAAACTGAAGCGCAACTGAAATCATTGGCAATTGGCGGTGAAATTCGGGCCAGCCAGTGGCGACACTATCAGGCGAAGTTTGCCGCAATGCGCAATTTCGACCCATTTCATTTTCGCTCTTTGCCGGCGGCGGTTTTTTCGACGGCACTCCGGCAACATCGGCATCCGCAGGCGATTTATTGCCGCGCAATGGACCGGATGCATCTGGCGGCGATGGAAGAACTGAATTTGACACGACTCATGACTCTGGATGGAATTCAGGCCAAAGCCGCTTTGGGTTTGGGTTATGATGTCATCCGTCCGGGCCAGGATTGAGCAACCGCTTACCGGGGATGCTCAAGTTCTTCCAACGTGGATTGCGGTTTGGCCACGCCGGGCGGAAACGGCATTTTGGAGTAAGTCTGGAAATAGAGCAGGCAGGCGTCGTGCCACCAGATAGCGTCGTGCTCCTGGATGGCGAGTTTGGCGGCCACCGCCGCGTGGCGTTCCGGATCGATCTCGCCGGAGAGCGAATCCCATGTCATTTGCGCGCCGGCCACCCAATCCACGCCGGGTTGGTAGTGCAGGCACAAATCATCCCACATCGTCTGGCCCGAAGGCATCCGGTAATCCCAGGGCACATGATGGAACCAGAGCAGGAACTGGTCGGGACAGGTGGCCAGATCGGCAAAACGGTCCCGCAATGGTTCCTGGTATTGGCTCACTTCATCGCTGCCGGCGCTGGTGCGGTCAAAGCCCAGGCCCGCGGCATCGGCCCGGTTGAAATAAGTGGGGTTCTGGTCCGGGCGCAAGCCGGGCGCGCCCCACGGCTCGGGGCCATAGTGAACATTCCGGGACATTTGGTGGGCCAGACCCAGCGGTGTCATGTAATTCACGGCGGCCTCGCGGGATTCGAGCATCATTCGGGTAATGGTCGCCACCGCCTTGGGATCGTTGGTGAAGGTCTGGCGCACCCATTCATCGGCAATTTGTTGCGACGAGAGGTCGGGGTCCCAGGCGAGGCGGCCAAAGGCGTACCAGTTGGCCTGCGCAAAATCGTGGCCGGTCCAGTTGCGGTCGTTGCCGGTGTTGGCGACCCCGGCGATTCCCGTGAGGCGCTGGCCGTGGAGCGTGCCATCCACCACCTTGGTCACGGTGGAACCCGGGCCTTTGGCGTAAGTATCCGAATCAAAAAATTCGCGCCACATCGTCGCGAGAAAAACGAGATGGTTGGCGTGGCCGAGATATTCCTGCGTGATTTGCAATTCCGGCATCAGCGGAGTTTTCGAGAGGGCGCCAAAGAGCGGGCTGAACGGTTCGCGCGGCTGGAAATCCAGCGGGCCGTTCTTGACCTGGACGAGCACGTTGGAAGCGAACATCCCGTCGAACGGCTTCATGGAATCGTACGCGGCGGCCACGCGATCGTAACCGGGCTTGTAGTCATAGACAAAGGCGCGCCACATGACGACACCGCCGTGAGGGGCGAGCGCGACGGCCAGCATGTTCGCGCCGTCGGCATAGGTGCGGTGATAAGTGAGCGGACCGGGCTGGCCTTCGCTGTTGGCCTTGACGAGGAACCCGCCGAAGTCCGGGATGAGACGGTAAATTTCGTCCGCCTTGTCCTTCCACCACGCCACGACTTGCGGATCGAACGGATCGGCGGTGTTCATCTTGCCGAGTTCGACCGGGGCAGAAAAGCGAACGGAAAGATAAACCCTCATGCCATAGGTCCGAAGGGCGTCGGCGATGGCGGCGGTTTTGCGGAGGTAATCCGGATCCAGGCTCAGGGCGTTGGCGTTCACGTTGTTGAGGACCGCGCCGTTGATGCCGATGGAGGCGTTCGCGCGCGCATAATCGCGGAGCCGCGGGTCCACTGTGTCCGGCAAGGCGTTCCAATCCCAGAGCGATTTGCCGGCATAACCGCGCTCGATGGAGCCGTCGAGGTTGTCCCAATGATCGAGCACACGGAGGGTGAACCGCGGTTTTTCGCCGAGGTCAAGCTGGTCAACCGGCTGGAGCGTCTGCACGAGGCGCAGGAAACGGAAAGCGCCGTAGAGCGCGCCGGTTTCGCCGGCGGAAGCAATCACGGTGGCCGCATGGCCGTTGATTTTCACCGAACGAATGACGAAGCCCTGTGCCCCCAGGCCGCTGAGTTGCTGGTCCATTTGCAGGCCGGCGATGACGGCGGAACTTTTCGGCGTGCCCACGATCACCGCGCCATCGCGGTCCACCTCCGGCAGCACGGGGACCGGCGCGCCCAGCAGTCCGGCGCAGGCATTGGTGAGTTCGGTCCGAATGGCATCCAGGGTGGGCGAGTTGCCCGGCACGACCAGCGAGGCAATGTTGGCGCGATAGGCGTCGAGGTTTTGCGCGGGCAGAAGATTATAGCGCATCCAAAGGCGATAACCGTCTTCCGCCCGGGCAGTGGTTGGGAGGAGCGGCTGAATCATGACGGTGAGAGCAAGGAGACAGAACAGGGTGAATTGCCGGGGGAAAAGTTTGGAAAGCAGGAAAAAAGCGTTCATGGACAATTAATCATTTGGCGCTTCGGCGATGGTCAATGGAAACATAATAATGGCCGGCAAGGTTTTGTCGCGAAGGAATTCCGGCAGAAGACATGGTCTGAGGGGCACTCGCCCCTGTCGGGAAAAGCGGAAGGGGAAAATTTAAAAACTCATTACCTCCTGCGAAAATGGATCGCGGCGCGCAAGGAACTGCGCGCCCTGCCCGCGCCCCTGCCCGCGGCTTGACATTGTTTACATTGTAAACGAAACTGGATTCATGCCCACAGTAGTGCAGTCATGTCGGATCGAGGCGGACGACGCGGCGCTGCTCGCGCGCCAGGCAAAGCGGCGTCATCTGGAGGTGTCCACTCTGAGCAGCCTTTACCTGAAGGAAAAGGCGCTGGAGGAGGAGTTTCCGGGCCTCGGGTTTCGCGATTCGGCTGCCGGACGCGAAGCGTTTGTGCAGGGACATCGCGTGGCGGTATGGGAAGTGGCCGAGGTGTATCGTGAAGCGAAAACGATTGCCAAAACGGCCGATCATTTTCGGTGGCCGCCGGCGCTGGTGCGGTGCGCGCTGGCCTTTGCCAGGCGGTTTGCGAAGGAAGTGGCGCTCCAGCGTGAGGCCGAGGTGGCGGGGTGAGGCCGCGCCTGCTGGCGGATGAAAACACGTCGCACCGGATGGTGTCGGCGTGTTGCCAATTCCAAGCCGGTTTCCCGTTAATACATATTTCCGACTGGCAGGAGGGCGCCTATTTGTCGGTCAAGGACCCGGCGCTGTTGATGACCTTGCGGGAGGCGGGGATGGTTCTCGTGAGTTTTGACCGGGCAAGCCTTCCCCTGCATGCGGGCAACCTGACGCGCGAAGGACTGGGGCATGCGGGTCTCATCCTCTTCCGACGTTCGGTGCCGGCGCTGGCCTATGGCAAACAAGCCCGGCTGTTGGTGGATTTTTGGCGGGAAGCGGCGAATTGGGATTGGCCGGACCGCATCGAGTATCTGCCCACGAGCTTGTCAGGCGGGTCGATCCGGTGTAAGAGTGGGTTCATCTCTGGCATGAAATTTTGGTTTTCATTATTTGCCTTGATGGTTTTGGAAGCGACCGTTCTCGCCTCGGAGGAAGCCCCGGTAACCGCCGCCCTTGCAGATATGCACGGCGGTATCAAATCGACGCTGGATCAGTTTTCAAACGACTGCGGCCGTTATCCCACCACCGCGGAAGGATTCAAAGCCATGCTGATTTGTCCGACCAACCTCTCTGGAAAATAGCACGGCCCCTATTTTGATCCTCCCGAAATTCCCAAAGATCCCTGGAAACACGATTATGTTTACCGTTGCCCCGGCATTCATAACACCAACGAGTATGATCTTTATTCATGCGGATTTGATGGAATCAGCCGGAGCGGAGGCGGAGACCTTGACGACATCAACAATTGGGACCCCCGCTCGCCTCATGGTGGATACGACGGTTATTTGAATTATTTTCAGTTGCTCAGACGGTCGAGTAATTTTTTTTGGTATGTCCTCGTCCTCCAGGTCATTCCCTTGTTGTGCGGAGCTCGGTTTATTGTTGCGACGGCTTCTGAACACGTTCGTGCCTCCATTGCCCGTCATCCGTTGGCGCATCTCATTTGGCTGCTTGTGTCGCTGGCATTATTCGCGCTGTTCCTGGCCAGCATCCGGCCGGTAATCGTTGGATAATCAACCGCTCCGCGTAACGGATTTCAGAGACCAGTGCAAGACCTTCCATCAAAAGTAGCGGCGTCCCGGCAGAGCGCCGCAAATCGCTAGAAATTGAAGAATGCGGCTTTCTTCCGAAAGCCGCTACTCTGGGAGCCGGTGGCCTGGCACACTGGAGTTTTCCACCAGCTTATAGCGGATTTTCACGCCGGGCGGATGGTTGGTGAACCCGGTGATTTGAAGGGCACCGCTTTGCCCGTCATCGGTTTGAAACGCGTACAGGTAATCGTCCGTGCCCTGCCATGTGTCGCCATGCCAAGCCATACCGGCAAATTGAGGCAAAAACGGGCCGATGTTGTTTCCTTTGGCGGGAACGATCAGCGTTTGCAAGGTGTTTGAAATTTCCAGTGGAGTTATGGTTTCAAAGGCAAGGCCCTGTGCCTGCATGATGGCGGCCTGCATTTCAAAACCGTATAGCCCTCTTTTACTGGCCACTGGCATTCCGTATCGCTGGTCCAACGCCTCGATGCCGGGAACCGGATCCCCCTCATGCCACTTCTGGCTGAATACGGTGTACCCCATGACATGAACCCCGTGTTGATGCGCCCATTCCCAGATGGCAGACGAATTCTTTTCCCAGGTCAATCCGGAAGGAAGCGAGAAAGTTTCTCCGGTCTTCAGATTGAGCAGCCAATCTTTGCCGGATTTATAATCATAAATTGTCCGTTCCATCACCGGGCCGAAAGAAGGGCTTTGCGCGGCGGCAGGGGCGAGTTCGCCCGGAGGGTTTGTCGCCAGTTCGGGAACGACGGACGGCGGGTTGGTGGGCGGGTTAAAATACCGCTGATGACTCAATGGCGCATTGCTGCCGGCGGCGACGGTGTAGTCCGTGCCAACCGACGAAGCAGACAATGGTATCGGAAGCGAAGTTTCCGTGGGGGCCGATGGCAAAGCCGGGTTGGCCGTCTCGTTTTGCACCAGCTTGCAGCGGACATGTACGCCGCGCGGGTTGTCGGTGAACACTGTAATTTGCAAAAGGCCCGCTTTTCCATTTCGCGATTCCACTGCGAATGTCGCCGGCAACGCGGATTCCGGCAGGAAAACCTCGTCGAAGCCGGATACAATAGGCTGGTGCAAACTGCCTTTTTGTAATGCTTCAGCCACGTCGGTTGGTGAAGCGGCTTTCCAATCACCAGCGGGAACCTCGGCAAATTTTGCACCGCCATCTTTGAGGCTCGAAAGCATGATCTTGTTATCCTTGGCTATAACCGCTATGAGTAGATCACCCTTTGTGCCCCGCCACCAATCAGCAAAATCCGGTGCGGAATCCGTAATTACATTTGTCGGCAGCATCACCAAGGCACCGTCGTCCAAACACAAAAGCCGCGACACTTGACCATTACTGGCAAAGAGGGATCGCTCGATTACCCGACTGAAAGAAGGAGCGGGAGCGGCGGCGGGAGGCTTTGATTCCGCAGTGGGATGTTGTTCCGGCTGCCAGTAGTTTATCATGGCGCTGAGATTTTCAGAGACGGGTTTTCCGCCGACATCATTACCCACGCGCCGGTGCAGGGAAAACAACAAGAGTACGCTATTTTGTTGGTCCAGCCCGCGCGGCTTGTTGAGATGCACTTTCGTCATTTGTTCAACCACCTTGGCTGCGGTGGCCGTGTCCGGCAAAACAAAGCCAATCCGATAGACTGATTTTCCTTTCAAGAGGCCGGTTCCCGCCAGCACCTGCTGCACGCCGGCGTTCATGAAGCTGGGCGCAATCAAGCAATCCACATCGGATGCCAAAGAAACAACATTGGTTGGATAGTCAAAGATCTGCCCGGAATACTGGACAGACAAATCGCGCTCGGAATAGGACATGTCGCAAACCAGTTTCACCAGCACGACCTGGCCGGATTGCGAAACTTCGGTTACATGAAGCAAAGCCTCCCCGTATTTACCACTGACGGATGCATCAATCCAGTCTGGGAACCAAATGCCGGGAGGTTCATATTTGATCCACCATTGGAGGGCTATCATCACCCATATTGCCGCGATGCCTGCCCAGGTTATCCAAAGGTTTTTTTGGCGCGCCAATTTGTATCCCACCGGGGGCGTGCCGCCGCCGGTCGGGGAATCGTCGAGGGAAGTCAATTGCTCTACCGGGGTCTTGACTCCCATGATCACGACGCGTGTCGTCAGGAACACTGCGAATAAAATGGCAGCGACCCATCCCACTGTTCCAATCGGTATGAACAACTGGACGACGAAAGTCATAATCAGCACACATCCTAATATCGCAAAGAAAGTGTTCACCACGCCGCGCCAAACGATGACCCGCTGCCCGTTTCGACGTCCAACGAGCACAATTCCGCCGCGCTTGAGTTCCTGCTCCGCATAGCTGGGCGCGACGCCCGTTGCGCCGTCGAGCGGTTTTTTCACCGCGCGCCAGATAATTCCGAGGACAAACAACATGCCCACAGCCGGGAATCCAAAAAATATAAGTTGATAGGCGATTTCCGTACGCACTGAATCTGGTACTTCTGTCCAATGACTTCTTACCAGCACGAAGGCCAAAATGCCGCCAGTGAGGACAAGGCACGCTGCGACAGCGATGGCTATGCGCGAAAAGCGCGGTTTGGTTTTGGTTGCATCGAGAACCTTTAGCTTCTCGACAGGGGTTTTCATCCCCAGTTGCACCAAAGTCGCGGTGGCCAAAGTCGCAACACCAACCACGCTTGCAATCAAATCATGAAAAGGAACCCAGCGCCCGAAGCCGATATACAGGCCGACCAACGAGGCTCCGTAAATAACCATCCAAGTTTGTATCACGCCTGTCCAATTGACAACCCGTTTTCCATTGCAGACTCCGACGATGGGGGCGCGCGAAAAGCGCGAGGCCATTTCCGATTTCTGATTTCCGCTTTCCGATTTTCCAGTTTGAGCCTCCTCCTCTCGGCTGCTACCGGACGGCGTTGCGGTAATCGTCTCCACCATCGTTTTGACTTCGCTGACCTGCTGGTAGCGCAGGTCGGGGTTTTTCTCCAGCGCGCGCAGCACCACTTCATCCAGGCGCACGTCGATCTGCACTTTGCGGGACGGCGGTTCGAGCTTTTTGCCCGGCAATTCGCCGGTGAGCATCTGGTAAAACACCACGCCGAGCGCATAGATGTCCGCCCGATGGTCCACCGCGCCCGGGGCGTGAATCTGCTCCGGCGACATGTATTGCGGCGTACCCATCACGCGCCCGGCGTCGGTTAATTCACTGGCCGAGCGCGTTTCAGACGCGGTGCCGGTTGGCGAACCAGTTGCGGCGGGTGGAGGGCTTCCCTTCCCGCCCTCCACCATTTTTGCCAGCCCAAAATCCGCCACTTTCACGCGGCCCCGGCGGTCGAGCAGGATGTTCTCCGGCTTGATGTCGCGGTGGACGATGCCCTGGTCGTGCGCGAATTGCAGCGCGTCGCAAATCTGAGGAACGATGGCCAGCGCCTCGCGCGCCGAAATGCGGCCGGCGTTGAGCAATTGCCGGAGCGTGACCCCGTCCACAAATTCCATGAGCAGAAAATAAAATCCGCCCGCCTGGCCGTGGTCGTGGATGGTGACGATGTTGGGATGATTCAACGCCGCCAGGGCGCGGGCTTCCTTTTCAAACCGCGCGGCAAATTGCGGGTCGCCGGTGCGTTCCGGCGCGAGGAGCTTGAGCGCCACGAGGCGGTCCAGGCTTTTTTGCCGGGCCTTATAGACCACGCCCATGCCGCCGCGCCCGAGGCATTCGAGGATTTCCAACTGCGGAAAATGCGGCGCGATCTGCTCCGGCGGCAGCGGCGGCGCGGCGGAAGTTTCGCCGGAAAAGGCGGTTTCCGTCTTCAGATTCATCGCCATGATGCACCGGGGGCAGAGGCCGTCCGGGGCATCCGGCGGCAGGAGTTCCCCGCACTGCGGACATCGCGGCATTGGCTCGGTGTTCATGCCCGTTAATTAAGAACTGGATCGGGTTTGTTACACGGTTTTATCACATCAAGGCCGGGCCAGGGCGGCGGCGAGATGGCGCAATTCGTCCTCCAGGTCCGCGCCCTGGTCCAGGGTTTGCGAAATTTCCTCGCGATAAATTTCGCGAAACCGTTTGCGCAAGCGATGCACGGCCACGCGCGTCGCGCCTTCGTTCATGCCCAGACTTTTGGCCGCGGACGCATAATCAATCGCGCCGCGGTCGGCCAGCAGGCAGTTTTTGAGGGCGTCATAATCGCCGGGCTTTCCCGCGGCGGCAAATTCGGCGCGGAGGCGGCTGGTGGTGAGGCTGATAAGGGTGAGCGCCCATTGGCGGTCATACGTTTCATCGGGCGCGAGCGAATGGGTGTCGGCGGCGAACCGGCTTTCGGCGAAGGCGGTGTCGAAGGGGGTATGGGAATGGCCGCCGCCGCGCCGGAGGGCCGAGGCGCGGTCCCATTCGTTGATCATGAAATTTTTCAAAGCCACGATGAGGAAGGTGCGGAGACGTCCTTTTTGGCGGTCGGCGGAATCGAGCCAGTTTTTTTGGAGCAGGCGGCAGAAAAATTCCTGGGTCAAATCCTGTGCGTCATGGGGCGACCGGCCGCAGCGGCGCACATAGGCGTAGAGCGGATACCAATAGGCGCGGCAGATGGTTTCCAGGGCGGCGGCGGATTCGGGCGACGGCGTGCGGGTGGCGGCCAGCACGACGGACCATCGCGTGTTGGGAAAAAGACGCGGAGCGGCGCTGGATGCGGACTGGCTGCTCATGCGAACATCATATCCGAAGCAATGAAGAGAAACGAGGCTGTTGTTACAAAGGGAAATGAAGAATGCAGAAGGCGGAAAACATTCAACATCGAACATTCAACATCGAACATTCAACCACGGAGACGAGAAGGCGCGGAGATGGGAAAAAGTTTTTAACAGGGATGTTCATAAAGTGTCTTTGGCGGCGGGCTTTACCACAAAGCAACGGCATCGGTTGTCGGCGAATTGCTCCGGTTGGAAGCGACCCGGACAAGCCAGTCAATCTGGTCCGTGGTTTCTTTCACGTCCAGCACTTTGCCTCCGGTGAGATTTAACCGGGTAAAGCCGGTGTTCTGGGAATAGGCAATAAATTCAGTAATGCTGACCTTGACCTGGACCTGACCGGATTCCGCTTGTGTCAGGATTAAAGAGACACTGGGCTTGGCCAATGGACTTTTAACGGCGGATTGAACGATTTTGCGGACCATAATTGATAAAGTGGCGCATTTGTGCGACATGGCAAGCGAGAGTTATTCACCGTCAAATCAGAATTTCCCGGCGGCGGATTCGGACAGTGGAATGAGAATCGTCCCATTTTAGAGGGTGGCCGAAACCAGGACACTACCCGAATCCAATTTTGATTTAATCATGGTTTTCAAATGCCGTCAAAGGAGGCATGGAAACATGACGGTTACAAATTCATGGCGCGGGGTTTACTTTTTCAGCAGTGCAAATTCCATGCTGTCCAGGAGCGCCTGGAGGCTGGCCTCGATGATGTTCTCACTCACACCGACGGTGCCCCAATCGTTTTTGCCGTTGGTGGACTGGATAAGCACGCGGGTTTTGGCGGCGGTGCCGGTGGTGGAATCCAAAATGCGCACCTTGTAGTCGGTGAGGGAGATTTTTTTCAGTTTGGGAAACGATTTGGCCAGGGCGGCGCGCAAGGCCGCGTCGAGGGCGTTCACGGGGCCGTCGCCTTCGGCGACTTCGTGATGGACCTTTTGGCCGACGCGCACGCGGACGGTGGCCTCGCAGATGCACTCGCGCATATCGCGGCGCATGGAGACATGATAGGTTTCCACGGTGAATTGCGGTTCGCGGCGTTGGAGCGTTTTTCCGATGAGCAACGCGAGCGAGCCTTCCGCCGCTTCGTATTCGTAACCGGCATTTTCCGATTCCTTGACGCGACTGAGGATGGTCTTCAGCTCCGGGGTGTCATTGCCGAGTTTGAAGCCCAGTTCGTGGGCCTTCATCACAATGTTGCTGCGGCCGGACAAATCGCTGACCAAAACGGTGCGCGCATTGCCGACGAGCGCGGGATCGATATGTTCGTAACTGGACGCGAGTTTTTGGACGGCATTGACGTGCATCCCACCCTTATGCGCAAACGCCGCCGAGCCGACCCACGGCTGCCGGGGATTGTGGCGCAGGTTGGCGATCTCATCCACGTACTGCGAAAGCTCCTTTAACTTGGGCAGGGATTTCCGCGGCACGCAGGTTTTATTCAGCTTCAGCGCCACGCAGGGGATGACGCTGGTCAGATTGCAATTGCCGGTGCGTTCGCCGTAGCCGTTGATGGTGCCCTGCACGTGGATGGCGCCGGCTTCCAGGGCGGCCAGCGCGTTCGCGACCCCCAGGCCGCTGTCGTCGTGGGTGTGGATGCCGATCCGGCAATTCAATTTGCCGATGGCGGTCCGGGTGATGGCGGCGACCTCGTCCGGCAGGCAGCCGCCGTTGGTATCGCACAGCACCACAAAATCGGCGCCGGCCTTTTCCGCGGCCTGCCAGGTGGCGAGGGAGTATTCGGGGTCCAGCTTGTAGCCGTCGAAACAATGTTCGGCGTCATAAACGACGAACTTGCCGTGGTCTTTGAGGAATTTGACGGTGTCGGCGATCATGGCCAGGTTTTCCTCCGGCGCGCAACGCAGGACTTCCCTGACGTGCAACATGGAGGTCTTGCCGAAAATGGTGACGACCGGCGTGGCAGCCTCGATCAGGAGGCGCACCTGGTCATCCTGTTCGACGGGCACGCCCTTTTTGCGGGTGGAACCGAACGCGGCGAGCCGGGCGTTTTTGAATTTTTTCCGGCGGGCTTCGGCGAAAAACTCGATGTCCTTGGGATTGCTGCCGGGCCAGCCGCCTTCAATGTAATGGACCCCAAAAATGTCGAGCCGTTCGGCAATCCGCAGCTTGTCCGCCACGGAGAAGTTGATGCCTTCGCCTTGCGAACCGTCGCGCAAGGTCGTGTCATAGATTTCGATCTGGGGTTTCATATAATTGCCCGTGAAAACGGAAGGGTATTATCCCTGAAAACGGAAGGAGTGGCAAATGTTTGTTGTTGGGCGGCGCAAAACGGGTGTTGGACAAAATTCTACCGCTCCTCCGGCGGCTCTTATGGGTGAGATTCCCCCGAAAGATGCGCGCATTGCCCCCCTGAACCTGCCGCATCCTGCCGGGCTTTCGAGTGACAGCAGCCATTCGCCTGCGATGCTCTGGAATGGGATCTAAAAAGAACCACGCTGGCTGATGTAATTGACGCTGTGAAAACGTCTGGGCATTCTTGCCGGTAACCGCGCTGATTTTCAAGCCTTGAAAATTATTCAAAAACCCTGTTGACCGAGCCAGGAAACTGAGATAACATTCCAACTAGTCTGTATGCTAAATCGAACTCAAGTGCCGGATTTGCCTGAAACGAAGCGCAAGCTTGTGGATGCGGGCGTGAAGCTAATGCGCGCATGCGGGTTCAACGCAACCACCGTGGACGAGATTTGTGAGGCGGCGGGCGTGACCAAGGGCGGCTTTTTCCATTACTTCAAGAGCAAGGAAGACATCGCCAAAGCCGCAGTGACGCGCTTTTATGAGCGCAAGGCGAAGGATTTCCAGGATGCGCCATTTCGCAAACTCGCCGATCCGCTGGACCGGGTTTTCGGACGCCTGGATTTTGCAAAGGAAGCCGCCGGCGGTGATCGGCATTTAACAAAGGGTTGCCTTATCGGAATGTTCGCGCAGGAATTATCCTTCACCAATCCCGAACTCCGCAGAACCTGCCGGGACACTTTTTCACGCATCGCGGAAGATTTTGAAGCCGACCTCGCGGAAGCTAAGAGGATTCACGCGCCCAAAGCCGGGTTCAATCCAAAAAACCTCGCGATGCTTTATGTTTCCATTGTCCAAGGCTCGCTAATGCTGTCCAAGGCTTCCGGGAGCAATGATGTTTTGCTGGAGAATATTGAACAGTTCCGCAGTTATCTTCAAAACTTGTTTGGACGGACACGCAGGCCCGGTGGAAAGCCGGCGGCCAACGTTTTGGACAATGCCCGCAATTAACTTAAAAGCACCGTGAAATATTCCAATCAAAAAACAAATTTTTGCTTAAAATACATACCAACTAGACGGTATCTAATTTCCGGCCTCAACTCCAAACCAATAAATAAAATTACACAAATAGACCAAAACTATGACAAAAATCAAGGCATGGGTGGCGTCCGCCGCCAAGAGCAAGTTCGCCCGCCAAGAAATCGATCTTGGACCGTTTAGAGAAGAAGAAGTCGAAGTGGCTGTTGAGTATTGCGGCGTTTGCCACTCAGATCTGTCGATGCTCAATAATGACCGGGGGTTTTCACAATTTCCCGCCGTGTTGGACCATGAGGTCGTTGGCCGGATGGTCGCAGTCGGTTCAGCTGCCAAGGGAATTACGGTCGGGCAACGTGTCGGCATCGGCTGGACCGCTGAAAGCTGTATGCACTGCCATCAATGCATGTCGGGTGATCATAATTTATGCGCCGAATCGACTTTCACTATGGTGGGTCACAAGGGTGGATTTGCCAGCCACGTGCGCTCGCACTGGGCATGGGCTATACCAATCCCGGAAACGCTTCCCGCAGCCGACGCGGGTCCGTTGCTGTGCGGTGGCGTAACGGTCAACGTTTCTCTCGACTGGCCCGCGCTAATAAACACTCTGGCACCCAATGGCCGCATGGCTTTTGTCGGCTTCGTCGCTGACGCCATACCCATCCCTGTTGTGTCATTAATAATGGGACAGCGAAGTATCTCCGGTTCAGCTATCGGTTCCCCCGATTCAATCGCAACGATGCTGGAATTCGCGGCAAGGCACAAAATAACACCGCAAACCGAACATTTTCCCATGAGCCGGATCAATGAGGCATTTGAACACCTGGAAGCCGGGAAAGCGCGATACCGGATCGTGCTCGACGCGGATTTCGGGAAATGAAGGGCTGATGTGGAATTCTACGAGGACGGTGGTTTCGCACAAGTGTAGGGCTTAAGAAAGTCTGTTCGGCGAAACACAACCACCACAAAAATCAAAACACTATCGCTCATGCTCTCCGAAACAACCAAAGAAAATGGGCGCGTAAATCCGTCGGACGTTCTGACCGCTCGACCGGTCAGGGAAAATCTGACTGGCCGTGTCGAACTGAATGACATAGCGGGCTTGCCATCGCCAAAAAAGAATCGCGGCCCGCTTTTCAAGCGTGCTGTGCTTTTGACGCTGTTATTCTTTGCCGCGATTGGACTTGCAAAATTCACATACGATTGGTGGACGGTTGGACGCTTCATCGAAAGCACGGATGATGCTTACGTGGGCGGCGATGTGACGGTGATTGCGCCCGAAGTCGCTGGTTTTATCGCCAAACTTGCCGTTACTGACAATCAACAGGTTCATGCGGGCGATTTATTGATCCAATTGGATGACCGTGATTACCGCGCGGCGCTTGCCAAAGCCGAAGCTACCGTTGCCATGCAACAGGCCGCTCTGACCAATCTGGATGCCACAAGCTATTTGCAGGAGGCGATTGTGACGCAATCCCAAGCGGACATCGATGCCGCGAATGCGGAAATCGTCCGCACGCACGACGACCAGGTTCGCTATAAAAGGCTGATTGCAACCGGAGCGGTATCTATTCAAAGTTCTGAAGATGCGGACACAGCCTACAAGCAGGCAGTTGCCGACGGTGAAAAGGCACAGGCCGGTTTGGCAGCAGCGCAGCGCCAGTTGGACGTAATCCAGACGCAAAAGCAGGAGGCGGAGGCGGCCTTGCAGCAGGCCATCGCCGAACGGGGCGTCGCCTGGCTCAATCTTGGTTACACGGATTTGCGCGCGCCGATTGATGGCGTGGTCGGAAACCGCAGCGCGCAAGTTGGCGCGTATGCGACGGCCGGCTCACAACTCATTTCGCTGATCCCAGCGCATGGTTTATGGGTTGACGCGAACTTCAAGGAAGATCAACTCGCGCGAATTCTTCCGGGGACACCGGCAACTATCGAAGTGGATTCGATTCCCGGCAAAACGTTTCAGGGCCATGTCGTCAGCATTGCTCCGGCGACCGGCGCGGAATTCAGCGTGCTGCCGCCGGAAAACGCCACCGGCAATTTTACAAAGATTGTGCAGCGCGTCCCTGTGCGTATTGCGCTCGATGATGAGGCCGCTGCACAAGGTCAATTGCGTCCCGGTCTTTCCGTGACTGCCAAAGTGGATACGCGTTTGACCGGAAAGGCTGGATGGTGAGTGCTGCCGTTCTGCCTCCGTTTCGGGCCAGGGACGTTTTGCCATTTGTAGTCATGTGCATCGGAATGTTCATGGCTCTATTGGACATTCAAATTGTTGCTTCGTCTCTGCAAGACATTGGCGGTGGATTATCTGCCGCCCAGGATCAAATTAGTTGGGTGCAAACGGCCTACCTCATTGCCGAAATTATCGTAATCCCGCTTTCCGGTTGGCTGACGCGCGTATTCTCCACACGATGGCTATTTACTGCCTCCGCCGCCGGCTTCACCCTCACAAGCTTGCTGTGCGGTTTGGCGTGGAACATCGAAAGCATGATCCTGTTTCGAGCGCTTCAAGGGCTTCTGGGCGCTTCCATGATTCCCACAGTTTTCACGTCTTCCTTCCATTATTTCCAGGGTCATCGCCGGGTTTATTCCGCCGCCGTCGTTGGCACCATCGCCTCGGTCGCGCCAACCTTGGGACCGGTCATCGGCGGATGGATCACGGACACGCTGAACTGGCACTGGCTCTTTTACATTAATCTTATTCCTGGCGCTGTTGTCACAATCTTGATTCCACTTCTCGTTAAAATCGACGAGCCGGACTTCTCGCTTCTCGAAGGAGCAGATTACCTCGGCATCGTCTTAATGGCTATTGGTCTTGGCAGTTTGGAATATGTGTTGGAGGAAGGGGCGCGACGGAATTGGTTTGACGATGCGACCATCGAAACATTTACGTGGATTGCTGGCGTGGCTTGCATTCTCTTTGTCATCCGCAGCCTCACCTTCGCTCATCCCGTATTTGATCTCCGCGCTTTGAAGAACAGAAATTTCCTGCTCGGCTGCATTTTGTCGTTCATCACGGGAGTGGGTATTTTTTCCACAATCTTTCTGACCCCTTTGTTTCTGGGCTATATCCGTGGATTCAGCGCGTCGCAAATTGGCATCGCGATTTCATCTACGGGCGCGGCCTCGCTACTCGGTGTTCCCATCTATATCATGCTGGCACGCAGGTTCGACACGCGGTGGCTTATGATGTTCGGCATGGCGCTCTTCGGTCTGGGCATATGGAGTTTCAGTTTCATTACCAACGATTGGGGCGGGGCGGAACTTTTTCTGCCACAAGTGCTGCGCGGTTTTCCTCAAGTGTTTGTTGTGGCGCCTGCTGTGAATCTTGGCTTGGGCAGCCTGCCGCCGCAACGGCTCAAATACGCAAGCGGCTTATTCAACATGATGCGGAATTTTGGCGGAGCCATCGGCATCGCCGTCTGCGCAACGATTTTGAACGACCGGACCAATCTGCATTTTCTCCGTTTGGCTGAACATCTCAACGCCACTAATGCTCCAATGTTGCAAATGCTGAATCAACTCAGCGCACATTTTACCGTGCTTGCCGGAGGCGACGCAGTGCATGGCCATGAAGCAGCTCTCAAGGAACTTTGGTCGATGACTTGTCGCGAAGCGCAGGTGCAAACCTTTGCCGACTCATTTTTGGTAATCACCGTTTGTTTTGTCATCGCCACGGCGTTGGTGCCCTTGCTGCGTAAAGTCACCGTGCCTGCCACACCTTCAACGAATGCACATTGATAGACGAACATCCGAATGATATTTTCCAGTGCTATATGAAACTGAATCTCATCCATTTTTCTACATTTGCCCGGCATGTGAAGGCGTGGAAAGCCACCATGTTGGCGCGCCAAAATTAAAACTAAATAGGAAAAAACAATATGAAAGCATTGATGATTTACAAAGAGCTCGCTTCCGCAACGGAGGTGAACATTGCACTACTACACTCGGCTCAGAACTTGAATTTTGCTGTTCAGTGGAGCATCAGACCTTGGCGGATGGCATGATTCGCCCCGTTGAGGCTGGGAAATGCGCCGTTTTCATTTGTTCGGCCAAAAAATGCGGGGGCATGATATGCCCTTTTGGGGACTCCTGAAGAGGGTTGCATCCAGGCGAGTTAAGCATAAAACGCCCAAAGTGTAATATTGCCGGGCAACATAAAATGAAGGCGAAAATCCCCTTTGCGATTGAAATTTGAACCGGGATTGGCCATTTCATTCGAGGAACCGCCGCCAAATGAAATTGCCCAACGCAGACAAGCTCGTTATAGAGCGCGAAAAAATCGTGGATTATCTGCTCAATCCCACGCATCGCTTTGGAGCGAGCAAGGCGCGGTTTTTTGACCGCTTTGGCTTCGAGTCGGAACATTGGCAGCAGTTGGCCGAAGCATTGCGACTTCACGGCCAGACACATGAGGTAAAATGCGTTCGTGAAACCGGTTTTGGCCCGCGCTTTCAAGTCGAAGGCAAGTTGAATGCGCCGGACGGTCGCTCTCCGCGCGTCCGTTCTGTCTGGCAACACGATTATGGGGCAGTTGCGCCCCGGCTGATTACCGCTTATCCTTTGGAAGAATTATGAAGTTCAAAGAGCATGATTGCGTGGTTTTGAAGGCCAACCTTCCCGAAGATGGTTTGATGGCCGGTGATGTGGGCACAATTGTTCACATCCACAAGGGCGGCGCGGCCTACGAAGTGGAATTTATCACCCTGACCGGCAGGACCGTCGCCGTGGCCACCGTGGAGGCCTCACAATTGCGTTCCGTGAGCCGCCAGGACATCAACCATGTCCGGGAATTGGTTCCAGCTTGATTTGTTCAAATGTTTCACAAATGTGCCGCCGGTTTCTGACAAGCTGCCAGCACACAGATCCAAAGCTGGTTCCGACTGTCAATAATTCCGGTCGGGTAAAGGAGCGGCATTGTTGCTCCCTCCATGAACTCCGACGTACCCTCACCTCGCCCTGGCCCGTTCGATGGGAGCTTCCGCGACCCGGATTTCCGGTTTCACCCGGCAATCAAATTCACCAATTTCTTCGGCACGATGATGACTTTCTTGATCGTCTTGCCGGCCATGAATTGTTGCGCTTTCTCCGATGCTTTGGCCGCCGCCTCAATCGCCGCGTTGTCCGCGTTCGCCGGCACCTTGATAACATCGCGCAACTTGCCGTTCACCTGGACGGGGATTTCCATCTCGCTTTCCACAAGCAAGGACGCGTCAAATTTCGGCCACGCTGCATAGGATAAATGTTGAGAGGATGGGGAGTTGAAAGTTGAGCGAAGTTTTTCCCACAGTTCTTCGGCGAGATGCGGCGCGAAAGGCTGGAGCAAAATCAAAAATTCGCGCAGGACGGACACCGGCTTGGTTTCCCAGGTCATCGCCTTGTTTACAAACACCATCAGCGCCGAGATCGCCGTGTTAAACCGCAAATGGTCCAAGTCCTCCGTGACTTTTTTCATGCACTCATGAAGCGTTTTCAATTGCGCGGGCGTCGGCGCAACGTCCTGGATCGCCGCATCCAATTTGATCGCGTCGAGCAAGGCTTCGTGGTATTGCGACCCGGTGGTGGTTTCCGCCTGCTCAAATTCCGTTTCGGATTTTTCATCCACGAACAAACGCCAGGTCCGGCCCAGAAAACGGTAAACGCCTTCCACGCCTTTCGTGCTCCACGGTTTGACCATTTCGAGCGGCCCCATGAACATCTCATAGAGGCGCAAGGCGTCGGTGCCAAACTCTTTCAACACGTCGTCGGGATTCACCACGTTGCCGCGGGACTTCGACATCTTCTGGTTATCTTCCCCGAGGATCAGACCCTGGTTGACCAATTTGAAAAATGGCTCCAGCGTCGATACATAGCCGAGATCGAACAAAACCTTGTGCCAGAACCGCGCATAGAGCAGGTGCAACACGGCGTGTTCCGTTCCGCCCACATAGAGATCCACCCCGGCGGCTTTCCCGCCCATCCAGTAGTTCTCCGGCTCCTTGCCGACAAATTGAGATTCGTTTTTTGTGTCGAGATAACGCAAATAATACCAGCACGAACCGGCCCATTGCGGCATCGTGTTGGTTTCGCGGATCGAGCCATCGGGCAGATTCACCCAGTCCTTTGCCCGCGCTAGGGGTGGTTCGCCGGTGGCGGTCGGTTTGTAATCCGTCAATTCCGGCGGGAGAACTGGCAGCGCCGTCTCCGGTAACGCTTCGTGATGCAATAGTCCGTTCGCGTTGTGTTTCCAAATAATCGGAAACGGCTCGCCCCAATAGCGCTGCCGCGAAAAGAGCCAATCGCGCAATTTGAAGTTGACGGTTTTATTGCCGAGACCTTTCGATTCGAGCCAGGTGGTGATTTTCTTTTTGGCTTCGGCGGTGGGCAGGCCGGTAATGGCAATTTCCTTGCCGGATGAATTTACGGAAGTGCCGTCGCCAACGAACCCGTGCCAGTCGATTTTGGGGTCGGGAGTCTGGACGACTTGAACGATGGGTAAATTGAATTTCGTGGCGAACTCAAAGTCGCGCGTGTCATGCGCCGGCACCGCCATGATGGCCCCAGTGCCGTAACTGGCCAGAACATAATCCGCAATCCAAATCGGAATTTTCTGGCCGTTGACGGGATTGATGGCATAAGCCCCGGTGAAAACACCGGTTTTTTCTTTCGCCAGTTCAGTGCGCTCCAAATCGGACTTCTTGGCGACTTCAGTTTTGTATTTTGCCACCGCGTCGCGTTGCTTCGGCGTGGTGATTTGATCCACCAATTTGTGTTCTGGCGAAAGCACCATGTACGTGGCGCCGAATAAGGTGTCCGGGCGCGTTGTAAAAACGCGAATTTTTTCCAGTGAACCGGCACTCTGGAAATCCACTTCCGCCCCTTCGCTGCGGCCAATCCAATTGCGCTGCATTTCCTTGAGCGAATCGGTCCAATCAATGGTGTCCAAATCGGCGATCAATCGTTCCGCATAGGCGGTGATGCGCAGCATCCATTGGCGCATGGGTTTGCGGCCGACGGGAAAGCCGCCGACTTCGCTCTTGCCGTCCACGACCTCTTCATTCGCCAAAACTGTTCCAAGCTGTTCGCACCACCAAACCGGTGCTTCGGCAACATAGGCGAGGCGTTTGGAATCTCGAAAAATTCGCTTTTGCTCTTCAGTCCGGCAATTGTCCGGATAGTTGAGCGTTTCGATAGGATCCGCGCGATTGGTTTGGGAATTGAACCACGAATTATACAGTTTGAGAAAAATCCACTGGGTCCATTTGAAATAATCCGGGTCCGTCGTCGCCAGTTCGCGCGACCAGTCGTAGCTGAAACCCAGCGATTTTATCTGCCGATTGAATGTGGCGATGTTTTCCTCGGTGGTCTGGCGCGGATGCTGGCCGGTCTTGACCGCGTACTGTTCGGCGGGCAAACCGAAGGCATCCCAACCCATCGGATGCAGCACATTGAAACCCTGCGCACGTTTGTATCGCGCCAGAATATCCGTTGCGGTGTAACCCTCCGGATGTCCCACATGCAATCCCGCGCCGCTGGGATAGGGGAACATGTCGAGGATGTAGTATTTCTCCGGCAATTGCGCGGCGGAAACCTTGCCCGAAATTTTATGCCGCTGGGCGAACGGATGGTTGGCGGGAACTTCTTCGCCCGGATTAAAGGCGTGAAAGGCCTGTTGATCGTCCCAAATTTTTTGCCATTTGGGTTCGATCAAATGAAAAGGATATTGTCGCCGGCTGCTTGACATTGAGCCGGAGAGTTTGCGGAAAATCCAGCTTCCGGGCAATGTCGGATTTGGACGCCCGCGAAGGGCCGGTTATAGATATTTCTGGAGGGTCGGTGGATCACCCTGAGTGGCCATGAGGTAAACCTTGCCATCCTGCGTCCAGGTCGCGGTGGTCAAGCCGTCGCTTTGGCTGATTTGCGGGGTCGTGGAATTCGGCGGGTCCTTCATGGCCGTATTCGGGACCACAAACAGCCACAAATCAGGCTGGCTGTTCGGTGACAATGATTTCCCGGTTTTGAAACAGATTAAGGACACTTTCGTTGAATTCCAGTTCTCGATCGCGCAGCCCGCTGCCGCCGTCTTTTCAAGCGGGCCGGGCAGCGTGTAGTCGGAGGGACATTGGTTCTGGGCAAGGTAGGCGCGGATTTGGGTCAAGTCGTTCGTGGTCAAACTCATCGGGTAACCCAACTCAATAAAATACAGCATTTGATTTTCGTATGACACCAATGAATTGGCCGGCGGACCGGCCGGCCGGCGGGAAAAATACATTGGCGCTATCACCACCAGCGCCACAATAATGGCCGCCAAGGCCCCGGCGACGATCCATTTATCGCGGCGCGAATTTTTTACCGCCATCACCTTGCGTTCGGAGATGATTTGTTCTTTCAAGCCGGGGGGCGGCGTAATCTGGCGGAATTTTGCGCGCAGGGCGAATTGACGCGCACAATGCTCCTCAAACCATTCCCGCAAATCCGGGTCGCTTTTCATGAACGACAGCGCGACGGCAATCTGCGGGTCCGCCACGTCCGCGTCGGAGCGGAAGAGCAACAGAATGGATTTTGCTTCGTCGCGGTTCATGATTTGATTTTGTCGGAAAGCAAATGGTAAAGCCGGGCCAGACCGCGCGTGAGGCGCGATTTTACGGTTCCCAGCGGTATCTCCAGGATTTCCGCGATCTCGTTATATGAGCTGTCCTGCAAATAAAACAGGGCGACTGGCGCCCGGTAAATTTCTTCCAATTGCGCCATGGCCTCCAATAATTGCGCCGTGTCGAGTTGGTTGACATTGGCGGGGGAGACCACCGGAAGCTCCGCCGCCGCCTGGTCCAGTTCCACGTGGGGGAAGCGTGATTGCCGCCGCCGCGCGCCTAAGAACTCGCGGTGCAGCGTCGTAAAAAGCCAGGTTTTCACTTTCGACACATCCCGCAACTGGTGGCCTTTGGCCGCCCAGATGCAAAACGTCTGCTGTGTCAGATCGCACGCATCCGCCTCTTCGCGCGTGAGGCTGAACGCGAACTGATACAGCGGCTCGTAATAATTCGCCACTAAACTGTCAAAATCTACGCCTTCAGCCATATTGGGCGCTAATTTAAGAGGTTCCAGCTTGTCGGATTGTTCCGGGATATCGAAACTTGTATTCTCTCCATACATTTTGCCCACATTCTCCCTATTTGCAAGCCTGGAGATTCTCCTCCCGCCGGGATAACCATGGATAATATCATCATTCAGGGCAGTTGGAAGGTGATCGAACCAAAAATCGAACTGGCGTGATAATTATTTGCGCCGCCGCCGCCCGGTTCGTTGTAGCAAGAGTATCGATACTGCAACTTGGCGGAAGCGTTCCGGCCCAGGCGCCGCCCCACCCCCACCTGGACGTTGTTCTCCCGATAGACCAATCCCAACGGCAACCCGCCGGCCAAATTGTTCTGGCCGTAATTTGCTTCCGAGAAATAGTATCCGGCAAACAAATCCGTGTTTTGGCTCAAAACATACGTGCCATCGGCCAAGACAGTATAAATGTCACCGCGATACGGCGCCACCGCCGGCGAACCGTTGGCCATGGTGGTCGCCGACGAAATCTGGTACGAAAACATCGTTGAGAGATACAGCCGTGGGGTGGGGGTGAACGTCGTGTTGATCGAAAAAATATGTGAGTCATCCCGTCCCGCCATTAATTCGCCGCCGGGCGAAATGACGTTTCCAAACTGCGCATACGGTTCTGTGTTCACGTCGTAGCCATCGTCCTGGTATCGGTAGGACAGAATCGTTTTGACGCGGGAATTCAGATAAAGGACAAGTTTGGTCTCCACTTCATCCGTGATGAGTTGGCGCGAACGGAGGAACGTCGGATACGCCGTGGGGACCGGCTGAAGCAGCGGATCGCTGTCATACTGGCTGTCGTCCTCATAACGACGAAACTGGGCGCTGAAGGCCGCCAGCCGCCAGGGCGACGAACTGAAGCCAAATCGCCAATCGCTGGTTTGGCTCGTGAAGGCGGTGTGTTGCTGAAAGACCGCCTTGTTCAGGATGTCCTCCGGCGCGGCAAATTGGTCGTCCTGCCCCATGTCCTCTTGTTCGGTTCGCGCTTCGGCGTAAAGGGTGGTAAACGGGATTTTCGTGTACCGCAACGAAAGGTTTTCTTGGAGCGACGATTCGTCGTAATCCGACGCTTCATCGAATGCCACGATGAAATCCGGTGGTGGCGTCATCTCCTCATCGAGAGTTCCCGTGCCGAAACCGCTTTGCCGCGTCCATTCGGCTTGCAAACCACTGGAGATGGTCAACCCGTCGAACGGGCCAAGCTGCGCGTTGAGATTTCCCACATGCGATTCCCTCTCCAGCGTGATTTGCGGAATGCTGACATTTTGCTGAAGACCCGGTTCATCCATGGTAAAATACGAATCCGCATTCAACTTGCTGTAAAGATACCCCGCCGATCCCAGCAACCAGTCGTTGAACTTTTTCTCCAGGCGCACGGTGTTGGCGCCCTGGAACCAGCTCGTGCCCTGGTTGATGCTGTAAGAGATCGGCCCGAACTCGGTGTTCGTGGTGCTCGTTTTCAGGTTGTAAAATTCGCCGCGAAACTGGTCCTGGATCGAAACGCCCGCCACGGTGTGATTCAGGTTAAATTTCAGGATGTTGACGCTCTCATTGATGCTCTCGCTGGCCGGGGCAATGTTTCTGGAAGTGCTAAAATCCGTGCCCACCGCGCCCCATTCGGTGAGGGCTTCGTTGCCGATCCGGTAATCGTATTCATAGCCCAATACCAGTTCGGGCCAGTCTGGCAGTGTTAATCCAAAATCCACCCACGCTTTGCCGACATCCAGATGCAAATCTTCACCCAGACTCGGCGCGGTCGGCAGCAGGTTCGGATCGAAGCCGCCGGTGTCGTCGTAGTATTTGCGGAATTGCTGCCATCCCGCATGGATGAACCCCAAATCGTTTCGGTCGAGTGATCCGGAGAGATTGTAATTAAACGGCAAGACATGCCCGTCGATTTGCAATCGGGTATCAGGACTCGTTTGTTGGAACAACTGAAACCGTTCCGCGCCGCCGATGAAGCCGTCCGGTTGCCAGTTCTGTTCGCGAAATTCCGATTGATTGCCGCTTACCACCGATCCGCCGGCCATCGGTGTGAAGGAAAAATCAAAATTATTGGTCAACAAGTCCGTGTTCCAGTTCACTCCCTGGTCAATCCACGCCCGCAACAGCGAGACTTCGTTGGTCGTCAGCCGGTTTCCACTCCCAATCGGCGGCATCTCCATGTCCGCCACCTGGTACGAAACGTAATGGATCAACGGGCTTTTGGCGCTGTCCCCGGGCACAATGGCCACGCCGTCATCGCCTCCCTTTAATGCGCCTTGCAAATTATCCAGCCGGAATTCGCTTTTCGGCTTTTCCGGCCCGTGACAGCGCAGGCAGTTGGCCTCCAATATCGGTTTAATGTCGCGGGCGAAATCAATCCGCACCTTTGCCGCCGGCGGCAGGTTGGAAACATCCATCTCCGCGCCGGATGCCCGCCAAACACCGAAACAGGCCAGCAGACACACTGTGGCCTGCCACGGCGTCCCCCGATTGTTGGGTTTGCATTTCAATAGAGAAGAATGGGATGAACATTTGAGCCGTGGATGGCCGTGTGGCACCCGGCGGTCCAGCAACTCCCGAATGCCAGGCTGGAGGTATGGTCCCGTCCGCCGATAAAAATATGGCCCGGGGCGCCGGGCATCGGTTCCTGCGCATGGCAGCGCAGGCACAGGTTTGAATCCGGTTCAACCAACATCTCCGCGTTGATCGAACCGTGCGGATTATGGCAAACCGTGCAACCTTCGCGCAGGGCCGGATGCTCATAGACAAACGGCTGCGTTTGTTCCCGATGGCATTGCGCGCACGATTCGCTCAACCGGGACATCGCCAGGCCGCCTTCCGGCTTCATCATGTCCGCGCCATGGGGGTCGTGGCATTGAATGCAATTCATGTCCCCCTCCAGCACCGGATGATGCTGCGGCAAATGAAACTCCGCGTTCACCTCCACGTGACAGCGCAGGCACGACTCCGGGTCCTTCCCCGGGTTGATGATGAATTTCTCCAGGCCGCCGCGCCCTCCCATCGCAATGTGCTTGCTACCCGGCCCATGACACGATTCGCACCCGTATTGCCCGCTGCGTCCCCCTCCGCTCCAGGCTCCGTTCGTGCTCGCCGTTCCCGCTGCCTCCACATTCACCAAACGCAATCCCGCATGTGGGTTGGCGGGAAAATCCCGGGTGATGTCACCGTGACAATCCGCGCACGCCCGGTCCCCCACGTATGTCGCCCCTTCAATCTTCAATGGCACAACGGCTTCCCGGTCGGTCGAGCAGGATTCTGTCAGCACCAAAAACCCGCCCAGGCATCCGGCCAGGGCAGGTATTGTCCAGGGTCGAAAACGCGTTGTACGCCGCTGAATCAAGGGAGCAAAAGCCACTGACGGACACGGCTCGGGGCCATGACCGCGGCGGCGGGGTTGTGTTGGTTGATCAAGGATTGGGTAAAAGTCCGACGCGATAGAAAGCCGAATTGTTGGTCGCCTGCGGGTCCACGAAAACGACTGGGTTGCTGGCCGCCACATTCGTCATCAGCGAAACCCAGACGCCGGACAGATTGGTTGAGATTTGAACGACGTAGCTTAATCCGACATTGGCGGCGTAGCTGAACTGGAAATTTGTCGAGGCCATCACCGCGGAATTGCTTAACGAAACAGTCACGGGCGTCACCACGTTGATGTTCACCGCCGGAGACGTTGCGGTGATCCCTCCCGCGGTCGCGACCGCGGTGAGCGAATCGGAACCCGCGCCAAGATTATTGGCGGTAAAATTGAATGGCGCCGCCGGCGCCGAGCCGAGCGGAATGTTGCCGGAGTAGAATTGAACATTGGTAACAGCGCTGCTGCCATTGGTGACGGCGGCGTGGATGGTGACGCTGGCAGGCGCCGCGAACACCGCACCGGTAACGGGATTGGTGATGGCCAGTGTTGGCGGGCTGGCCACGATGGCTGGCGCGGTGGAACGGGTATAACCAAAGGTCTTGCTTCCGTTACCGCCGGCTCCGCCCCAATTGGTCAGGGTGAACTGCAGATAAATATCATTGGTAAGGAGGTGGACCACATAGGTTGTGTTGACATCGCGTGGCGGGCGATTGCCCTCCTCCAACGGACAGGCGCCAAAGCTCAAACTGCCGGGATTGTTGGTGAAGGTGGTCAGGGTGCCGACCGCCCATGACGTGCCTTTGGGACTCACTCCAGCGGTGGCGCCGGTTTCTTCACCGGGCGCTGAATTATACAAGCCGCCGCCGTCCGTGCCGCGGGCGATAATCACGTTGGTGGTGATTTCGTCCGTCGCGCCATTGCCCGGAGAATAAAAACCGATGTTGGGTCCGTTCCAAATCGTGGACGCCTGGGCCGCAGCAACCGCCAGACATGCGAAGGCAACCGGAACAACTCGTTTAATGACTGAAAATGATGTTAAAGTTTTCATCGCAAGTGTGAGTTTTAAAATTGGTTTTGGTTCCAGAAATTTTTTTCCAAAAAATCGCGAAGGATGGTTATTGTTGGGGCAGCAGGGTGACGCTGTAAAATTCCGCGCCCTGCGGATTTATCGTGTCCGCAAATGGTGTCAAACCGCTGTTGGCGGTATTGGTGGAAACCGCCGTCCAATCAACCAGGTTGGTTGAACTTTGAATGACGTATGTAAAATTCGTCTGGGTCGTGTAATTGAAGGAAAACCGCCCGTTGATCGCCTTTGCGCCGGAAAAACCTACCGCCGGCGTGGAACGTTCATACGCAAAACCGCCCGCGCCTCCGGACGCCCAGAATGTGAATTGCAACGAGAGATAAATGTCGTCGGAAATCAGATGCAGCACCACGGGCTGGCCGACCAGCGTGGTGGGCGACGCGCCATCAAGCCACGTCAGCCAATTGGTGTAATGCAGGGAAAAGCAGTTCGTAACCGATCCGAAGGCCCATTCCGTGTTCGTGGGGCTGAACGTGCCGGCGCTTTTCTCGGAAAAAGCGTTGAACAAACCCTTGGAGTTCGTGCGCGTCAGCCAGACATCCGGCGTGATGCGGTCCTGGTTGGAAACCTGCGTCGGATCGGGCGTGGGCTGCGAATAAACGATCAATGGCCCGTCCCAGACAATCGCCGCGCGGATTGACAGCCCGGCCACCGACAGGAAAACGCAAACCAAAAAACAGCGGAATAACCTCCAACTCATCGAAGATGAGAGGCGGAAGGCGGATTTATGTTCCCGTGAATTCGAGCCGGAAAATCAACCTTTCCGTGTCTGCCACGTCAACCGCAGGCCTTCCAGGGTCAGGTCCGGTTCCACCGCGGAGATTTCCGGCATTTTTGCCGCAATGAGTTTCGCGTAGCCGCCGGTCGCCAACACCGGAAGTTGCTTCACCCGCAACTCCTGCTTGAGTTCGGAAATCAATTCCCGCACCAACCCGCGATACCCATGCACCGCGCCAATGAGCATTGCCTCCTCCGTGCTTCTGCCCACGACATTCTTCGGCTCGACAATCTTGATTCTTGGCAGCAAGGCAGTTTTCTCATGCAGATAATCCGTCATCGCCGCCAGGCCGGGCGCGATGATTCCGCCGGCATAATTGCCGGCCGCATTCACCACGTCGAAGGTCACGGCGGTTCCGAAATCAACGACCACCACCGGCGCGCCAAACCGGGCTTTCGCTGCGATGGCATTGGCCAGGCGGTCCGCGCCGATGGAAGCCGGTTTGGGATAATCA
>JBKQUF010000146.1:0-20472 GCA_052140285.1 Limisphaerales bacterium | reverse complement strand
CAAGAAGGACGTGCCGACCCCGCCGCCGCCTCTGAAACGCGAAGCCGATCCCGGCGACGCCGACAAGCCCGAACCGCCGAAGCCGCTCGAGCAGGTCGCGGCTCCGCCGTAAAGTCAAAAGCGGCTTGGGGACATGAGTGAATCCCGGAGGCAATCAGCGGCGGCGGGAAAAGAAAAATTTGGCGAAGGAAATCAAGCCGGAGAATTTATAACCGGGGTCAACGTATTTCTCGATGACATAAAAGGCAAAATAGTAGAAACGGCAGAAGCTCCAGATGGTGATGGCGAGCAAAACGCCGGTTTTCCAATTCGGCTCGCCGAGAAAGATCAACAGGGCGGCGATGATGCCGGTGAGCAGGAAGGACACGCCTTTGAATTTTATCCAAAATGGATTGGTGAGGTCTTTCATGGAAATAAACTCAAAATGGCCGTGGCGGCCCGTTTGGCTGCGCCGGGTTCGCCGAGGGAGAAAACAATTTTTTTGAGCAACGATTCAATTTTCTGGCGATGGGTTTGATTTTGGAGAAGGTCGAGCGCGGCGTTGGCGATGTGTTGGGGAGTGGCGGCGCCTTGGATGAATTCGGGATAGACTTCCTCCCCGGCCAGCAGGTTGGGCATGGTGAGGGAATTCACGGTAACGATGCGTCGGCCGATTTCGTAAGTGAGCCATGATGTTTTGTACAGGGTCACGGCGGGCACGCCAAAGAAGGCGCATTCCATCGTCACTGTGCCGGTCGAGGCGATGGCGACATCCGTTTGCGCAAGGGCGTTGGGAAGGCTGCCGATTTGAATGCTGAAATTGACGCCGAGGGAGGCGGCCAGCCGGGCCAGTTCCTTGTTCGGCGCGACCATTTTTATTTTCGCGTCCGGCACTTTGGCGCGGATCAGTTTTGCGGCGGGAATCATCACTGGAAGATGCTTTTGCAGTTCGCTTCGGCGGCTGCCCGGGAGGAGCAATAGTATTGGGGATTCTTTCGGCTTCCGGTTTCCGGTTTCCGATTTGCGAATTCTGTCCAGCATGGGATGGCCGATAAATTCAACACGCAGGCGGGGAACGCGGCCGGCATACCAGGCTTTTTCAAACGGGAAGATGCTCAGAAGCAGATCGTAATCCGCGGCCAGCAAATTGGCGCGGTTTGGGCGCGAGGCCCAGACTTGCGGCGAGACGAGCTGGATGATTTTTGGGTCCCAGTTCGCCTCGGGATGGTGGCGGACGTATTCCTTGACGGCGTGGCCAAAGCGAAGATTGAAGCCGCCGAAATCAACGCCGATGACAACGCCGGGTTTTCGCTCAATCGCGAGAGCGAGGAGTTGGTTGAAGAGGCGGCGGAATTTGAAATAGTTTTTGAGGACATCGGAGATGCCGGTGACAGCGTGTTGGGTGAGGTCGAAGGCCAGATCAACTCCTGCCGCTGTCATTTTCGGCCCGCCCGCTCCGAAAAATTTTGTGTCCGGCAGTTTTTCGCGCAAGGCGGAAACCAGTTCCGCGGCGAGCAAATCACCGCTCGGCTCGCCAGCGATGAGCATGAAAGTTTTGGGTTCCACTGCTCTATTTTAGAGGGTTGAAGCCGGGTTGCGGAGAAAGAAATCAAGCGGGATCGCTCATTTTCTTGATGACAGAACGGGCCAGATATTCTTTGATTTCCCGATGGCGCGGAACCGGCTGGCACATCTTGGTGCGGGGATTTTGATACCAATCATGCTTCCCGCCATGCCGGATGAACACGCAGCCCATCCGGGTAAGTTCCTGGATGAGTTCGACTCGCTTCACGCGATTGGCAGTTCCGCCACTTTGCGAACGGAAGGGATCGTGCCGCTCGACAAGTCTTTAAGCAGGTCGCGCAGGTGCTCTTCCAAGTCAGCCAGCGATTCGCCCTGGGTGAGGTAATCAGGATATTCCTCCAGATAACCGAGCCATGCGTCGCCGTCCTGCCAATACACATAACGGATGCGTTGCATGAATAACTGTTACACCCGCGCGCCGTTTCCGTAAAGCGTGGATTCGTCTTCCTCTCGCAACGAATCTGAAGACTTTGATTTCCATGAGTTTCTCAAACCTTTTGGTTTTGAATTTGTTTCGTGATTTCAAACGCCAAATCCAGCGCGCGTTTGGCGGATTCGCCACTGACCATGGGAGTGTGCTTCTCGCGGACGCAATTGACGAAGTGCTGGAGTTCCAGCTTGAGCGGCTCGTCCTTGGCGATGGGCACCGGCTCGCGCACGATTTTTTTGCCGGCAAACTCGCTGACGATGGCAGAGCCTTTGCCGACGCCGAGTTTGGCGGCGAGGATTTTTTTCAACAGCGGCGTTTCCAGTTCGCCGTCGCGGGCGACGCGATAGATGAATCCCTCCTGCGCGCGATAATCGAGCGAGATATAACTGGGCGTGGTGGAGCCGCCGCTGAAGACGCGGATTTTCCGCATCCGCTCCGGGCTGACACGGCTCGCGGTGAGATTGGCGACGCAACCGTTGGCGAATCGCAAACGGGCGTTGGCGATATCCTCGCTCTTGCTCAAAACGGGGATGCCGACGGCATCGACGCTGCTGACGGGCGATTTAACAAAGGCCAGCACGACATCGAGATCGTGAATCATCAAGTCGAGCACAGCGCCGATATCAGTGGAGCGGGCGGGGTAGGGGGAGAGGCGATGGCACTCGATGAACCGCGGTTCGGGGGCGGCGCTTTGCAGAAAAGTGAAGACGGGATTAAACCGTTCGACATGGCCGACTTGCAGGACACAATTGTTTTGCCGGGCGAGTTGGACGAGTTCACCGGCTTGCGCGGCGTCATCGGTCATCGGCTTTTCGAGCAGGACATGCTTGCCGAGGGCGAGCAATAGTTTGGCGATGTCGAAATGGGTGGTGGTCGGGGTGACGATATTCAACGCGTCGGAATTGGCGGCGGCCTCGGCGATGGAATTAAAAACCGTTGCATTGTGCTTCGCGGCGATTTTCCGGGCGGTTTCGGAATTGGCGTCGAACACGCCGGCGAACCGGACCAGGCCGGCTTTTTCCAGGTCGGCATAGATGCGGGCGTGATGTTGGCCGAGAGAGCCGGTGCCGAGGACGGCGACGCGGATGGTTGGAGCTGAATTTGCCACAAGCGCAGTTTGCCAACGAAAAGTTAACTTTCAACTTTCAACTTTCAAGTTTGATTCATTAGATTATCGCCATGTTAATTCTCACGTACCTCCTGATTGCGGTGGGGGCGTACCTGCTTGGATCAATTCCGACCGGATTTTTGGTGGCGCGGGCAAAGGGCACCGACATCCGCAAGACGGGGAGCGGAAACATCGGCGCGACCAACGTGTTTCGAACGCTCGGCGCGGCGGCGGGGATTTTTGTGATGCTGATGGATGCGTTGAAAGGATATGTGGCCTGCATGCTTCTGTGTCCGTTGGTTTTTGATTGTTTGATAGCGCCGCCGGCTTTTGCACAGGCAACGGATGAAATCCAAATACGCTTCAAGGTGATCGCAGGCATTGGCGCGATCCTGGGTCATAATTTTAGTTGCTGGCTGAATTTCAAGGGCGGCAAAGGCGTGGCGACCAGCGCGGGAGTTTTTCTGGCATTGACCTGGCAGGCCATGAGCATCGCGCTGGCGGCTTGGATCATTGTGTTGGCTTTGACGCGCTATGTGTCGATGGCCTCGATTGCGGCGGCGTTGGTGCTGCCGACGGCGACATGGTTTATTTTGGCAAGAGATGGCAATCTGAAGTCCCCCGGAGCAATCATCCTGGGATCGGTGACGATTGCGGCCGCCTTGATGGTCATCATCCGGCATCGCGGGAACATTCAGCGTCTTCGCGCCGGCACGGAAAAACAAATCAGCTTTAAACGAACAGGAGCCGCACCATGAAAATTTCGATGCTGGGCACGGGCGCGTGGGGAACCGCGCTGGCGAAGGTCCTGCAGGAAAACGGCAACGCCGTGACGCTTTGGGACATTAACGCCGACCTTCTGCGCGAGCTGCAATCCGGCCGCAACGAAAAGTATCTCCCCGGGGTGAAACTGCCCGCGGACTGGAAAGTGGAACCGGATTTCGCGAAAGCAATTGGCGGGGCGGAATGCATTGTGATGGCGATTCCATCGCAGGCGTTCCGGCAGGTTGCGGCCAAGTTGAAAAACAGCCCGGCGATTTTTGTAAGCGTCACCAAGGGGATTGAATTCGAGACCGGCGAGACGATGAGCCGGATCTTGCGCGAACACGCCCCGGCCAACCGGGTGGCGGCATTGTCGGGGCCGAGTTTCGCGCGGGAGGTGGCGATGGGAATCCCGACGACCGTGGTTTGCGCCAGTGAGAGCGACGGGACGGCCCGCACGGTGCAGGGGCTGTTCCACCGGCCGGAATTCCGGATTTACCGGAGCACGGATATCCTGGGTGTGGAATACGGCGGCGCGTTGAAAAACATCATCGCGATCGCGGCGGGCGTGAGCGACGGGATGGGATACGGCGACAATACGAAAGCGGGGCTGGTGACGCGCGCGCTCTCAGAGATGCGACGGTTGGGCGTCGCCTGCGGGGCGCAGCCGGAAACGTTCGCGGGGTTGAGCGGCCTGGGTGACATGATGCTGACCTGCTTCTCGCGCCAGAGCCGCAATCGCGATCTGGGGGAGCGAATTGGCCGGGGCGAGACGATTGAAACAATCCAGGCATCGCACCCGAAACTGGCGGAAGGCCACCCCACGGCGCGTTCAGCCCACCGGCTGGCCGGCGAGAAAAAGGTCGCGGTGCCGATTATCGACGAAGTGTACCGGATGCTTTACGAAGCAAAAAACCCCAAGCAGGCGGTGCGCGATTTGGTATCGCGAGAATTCAAGGTGGAAGATTGAAATGCAGATAGCTGCCTCGATTAATTTTCGAAGACGGCCTGAACCTGCCCATTTACGTTCTTTGGATCGAAAATCAAGAGCCGGGCCAATCTCTGTCCGGCTCTTGAAAAAAGCACAGACCTTTTCCAGAACTAAACGTGATGATGGTGGTGTCCGTGATGATGGTGATGATACCCTTTATGGCAGTTGCCTTGCGATGCTTGCGCTTGTGACAGGAGCAGCGGAGAGCAAATGACCGCCAACGCCAGAATTAACATGAGTTTTTTCATGATGTGCATGATTGGTTATGTTTTTCCACTGTGATTTTACAGCGGGTCTGCATCTTGGACGGTTCCGGCTGCGGAAAGGTTACACGTTCCACGATGGCAGGTGATTAAAATTATTTGAGTCGCAACGATTTGCAACGCTAAAATCTACGAAACCAATCGTTCGTAGCGTTCAGAGACAAAATCCCAGTTAATGACCTGGGAAAACGCCGCCACGTATTCCGGACGCCGGTTCTGGTATTTGAGATAATAGGCGTGTTCCCACACGTCAATGCCCAGCAGCGGCTGTTTGCCTTGGCTGATGGGTGAATCCTGGTTTGCCGAGGGTTCAATGGCCAGTTTTTTGCCGGAATCCACGACCAGCCACGCCCATCCGCTGCCAAACTGGCTGACGGCGGCCTTGGTCCAATCCTCCTTGAACGCGCTGAAACTGCCGAATTGCTGGTTAATAGCCGCCGCCAAGGCACCCGTCGGATCGCCGCCATCTTTCTTAAGCATCTGCCAGAACAAGGAATGGTTGTAGTGGCCGCCGCCTTGATTGCGAACCGCCGCGCGGACTTTTTCAGGAACCGCATCCAGGTTTTTGAGCAGATCTTCGACGGACATTTTCCCCAGGTCGGGATATTCAGCAACGGCTTTATTGAGGTTGGCGACATAGGCGGCGTGATGTTTGTCGTGGTGAATGTGCATCGTCTCCTCGTCAATTAATGGTTCAAGCGCGTCGTAGGGGTAAGGCAGTGGCGGCAGGGTGAACGGGCCGGTTGGCGCCGCAGCAACGGGCGCGGCGGGAGGGGTTTGGGCGAGCGCACCAGGCAACGCGGCGAGCGCGACGCTGGCGAGGGTGGTGGTTTTTATGGCTTGGCGCCGGGTCATCATAATTATCCTTTGGTTGTGATTGATATCCTGTTCCTTAAACATTCCCACGCGTTTGGCGCGGGTCATCGCTACCGTAAATCATCATTGGCTCTTCGGCAATTGGATTAAGAGGCCCATCCCGCTATTGGAGAAAGGGCGCTAATTGCACCAAAGCGCTCTTCGTGCCGGGAAAAACCCGGCGGCGGATTGGAAAAAGTCTTTGCAAATCCATGGCAAAGGAGGACAATCACGCATCGCCCATACTGCTCGTGTGCCCGAACCCCCACACGAAATATCAATTGATTTATGCCCACGACGAACCATTTTCAATATCAACTCCGCCAAATGGAATATCAAAACAACGCCAAGGCGTTGACCCGTGATCAAAGCGTCCTGGAGGGGTTGGGCAGCGACGGCTGGGAGCTTGCCGCCGCGGTCCCGATTGTGGAAGAGGGAAAGACCGAGCGAATTCTTTATTGCTTCAAGAAACACTCCCACCGCTCAATTATTTAAGGCAAGGCGGAGCATTGAGCGGAGGCCACAAGCATTTAGAGAATTAGATCACGGACTCGATCAATATTACTCTTGCAACAATGTCTAATAATATTCCACCGCCACTGATTGCGACATCTCCGCCTCCATTTGCGGGGCGGGCGCTCGCAATTGTTTTGAGCGTTTGCCTCGGCCTTTTTCTGGTGGACGCCTTCGTTTCGCTGGCGAACGATTCGTTGATGCTATTTTTCAACCTGCAACTGCTGGCAGGCATCCAGATGATCGTCTCTTTATTGGCCATGCTGCTGGGGCTGTTGGTTTACGTATTGATGGCGGTCACGCCGATGATTCCGAAGCGGCTGTTTCTGCCGGTGACACTGTTTAATCTGGCGGCCTCATTGCTGTTCTTGCCCTTTGTGATTTATTGTTTTGACCGGATGTGGTGGGTGTCTTGGGGGGTCTCAGCCTTTCAAGTGGCGCTGGCCTTGTGGATTCTTTTCCTGGCCCAGGGTGGATGGAAATTGCGCTGGCCGTTGGTATCGGTGGAGTGGTTGGGGGCGCGCGGTTTTAGCTGGCTTAATTTGTGCGGTTTTGTGCTGGCCAACCTATTAATCCTGCTGCCCGCTACGGGGCTTTATCTGACGCTTTGCGCGTCAGCGGCAGTGAACCATTTCAGCGAAGGTTTCATGGCCCTGCGCCCGTCCGGCTTCACGGTGCAGATGAGAAAATACGCACGCGATGACGGCAAGACGGTGGCGTTGTATCCCATGGCACATGTCGCGGACGCATCCTTTTACCAGACCATTTCGCAGACATTCCCCACCAACTCAATTATTTTACTGGAAGGCGTGACGGACGAAAAACATTTGCTGACCAATGGCATCAGTTACCACCGCATGGCGAAGGCGCTCGGCCTGTCGGAACAACAGGTGACGTTTGCGCCGGAGCGGGGCGAAAAGGTGCGGGCGGACGTGGATGTCTCGATCTTCTCAACGAACACTCTGGCCATGCTTAATTTGGTGATGCAGATTCACGCCCAGGGCTTGCATCCAGAGACGCTGCAAAAATTGCTTTTGTATCCCGCGCCCCAGGATTTGATGGCCGAGGTCCAAGATGATTTATTGAGAAAGCGGAACCAGCATCTGATGGGAGAATTGAATGCTCGGCTGGCGCAAACGGATTACATTGTGGTGCCGTGGGGCGTGGCACACATGCCCGGGATCTCGAAACAAATCGTGAAGGAAGGTTTTCATCTGACGGAAACACGAAACTATGTAGTGATCGGGTTTCACCGCAAATAATGGACAGTGCCGTAATAACTTATCACGCGAATTTTATATCCGCATTGATCAATTTTAAAAGGTCGGCATGGCTTTCGACGGCTTTGAATTGCGGGAATTCCCGCTTTACATTCTCAGGGGCATGGATGAGGAAACCGACATTGGCTTCGAGCAGCATTCCGGTGTCGTTGTAGGAATCACCGGCGGAGACGACGTGATAATTCAATTGTTTCAAGGCGGCGACGGTTTTCCGTTTTTGGTCGGCGATGCGCAATTGGTAATTTACGATGCGGTCGTTTTCGACGATGAGCTTGTGACAGAAGAGCGTCGGCCAATTAAGGTGGCGCAGGAGCGGGGCGGCGAATTGCTCGAAGGTATCCGAGAGAATGATGACTTGGGTGAGGGAACGCAGTTCGTCCAGGAATTCCCTGGCGCCGGCGAGCGGCTTGAGCGAGCCGATGACGTTTTGGATGTCGGAAAGCTTGAGATGATGCCGGTCGAGGATTTCCAGGCGTCCGCGCATGAGCTTGTCATAATCCGGTTCGTCGCGGGTGGTGCGGCGCAGTTCGGGGATTTTGGTCTTTTCGGCGACGGCAATCCAAATTTCCGGCGTCAAGACGCCTTCCATGTCCAGGGTGACAATTGATTGTTTCACGGGCGGAGTTTTCCAAAAAGGACTCCACGTGTCGAGCGGTTCGGCGGCGCCGTGACAGCGGTTGCCTGGATGGCCGGGGTGTTCCACTGAAATATGCATGGGTTAATTCGCGTTAAGTAGCGTTAAAATGCGTTAAGAGGTTTGGAGTCATTCGTGATTTTACCTGTGGTTTTACAGGTGCTGGTGGCGGCAAGGCGGACTTGAAAAGCTCCAAGGCAGTCCTTGCATTCATCGAGCAGGATTCGAGAGCAAGGGACTGGTGTACAGGCAGCATTCATGGAGTGATTTTAGCATGGAACGAGGGAGGCGTCATGTTGCTGGGCAACATAAAATTAAGGGCAGAAGCGGGGGATTTGCAGGGTTTTTGGGACAAGCTGGCATGGAGGCCCGATATTTTTTTGATGGTGAAAATCATTTACCTCTCCTTTTGGCCGACCGTCATGCCGTCCGGTGTAAATGAAGCAAACCATCCGGATGGTTGAAATCCGTTGGAAATGCAAGGACATCGAAGATAGGTAGTGCCCTAATTTGAAGTTTCAAGCGATGACTCGCTCATGGTTGTAATAGCTCTCGATGCGGTAAATTGTCGCGGTTCCAGCGGCTCAATGCTTCGTCGCTCGTGTCTGTGAACAGAAATTGTAGCGTCGGCGATTCGACGTGGCCATCGCAGAATACCACATTGGCGTGCCCTTGATGACGCGCATACGATCTTTGAGTTGTTCCGGGATAACCGGGCCAGTATTCGATTTCACTGGAAGATCGCCACAATAGAATTTCGCCCTCCAAGATAATTCCATCACCTCCGATGAATCCGTCGCCGATAGCCATCATGTCGCTTGGACTAACAACTTCCGATTCACTCACACGTGGAGCCTTTTTGCCGCCAAGCCCGAGGCAATTGATATTCGTGCGAGTGCTCAAACCCAATCCGTTGTAGCCGTAACTCATGTAAAGCCGGTTTGTGGGCCAGGGAGGGCCAGTGTTGGCTGCCGGGCACTTCCAAATGTTTTGCTTGGCCCATACTTTCAAGTTGTCATTTCTCGGTGCTGAAATTTCTTTATATTGCATTGCGCTCATCCAATAAGGAGGACCTATCAACGGATAGGCGTTGTATTCCGTGACGTAGGCCTGCAATATCATCCCCAATTGGCGCACATTGTTGGCGCATTGAATTTGTTGCGCTCTCTTTTTGAGTTGAAAAAGTGCCGGAAGCAGTAGTGCGGCCAAAACTCCAACGATGGCAATCGTTACCAAAAGCTCCATCAAGGTAAAAGCATTTTGATTGGCCATTCGCTCTTTAACGATTTGAACCCGAACGGCAGTCTCAGCAGAAACAACGGGTGGAATTTCCAACACGGCAATGAACCGTGCCCGCTCATCGTTCTTGCCGTCCAAACGGCTCCATGCGTAAGCGCGTTTGGCCTTTGGATGCCCGGTCAGATAGAAAACCTCAATGTCACCCTGCCATGCTGTTTTGCCATGAAAAACCTCGTGGACAGGCACAGTCTCGCGCCATGTCGCGTCGCAATTATACAATTGCGAAACCGCGACTTGAACTTGTGCAACGTAATCCTGTTTATTTGCCACAACGTTCTACCAATTCCGCGACAGTCCACGTGCTGTTTTTGACGCCAGCCGCTTGCGCGGGTATCATGCGAATTGCGCCATGAAATTATAGTAACAGAAATTCAGCGCAACGGCAGCTTGAAAGTTTTCAAAACATTTACATTTGCATAATTGGGGGGGAATGATTAGTCCTTTGGTCATGAAAACACCGGAACCCAATTCCCGGACGGGATTATCGAACGTGAGCCGGCGGAGGTTTGTCAAGATGGCGCTGGCCGCGGGCGCGGCGGTTGCGGCGGCCCCTCAACTCTGGAGCGCGGAAACGAAGGGTGAAATTCCGTTGCGTCCGCTGGGACGAACCGGGGAAAAGGTTTCGGCAATCGGACTGGGCGGTTATCACATCGGCATCCAAAGCGACGAACAACTGAGCCTGAGCATTGTTCGTAGCGCGATTGATCGCGGAATCACGTTCATGGACAACTGCTGGGATTATAACGACGGGGTGAGCGAGTTGCGGATGGGCAAGGCGCTGCGGGACGGGTACCGCGACAAGGTGTTTTTGATGACGAAGATCGACGGACGGACCAAGGCGCTGGCCGCCAAACAGATTGAGGAATCGCTCAAGCGTCTTCAGACCGACCACTTGGATTTGCTCCAGTTCCACGAAATTGTCCGTGCGACGGATCCCGACCCGATTTTTGCGTCCGGAGGCGCACTGGAGGCGGTGCTGGAAGCGAAGCAAGCGGGCAAGGTGCGTTTTATTGGCTTCACGGGCCACAAGGATCCGGCGATTCACCTGCGCATGCTCGCCGTGGCGACCGAACACCATTTCCGTTTTGACGCCGTGCAAATGCCGTTGAACGTGATGGACGCTCATTTCCAGAGTTTTGAGCAGCAGGTGGTGCCCAAGTTGGTGGCCGATGGGGTGGGGGTGCTGGGCATGAAAGCGCTTGGTTTTGGCGACATTCTGCGGAGCAACACGGTGAGCGCGATGGAGTGTCTGCAGTATGCGCTGAATCTGCCGACGGCGACGGTGATCACGGGCATTGACCGCCCGGAAATTCTGGACCAGGCGGTCACGGCGGCGCAGACGTTCAAGCCGATGAGCAAGGAGCGGGTTTCCGACCTGCTGGCGCGCACCGCGGAGGCGGCGGCGGCGGGCAATTACGAACGATTCAAAACGACGGCCGGATTTGACAACACCACACGCAACCCGGATTGGACGGGAACGTAAAGCGGGCTTGTGAAGATGACTTTCCCAAGGGTTTACCTCGAAAACCATCTTATCCTTAAAGCCATAGCCAAGGAGTCAAGGACGGCACCGTCGCCCGAACCTTTGCTTGATTTTCCACGGTTTTCCCATTTCGGCGCCGGTTCAGTGGATGGAGACAGGGTTGGTATTTTGGAGGAGGTCCAATTGCTGTTGCGCCTGGGGAAAATCGGGCTGGGCGGCGAGGGCGGCTTTGAAATGGACGGCGGCTTCGGCGGGCGCATGGTGTTGGGCCAGGAAGACGCCGAAATCGAATTGCATGACCGGGTTATGCGGGTCCAGGCGCGCGGCGGCAGCGAGGCGATTGGAAGCGTCGGCCATGTTGCCAAGTTCCACGTCGAGCATGCCCAGGTCGAATTGGGCCATGGGATAATCGGGTTCGATGCGGACGGCTTCAGTATAGTATTGGACCGCGGCATTGGTTTCACCAATGTTATCGAGTGTTTTTCCCAGACAATCGTCGGCGGCGTAATTGCCGTCGGTTACCTCGACGGCATGGAGGAAGATGGTATAGCTGTTTTGCCAATAGCCGAGTTGGAGTTCAGTGAGGCCGAGGCACGCAATCAGCGCCACGCAGGCGGCGATGGGAAGGAATTTTTTCTGTTCCGGCCAGCGGTTGAACAAATCGTTCGCCCCCCAGGCGGCAAGGATGAAGATGCCGATGGAGGGCAGGTAGGAATAGCGGTCGGCCATGGATTGCACGCCGACTTGCACGAGGCCGATGGCGGGGACGAGAGCGCCAAGGAACCAGAACCAGCCGACGGCCAAATAGGGGAACCGGTTCGCCTGCGCGACGAAGATAAGCGAGAGCAACGCCAGCACCATCACGACGGCGATGACGGCGGCGAGCGGCCAGGAATGGGGATAGGGATAAATCAGGGCGAGGTCGGTGGGCCAAAAGATTTTGGAAATGTATCGCACGTAGGACATGGCGGCGTTTTCCAGTCGGAAGGGGAGACCCAGGGCGGCACTAGACCATCGAGCGCCGTTTTGGACGCGCATGGTGACCAGGCACGAAGCGATGGTCAGGGCAAGGAACGGGATTTTTTCCAGAAGTAGTTTAAAGGCATTTTGAATTATAAATTTTGAGTTTTGAATTTCGAGTCGTTTGAGCGGCCAGAAATCGAGCAGCAAGAGAACAAAAGGCAGGGTAACGACCATCGGTTTGGACATCAGGCCGCAGGCGAACGCGAGCAGGGCGAGGGCGTAAAAGATTCTGGATTTGGATGGCTGGATGGCGGATAGCTTCACAAACCGGGCATAGGCCAGCAGGGTGAGCATCCAAAAAAAGGCGCTAAGAACGTCCTTGCGTTCGGAGGCCCAGGCGACCGATTCGACGTGAAGCGGATGCCAGGCAAAGAGCGCGGCGACGAACGCGCTGCGCCAGACGGCGCCGGTCAGATTTTTCAGGAGCAAAAAAAGCAGGAGGGTATTGGCGATATGAAACAACAAATTCACCAGATGATGGCCGGCGGGGTGAAGGCCGAAAAACTGGCAGTCGAGCATGTGGGAAATCCAGGTGAGCGGATGCCAGTTGGCGGACGCGCTGCTCTGGAAAGCCCAGACGATGCCGCTCCAAGTCAGGCCGTGGTTTACATGGGAATTGCCAAGGAGATAATCCGGGTCGTCGTAATTAATGAAATCATGCCGAAGCATCGGCAGGTAGAGCAGGAAGGTGATCAGGACGAGTCCAACGGAAACGAGGGTGGCGGGTCGTTTGCGGAATAATTCTGCGGCGCTCATGCGGCTAGAATTTCACCATCTCACGGCGGCGCTGGTAATATCGGCAGGATTCGGCATAGCCAACACTGCGGGCCAACTGGACGGCCTCGGCAAAATTCATCCCCACTTCGCCAGGCGCATGGGCATCCGAACCAAAGGTGATGGGGATGCCCTTTTGAAAGGCGAGTTCGAGGAGCGGGCGGCTGGGATAAATCTCATGGCAATCCTTGCGCAGGCCGGCGGTGTTCAATTCGATGGCGCAACCGGAATTTTTGGCGGCATCCAGGAATTTCCCGCCGAAGGATTGAATGTCCGCCGGCGGGCGATGGCCGAATTTTTTGGGCAAATCGGCGTGGCCAATAATCTGGAATAGCTTCGATTCGGCGGCGAGGGTGAGCCGGTCGAAATAAGTCTGCCAGACTTCGGCGGAATCGCGGTGGTTCCATTCGGAGATTTTCTGGGGATCGTCAATGGCCCAGGAATCGGAAACGTAATGGACGGAGCCGATGAAATAATCCCAGGGATGGAGGGCGGCCAGTTCGCGGATCCAGCCTTCGTGGCCGGGAAGGTAATCAACTTCCAGGGCAAGGCGGATGGTCAACTGCGGAAATTTTTTTTGGGTGGCGCGGACTTTGGCGACGTATTCGTCGAGCTGTGAGAAATTCATCCGCCAATTATCGAAGTGGTCCTGGCGCATGGGGGAATGGTCGGAGAACCCGATTTCGGTCAGGCCGAGGTCGAGCGCGTGGCGGGCGTACTCTTCCGGCTCGCCGGCGGCGTGGCGGCAGAGCGGGGTGTGCATGTGATAATCGAAAGGCACGGGGAAGTTTCAAGTTTCAGGTTTAAAGTTTCAAGCTCATTGAGGGAATTTACGTCTCGCCGGGACGCCCGTTCTCCGGGGAAATTTGTAAATTTTCCTTGAGTTGGGAGGTGGAGCTTGCGAATAACGAGCGGCGGAAGTCATCACCAAATCGCATGTCCAAATTTTTAAGCAAATACGCCAAGTGGATCATTGCTGCCTTTGGGCTGCTGGTTTTTGGAGTAACGGAGACGGATTGGCTGCAAAGCCTGACGCTCTGGCAGCGACCGGAAGGCATTTCAATTGATTTCCGTTACGCCTTGCGCGGCGCAAAAAATCCCGATCCAAACATCCAACTCGTCGGTCTCGAAACCAGTTCCTTTCAACTGGATGAGCTTTCATCGAACGAAATTGCCGCCTCGCCGACATTGCAATTGATGCTGCAACCATGGCCGTGGGACCGGCGGGTGTATGCGGCCATTTTGGATAAGCTAATGAGCAGCGGGGCGAAGGTGGTGGTGTTCGATTTTGTGTTTGCGAGCCAGACGGACGGCGATGATGAATTTGCCCGGGCGTTGCAAAAATACAAAGACCGCGTCGCTATCGGCGAAATGTTCGCCGACGAAGAACAAACCGACAGTAAAACCAAGAAACTGACAGAGCCTAATTCCGACTTATTGCCGAACGGCACAAATTCCATCGTAGGCCTGGTCAACATGTGGACCGACCCCGATGAAGTGGTGCGGCGGGTGAAATATCGGACGTCACTGGAACATGAGTCCGGCCTGGATGGGCTGGGCGCTCCCGAAAACCTGATTCATATCTCGGCGGTTGCGGTTGACAAATTCACGGGCCAGGAACTTGCGCCATCCGATGACGCTCTCCATTTCATAGACTTTCAAGGGGGGCCGGGGACGTACCGGCCATTTGCCGTGGAAGATATGTTTGTGGATGAACTATGGAAGGCACCCCCATTTAATGGAGGGTTAACCTTCAGTAATAAGATTGTTGTTGTCGGTCCCATTGCGGAAATTTTCCACGATAACCATCAAACCCCCTTCGGCGACATGCCGGGTCCCGAACTTCAAGCGCAAATCATGGCGGCGCTGCTGCGCCATTCGTGGCTGGAAGAGACCCCGCCGCCGGTCAATTTCGCGCTGGCGGTCTTGATGTTGTTGATCGGCCTGGGAATCTGTTTGCAGATCAGGAGCGCAATCTACAAACCGCTGCTGCTGGTGGCGACGGTCGTCATCTTTTTTATCGGATGCCAGATCGCGTTCAATGATTACAAACTGGTGCTTCCAATGACGCAGCCACTTTGTTGTCTGGCGGTACCGGCTGTCTTTGGAATGGCGTTTCAGTTCGCGCTGGAACAGATCGAGCGTTTACGCACCCGCAATTTGCTGGAACGTTACGTCTCAAAGAATGTCGCAAAAACAATTTTGGAAGACCAACGGTCGTTTCTCGAATCGTTGAGCGGCCGCAAGCAGGCGGTCACGGTGTTGTTCAGCGACATCCGGGGGTTCACCTCAATGACGGAGACTGCGGACGCGGACAAACTGGTCGCGCAATTGAATGAGTACTTTCTGGAAATGGTCGGGATTGTTTTGAAAGAGAATGGGACGCTCCAAAAATTCATTGGCGACGCGATCATGTCCGCCTGGGGTGACACGCATAGCGAGGGTCTGGCGGAGGACGCGCGCCGGGCGGTGAACGCGGCGTTGCAGATGCGCGCGGCGTTGATGAAACTAAATGAGCGTTGGGCGGCCCAGCCCGACCGGAAAAATTTGAAAATTGGGATCGGAGTCAACCACGGCGAGATCATCGTGGGCAACATCGGGCATCCGCAGCGCATGGAGTTCACGGTGCTGGGCGATGGCGTGAACCTGGCGTCGCGGCTGGAGAGCGCCACGAAACAGTTTCACACGGACATCTTGATTGGGGAGGAAACGGAAAAGCTGACGCGGGAATTTTTTGTTTACCGGAACGTGGGGGCGATTGCGTTCAAGGGAAAGACCAGGCCGGTTGAAACATACGTGGTGTTGAGTGATCGGACAGTGCCGGCGCCCGGGTGGCTGGCGAAATATCACGAGGGGATACAGAAGTATCGGAGCAGAAAATTTGATTTGGCGCTGGCGATTTTCGAGGAGGTCAAGGCCGGGATTGGAGGCGAAGATTTTTTGTGCGACATGTACCTTGAGGCATGTCACAAACATTTGGGGCAGGCGCTCCCCGAAGACTGGGATGGTTCGTTTACGTTGTCGGAAAAATAAATGGCCGGTGTAGGTTGGCGTCGTACAAGATTGGGTTCAGCCGGGCGGCATCGCTCTATTTTCCAAGTGTGATGCACGTGGGGTGGTGTAACGGGGGCAAACTGCCCCGTGGGAAAAAGATATTTTCATTAAGTCATTCGACTGAATAATGTTGACCGTTTAGGCTGAAAATATTAATTTGTTCCCGTTCCGCGGAAGAAAAGGCAGTTCAGCAAGGATTAAGATACTAGCAATATGAAAAAGCTGTGCGCGATGCTCCTTTTGGGTGGATTGGTTTTGCCATCAGCGATCGGCGCTGTTGATTTGAAACAGTCCAAGTTCACTCAAGTCATTAACAGCGTTGAAATCATTTCCGCGAACGCCCGCCGCCCCGCCGAAGTCAATGACATCTTTCAAATGCCGGATGTGCTGCGCACCGGAAGCGCCTCCCGGGCGGAAATGGTGGCGGACGACGGAACGATCACGCGGGTGGGGGCGAACACGATTTTTTCCTTTGACCCGGCGGAGCGCTCGATTGATTTGCAGCAGGGCAGTTTGCTGTTTCACGCTCCACACGGCAAAGGCGGCGGGACGATCCGGACCGGTTCGGCGACAGCATCGGTGCTCGGCACGACGATCATCGTGACGACGACACCAAGTGGCGGCTTTAAGATTTTGGATTTGGAAGGGGAAGCGGAAGTGCGATTCTTGAACGGCTGGCATGAGAAATTGACTCCCGGACAAATGGTCTTTGTGCTGCCGGGCGGAGGGACTTCGCCGATCATTGTTTTTCGCCTGGACGTGGAGACGCAGGGACTGCTGGTGAGCGGCTTTAGTGATCCGTTGCCGTCGTGGCCGGCGATTGAGGCGGGGATCACGCGGCAGTTGACGCTTTTGTTGGACAATCGAATTATTGACACGGACTTGAGTGTGGGCGACAACGCGACGCCGCAGACGGTGCAAATCTACATGAACATTCTCAATGGGGAGAAGGGGGGAAATCCCAACGCGGCGATCATCGGGTCGGACCATACACCCAACCAATCGTTGCCGATTAATTACGGTCCGCTGGATCCAGCCCACACGGAGACGGGACCGTTTACTCCGCCGGGAAATTTCAGCGAAGGGCTGGCCTTTTTGGGGTTGGTCACACCGGCTTCGGGATTCGTGGGAATCAATATCGATATCGATACCGCGAATGTGAACCTGGGAGCATTCGCCAATAATTCGGATTTCGACATCATGGCGCCGGGGGACATCAAGATCTGGCAGTCCGTGGATTTCATCGGGAATCCCCAATTGACCAGACTCGAGACCTCCTCGGGCTTGCCTGAAACGGTGGCTCTATTTGCGGGCGACACGATGGCGATTGCGCCGGATGCGACGCTGGAGGCGGATACGGGGACATTCGGGCTGGTGGCGGGAAATTTCGCGACGCTGGACATCAGTGACGGGACGACTTTGGTGAACAACACTCTTGAAGGAATCAGCATTTTAAATCACTACGGGGATGTGGATTTGCTCTCGCAATCGGACTTGACGATGGACGACGACAGTTACGTTGACGCCGATGGCGACGTGGACATCCAGAGCGACGGTTCATTGACGTTGGGCGATGAAATGATTGGCAAGAGTGTTTACCGGATTGATTTTGAAGCCGAGGCGGATGGTTCAATTACTTTGAGCGCCCAGGGAGACCTGACATTGGACGACGCGGAAGCAAATTCATACGATGGCGGCGGCATCAACCTCAATTCCTTTGGCGCCAACATTACCTTGGAGGACTTTTCCGCCCTGTACAGCTACGATAACGGGACGATCAATATTGATGCGGCGCAAGATGTGACGATTTCGGGTGGCGAAATCATTGCCGGCGGGAATGTGAACATCAATAGCGGTGGAACCGAACAGCCGGCGGAAAGCATGATTCTATCGGGAGAAAATATTTCTATTGATGACGGAGCCGTCATTGAGGCGGGACAAAGCTATTCCGAAGAGGGGGACATCTCATACGGCGGATCGGTTAACATCGGTGCTGACAGCGGAAATATCATGATCATCGGTGATTCCACGATTGAGGCCTATTCCGATGGTTCCTATGGAGGCGATGTGAACATTTTTGCCGGTGGGACGATTGACGTGGAAAGTTCATATATATATGCGGACGACGCAGTGGACATCGAAAGCCTGGATGCTTTGACAGTGAACAGTGACGGCACTGAACAGACCATCGAAGGTTATAATGGCATCTCGTTGACCTCTGAAACCGCGGATGTTGACATCAACAACTATGAACTTGAGGCTGACAATGGTGATGTGGATATCACCAGTGGGACCATTTCACTGGGGGCTGGTCTCAGCACTTCCGGTGGCAACATTGATATTGAGGATTCTGATATTGAGGCGGGAGATGGTGGTTCCACGGGTGGGTCGGTCAATGTGAATGCCTATAATGGGAATGTGACGATCAATGATGCTAACATTTATGCCTACGCAGATGGCGGCTCTGAAAGCGGGAATGTGGACGTTTACGCGTATGGAAATGCCGGTATATCTGGCAGCACCATCGAAGCCGGCGGAAATGTTGAAATTACCACTGGCGGGACGCTTTCGGCGACAGCCGATGGCACTGACACCTCGGGGAGCGGCGCGATTGACATTGAAGACTCTAATATTTCCGCGGGTTATGATGGCAGCGAGTATTCTTCGACGAGCGGTTCAGTTGATATCGCCGCCGATAATGGCGGGATAAATATAAACGACTCTGATATTTACGCCTATAGTGAAGGTTCCAGTGTTGACATGGGGTCGATCATCATCGAGGCTGGACAGAATGTTGCCGTTGGAGGCGACACAGATATATTCGCGGACGGCAACGTAAGTATCACCGCCGGCAATTCAATCGCCAAAGGAGAATCATCCAGTGAAAACCCGGAGATCGATAGTGAGGGTTCATACATTTATGCGGGGTACGCGAATGATAATTATTCAAGTTCCGGCGGCTCGGTGAATATCACGGCCAAAAACGGAGATGTTTATTTGTATGGCGATGATATTGAAGCCTACGCGGGAGAGGATTCCACTTCGGGGAATGTGAACATTTACGCGCCGGTCGGGATGGTCGGTGTGGATGACACATACATTTATGCGGACAACACAGTGGATATTGAAAGCTCGGATACGCTGACGGCGTTTAGTGATATCACTGGTGGGAACGCGATTGACGGATATTATGGGGTGACCTTGATCTCGGATGGCGGAGATGTGAACGTCGATAATTATTATGTTGAAGCCGAGCACGGGGATGTGGATATCAAAGCCGGCGGCAATGTTTACCTGACGGCCAGTTGGATCTACGCCGGATATGAGGATATGGTGAATGGCTATGATGCGGATATCACTTCCAGCGAGAATGTGAGTATTGTTACAGGAACGACCATCGAAGCCAGCCAGGATGTCAGCATCAGCGCGGCTGGGTCACTTTCGGCGATGGCTGATGGGGAGGATGCTCCTGGCAGCGGAGCGATTGATATTGAAGATTCGTATATTGATGCCGGCTACAACGGCAGCGAGTACTCGGATGCTGGCGGATCGGTCCATATTACTGCGAGCAACGGCGGAATCAATTTATACGACGACGAAATCATCGCCAACAGCGAGGGCACAACGGCCACGGTCGGCTCGATCAATGTTAGCGCGTTTCAAAACATCACGATCGAGGGAGCTGCTTATCTTTATGCGGACGGCAACGTGAAAGCAAACCTCGGCGTGGTGCCGGGCAACTTCACCTATCGCGAATACTACTGGCTGTGGGGGCGCTGGACGCCAAAGCCGCTCAGCGTACGCGGCTTCCGCACCAAGCCTTTCATCGCGCCGCGCTGGGCGACGACCTCGAACGATGCCTATGGCCGCTCGCCCGGCATGGATGCGCTGCCGGATATCCTGCAGCTCCATGTGATGACGGTGCGCCAGGCCGAGGCGATCGAGAAGATGGTACGGCCGCCGTTGTTGGCGTCGCTCTCGCTCAAAAATCAGCCCTCGTCGATCCTGCCGGGCAAGGTCACCTATGTCGAAGACGTATCCAAGGGAATGAAATCGATCTACGACATCCAGATGGACATCAACCACATGTCCGCCTTGATCGAGAAGATCGAGGGCCGTGTGCAGAAGTGGTTCTTCAACGACCTGTTCCAGATGATGGCGGACCTCGAAGGCGTGCAGCCGCGCAACGAAATGGAGATCGCGGAACGCCGCGGCGAGAAGCTCCAGGTGCTGGGACCGATCGTCGAGTCGATCGAGAACGAACTGGCCGACGACGTGCGCCGGTGCGTCGCCATCATGACCCGGCGCGGCTTGATCATGCCGAAGCCGCAGAGCCTGTTGGGTATCCCGCTGGAGATCGAGTTCGATCCGATGACGACGGTCGCGCAGCGCGCTGCCGCAACCGCAGTGATGGAACGCTCAATGACGGTCGTCACCAAC
>JBKQUF010000145.1:0-26154 GCA_052140285.1 Limisphaerales bacterium | reverse complement strand
TCCATAAAAACTTCCCCGTGGAAGTGGATGGCATCGCCATCCATCGGCGCTGTGCGAAAATCTACTTGCTGCATGCCGGGGATTGGATTGACGTGACTGATTTTGGCAAGACCGTCGCCAAGCTGGTCCTGCATTACGAGGACGGCAGCCAGCAGAAGATTAACATTGTGGCGGGGAGGGACGTTTTCGAATTCTGGAGCCCGCTTTTCACCACCGGCGTGGATCCCGGATATTCCCGGATGTCCCCGGATACGGAACTGGCGTGGGCAGGATCCAATCGTTACCTAAAACAATTCTGGCCCGATGAATCGCTCGTCCTCTACAAATCAGGGTTCGCCAATCCACAACCTGATCTGACGGTTTCAACCGTGGACTACGTCTCCACAATGACCGCAACCTCGCCGTTTATGGTGGGGCTGACCGTGGAGTAATTTCCGGGTCAACCTTCAACATCCGAAGCCCAATGCAGAACCAAGGAGGCCAACACCCTCGACAAAACCGCGTCTTCGCGCTCGGCCAACTGGAAGGCAAATCGTGGCGGCTATCGCATCCGCTCATTGGCGCCTACCGTCTGGCGGCGCAATTGGGCCACGACCGCCAAATCTGGCAAAAGCGCCTGGCCTTGGAATGAATTAATGGCAGCCGCAACCCCCGCAACAGGAGTGTCCCCCGCCGGAACTGCGGGCGCCGGCGCTCACGGGGGCCGCGCCGCCGGTCGCGGAAGCAAACGTGGAAAACTTCTTGGACAACTTCTTCGATCCGCAACGGGGACATTCCGAGTTCTTCCAATCGCTTGAGCGGACGAGCAATTCGCTGTCCTGCCCGCACTTTTCACAATGAAATTCGTAGATTGGCATGGCGGCAAAGTAGGCCGGCGCGGAAAAAGATCAAGTCACTTTCGCCTTTTCTTTCCCGCCCCGCCATTTAATCTGCGCGCATGGCACATTTGGAAAATGCGATTGAAGATGCCGTGGCCACCATCCGCGGATTGGCCGCGCTGGAAGAACCGTTCGACCGCGCGGTGAACATGGTCCTCAACTGCCTCCTTTCCGGAAACAAATTGCTGGTTTGCGGCAACGGCGGGAGCGCCTCGGACGGCACCCATTTGGTCACCGAATTCGTCTGCCGTTTCCAAAACAACCGGCGTTCGTATCCGGCCATTTCGCTGACGACCAATGGCGAATTGATCACCGCCATCGGTAACGATTATTGTTTTGAAGAAATTTTCGCGCGCCAGGTGCAGGGACTCAGCCAGAAGGGCGACCTGCTGATTGCCATCACCACCAGCGGAAAATCAAAGAACGTCGCCCGCGCCTTGGAAGAGGCCCGGCGATTGGGCATCGAGAGCATCTGTTTTCTGGGCCGCGACGGCGGGTTTACCAAGGGGCTGGCCACGGTTGATTTGCTGGTGCAGGGAAAAAACACCGCCAGGATTCAGGAAGCGCAGAAGCTCCTTTACCACATCCTCTGCGAAATTGTGGACGCGAAATTGCCCAAGGAATGAAAAGGGAAAGGAAGAAGGCAGAAACAGAATGTATTTGTCCTTCTGCCCTTAGAAACAATCCGGTTCTTCTCCGGTCTTCCATTTAATGTTGCAGCCGACACTGGGCTTTTGGTCCGGCGAAACCTCTTTGCCGGTCAAAACCGCCTCCAGCGCCGCGCGCAAATCCTTGCCCGAAACCGGCAACGCATTTCCCGGACGGCTGTCATCAAATTGCCCGCGATAAACCAGGCGGTGCTCCGTGTCGAACAGATAAAAATCCGGGGTGCAGGCCGCCCGATACGCTTTGGCCACCGCCTGCGATTCGTCGTATAGATACGGAAAAATGTACCCGGCGGCGCGCGCCTCTTCCTTCATCTTCGCGGGGCTGTCGTCGGGATAGTTCGCGACATCATTGGAATTGATGGCGACGATGCCCACGCCGCGCGGCTGGTAATCGCGTCCCAGCCGGGCCAGTTCCGCGCGAAGATGCTTCACGAACGGGCAATGGTTGCAGATGAACATCACCAGCACGGGTTGGCCGCGAAAGTTCGCGAGCGAAACTGTTTTGCCGCCAGTGTCCGGCAACTTGAAATCCGGCGCCGGGGTTCCCAGCGCCAACATGGTGGAGGGGGTCATCGCCATGCGCCGAATGTAACACAACCGCCGGGCGGCTCAAATTTTTTGAATGGAGCGCGTCCCCATTCAATGGTACTACTCACTGCACCGTGGCCAAACATATCGTTTATTTTGATCTCGAGACCCAGAAATCCGCCGATGAAGTGGGCGGCTGGAACAATATCTCCAAAATGGGCCTGAGCATCGGCGTCACCTACAGCACCGACGTCGGCGAATATAAAATCTATCACGAGAAAACCGTGAACGATTTAATCCGCGACCTGCAACGCGCCGACCTCGTGATCGGCTTCAACAACCTGCGGTTCGACTACGAAGTGTTGCACGGGTACACCTCGTTTGATCTCACGCAGTTGCCGACGCTCGACCTGATGGTGGACTTGCAAAACCGGTTGAACCACCGCCTCTCGCTCGATTCCATCGCCACCGCGACTTTTGGCGTGGAAAAAACCGCCGAAGGGTTGCAGGCCATACGCTGGTTCAAGGACGGACGCTTCCTGGAAATCGCCGAGTACTGCTGTTACGACGTGAAATTGACCAAGCTCGTCCACGAGCACGGCTGTCACCATCACCAAATCCACTACGCCAACCGTTTCGGGAAAAAAATGACCGTGCCGGTGAATTGGTGAGGTATGTCTGAGGCGATGAAGGGAGTAAAATGAAATCGTCAAACTCAATCGGATTAGCACAATTCCACTGATGCGTGAATTTCCCATACGTATTCGCAGATTGATTTTGAAGCGGTTCAGAAGTGTGCCTGCGGAGAATGTCGAATTGTCAAATCCGACATTTCTTGTTGGCAAGAATGGTTCCGGTAAGAGCAACGTAGTGGATGCGTTTGCGTTTATCAGTGAATGTATGACTTTGCCGCTTCAGGCTGTATTCGATAAGCGCGGCGGTATCAGCATCGTGCGGCACCGTTCAGGAAGTCGTAGCTATCCTCCCAACCTTGGAATTGGAATGGACTTTGAATTTTCCAATGGATCGCCGGTCCACGGTCGTTACGCCTTTGAGATCAAAGCTCTCCCCAATTACGGATTCCAAGTCGTGCGCGAGCAATGCCGGGTTGTATGTCAAAATGAAATAGCAAGGTTTGATCGTGATGAGTCTGGCTTCCGTACCAGCACTAATGGATTAGCTCCGGCACTTGATCCGCAAGCCCTCGCGTTGCCTGTCGTTGGAGGCACGAAAGAATTTGCCCCTGTGCTCAAAGGCTTGTCGCAGATGAGAGTTTATTCCATCGAGCCGTCACAGGTGAGGGAAATGCAGGAGCCGGATGTCGGAACGAATCTAAAGAGCGACGGGAGCAATGTTGCCAGCGTCCTCCAAGTGTTGTCGCGTGATTATGAGAAGGATTTAAAGAGGCTTTGCGAGATCCTGGGAACTGTCGTTCCCGGTACAACGGGTGTCCGGCCAGTGAAGCATGGCAAAAAGCTTTCACTTGAATTTACACAGGAATGGGGCGATGACAAAAAAATAAAATTTGAGGGTTTCGCAATGTCAGATGGAACCCTTCGCGCACTGGGAATTTTAGCCGCAGTCTTGCAAAAACCAGTTCCGACATTGATAGAAATTGAGGAACCCGAATCCACAATTCACCCTGAGGCATTGGGCGCAGTTCTTGACGTAATTCAAATGGCATCCTCTTTCTCACAAATCATCGTGACGACGCATAGCCCTGAATTGTTGGATGCGGAATGGATTGCGCCGGAGAATTTGAGGATCGTCACGTGGGCTGGTGGTGTGACCCGCGTGCGCCCTCTCGGCGCGGCATCAATCAAAGCCCTGAAAGGTCATTTGATGGGCGCGGGTGAACAATTAAGATCAAATGCGCTTCGGCCAGACGAACAACCACTTTTCCTTGAAGGCGAACTTGATCAAATCCAACTCTTCGAACCGACAATATGATCCAGCCTATTGTCGAAGGACACGGCGAGGTTCCCGCTGTTCCTGTGCTAATCCGCAGTCTCGCCCGGCGAATGAACGTTTACAACGTTGGCGTTGCGCCCCCAATTCGCAGGCCCCGCTCAAAATTGATAAAGAAAGACACATTGGAGCAGGCAGTGGAACTGGCAAGAATTCAAATGGGATGCCGGGCGATCTTGGTATTGTTAGATGCTGATGACGACTGTCCAAAAACGCTGGCTCCTGAATTGCAACTTTGGGCAGAACAAGTTGCACAGCCTTTACCGTGTTCGGTTGTTCTTGCCAAGATGGAGTACGAAGGTTGGTTCTTATCTTGTATTGAATCCCTCCGAGGCCGCCGTGGCGATTTTGGAGGCCGCAACATCAGACCCAAATCCTGAAGACGTTCGGGATGCAAAGGGCAGGTTGGAAGGAAAAATGGAAGATGGGCGAAAATATCTTGAGACCACCGACCAGGCGGCGTTGACTGCGATTGCCGATTGGAACGAAGTCCACAACAGGTGTCGTTCATTCCGCAAGTTTGCGAACGAGATCGCCTCTTATTGACGGCGTGTGGTAGTCAACCTTCAATCTGGCCAGGCGTTTAGGACTAAGCTACTTTTCCGCCAACCAGGAAACTCGAATTCACGGATGTGAATAAATGTCGAATAACATACTCATCAATGGCTTGTTTTCCGTTCGACACACAAATGTAAAAAAATGTCGTTTGCCTTTTTCCATGGCTCTCCCGTTTAATGGAACGATGGCAAGGATTTGCCGGATTTGCCAATCCGATCCGCCTCTTGGCCGCCGAGCCTTTGGACGCCGGAAATGTTTCGTTGCCAGACGCTATGATTTTGACGCCAGCACCATGCGGCCTCGCGAAAACAGTGGAGCCGCGAAGTTTCCCGCCCAGGTTTTTTTCCTGGATTTTGGCCCGCCGCTCCGTTTTCGGGCGCTGGCTCCCGGGTTGGCTATTCGCCGTCATTATCAGCCTGCCGCGGGTGGCCGAAGCGGAAGAAATGCGCGTATTGCACGGGCATGTTCCGCCGGCGATGGCGCAGTTGCAGCCGTTGGGACTGCTGCCGCAAACCAATTATTTGCGCCTGGCCCTCAGTCTGCCGTTGCGCAACCGGACAGCGCTCGACAACTTGCTGCAACAGATTTATGACCCGAATAGCCCCAATTACCATCATTATCTCACCCCGGAACAATTTACCGAAAGTTTCGGCCCGTCGGTGGCGGATTATGAGGCGGTCATCCATTTCGCCGCGACCAATGGCTTGACCGTGGCCGGCACGCATCCCAATCGAATGCTGGTGGATGTGGAAGGAAGGGTGGCCGACATTGAGAGGATATTTCACGTGACGATGCGGGTTTACCGGCATCCGACGGAAAACAGGACGTTTTATGCGCCTGATGCCGACCCGTCGCTAGACCCGGCAATCCCGGTATTGGACATTAGCGGTTTGGATAATTATGTCATTCCGCATCCGATGAACGTTGAATTGACTCCGGCGGGCAAAAGGATCACACCGGCAGCCGGTTCCGGGCCGAGTGCGACTTATTGGGGAGGTGATTTTCGGGCCGCCTATGCCCCGGGCGTGGCCCTCACGGGTTCCGGGCAAAAAATCGGCCTGTTTGAACTGGAAGGTTATTATGCGACGGACATTACAAGCTACGAAAGCCAAGCCGACCTGCCCAATGTGGCCCTGACCAATGAGTTGATTGACGGGGCCACCGGTCCCGACAGTGAAGCCGATGCCATCGCCGAGGTGTCCCTGGACATAGAAATGTCAATCTCCATGGCCCCGGGTGTATCCAATGTGATAATCTATGAAGGGCCAACCCCAGACCAAGGCGCAACCCTGGCCAACGTGGACGATGTTTTGAACCAAATGGCCACGGACGACTCAGCCAAACAACTGAGTTCCTCCTGGAGTTGGGGAGGCGGCACCAACGCCACGACGGACCAAATCTTTCTGGAATACGGCACCCAAGGGCAGTCGTTTTTTGAAGCCTCCGGCGACAGTGGAGCATATAGGGGAACAATTTCCGAGCCGTGCGACGATCCTTATATCACCCTCGTGGGCGGGACAACGTTGACGACCACCGGGCCGGGCGGATCGCGGGTGTCGGAAACCACTTGGAGTTGGTTTCCGAGTCAGGCTGATGCGAGCAGCGGCGGCATCAGCACGCTGTTTAGTATCCCGTCATGGCAGAAACCTGTCAGCATGTCCATCAATCAAGGGTCCACAACTAAACGGAACCTGCCGGATGTGGCCCTCACGGCAAACAATGTCTGGGTCATTTACGACAACGGTCAGTCGGGGGATTTCGGCGGCACCAGTTGTGCCGCCCCGCTCTGGGCGGGTTTTACGGCGTTGATTAATCAGCGGGCGGTCGCCAGCAAACAGTCAACCGTCGGTTTTGTTAATCCGGCCATTTACACGATTGGCCTGGGGGCAAACTACAAGGCGGACTTTCACGATATCACGACCGGCAACAACACCAACGGCAGCAGTCATGCCAAATTCTATGCCACCAACGGCTTTGACCTCTGCACTGGCTGGGGGACTCCGAATGGAACCAATCTCATCGGCGCCCTCACGCCCGGGTCTTCGCCCATTGCGTCCACCCTGGTTTGGACCAATCCAGTTGCCATTGTCTATGGCGCAGCCCTGGGTTCCACACAGTTGAATGCATCGGCAAATGTGCCTGGAACTTTTGCCTATGCTCCGCCCGCGGGCGTGGTATTGAATGCCGGCACAAATCTTTTGTCAGTCGTTTTCAACCCAAACGACACCTTCGATTACAGCAGTGTGACCGCCCGTACGAGCTTGGTGGTGTCGCCAGCCTCCCTGACTGTGACTGCCACCAGCACGAACCGCCCTTTTGATCAGCCCAATCCGGTATTCCAAGGCTCGGTTGTCGGGTTGCAAAACGGAGACAATATCACCGCGACCTGCAGTTGCAGCGCCACTTCAACAAGTCCGGTGGGGGCATATCCCATTGTGCCCAGTCTCAATGACCCGGCCGATCGTGAAACCAATTACCAGGTGAACTTGGTGAACGGCACACTGACTGTGGAACAGGCGGTCGTGACCATCACATGGTCCAGCCCGGCCCCCATCACCTATGGTTCCGCCCTCAGTGCGACGCAGCTCGATGCCACCGCGAACGTTCCGGGAACCTTCGCTTACAATCCGGCCATCGGCGCCATTTTGAACGAGGGCACCAATACACTTACTATGGTCTTCACCCCGAACGACAACGTGGATTACCTCACTGCCACCGACGCCGTCAGTCTGGTGGTAACCGCCCCACAAACCCAAGGCCCGGAGGGCGAGCCGCTGTTTCCCGCGTGGGGGGTGGTTGGGTTGTGGCTGGGCCTTGCGGCCCTGGGCGCCGCATTTCTACGCCGCCGGACTCCCGCGCGTCTGTCAAAAACTGAAGGTCGCAGCCCATGAAACGCGGACTTGTTAATCCCAATGTTTCCCGTCAACCAGACTGCGGTGGAAAGGCGGCGCGGCGGTTCCTTGGAATTTTCCTTGCGCTGGTGGCGGTGTATTATTCGTTGACCCTCTCGCCGTGGGTGGACGCCAACCTCCTCTACCCGGTGATGGAAGCCAGCGCGCACGGAACCTCGGCGCTGCTCAACCTCTTTGGGGGCAAAACAACTGTCGAGGGCGTGGTGGTCCGTGGACCCGGCTATGCCGTGGCCGTGCGGCGCGGTTGCGATCCGCTGGAACCGATCGTCTTCTTTGCCGCCGGGGTGGTTGGTTTTCCGGCGCCCTGGCGTCAGAAGGCTGTGGGGCTGGTGGCCGGCGGCGCTTTCCTGTTTGGCTTGAACTTGGTGCGGCTGTTGTCCCTTTACCTGCTCGGCTCGCACAAGTCCCCCCTTCTCGAAAGGTTCCATCTTTGGTGGTGGCCCGCCTTTTTCCTGGTTTGCTCGCTTACCCTGTGGGTCTTGTGGCTGTTGTGGGTTCAGCGCGCGGGCCTGGCCTCAAAATCCGCCGCCAGCATTGCGAAGCCGCGCCCCTCGCCACTTACGGGGGATACATGAAAACACTGGCTGGCTTCACACTTCGCTTCGCGCTAATGTTCCTGTTCCTAGCCTGGCCCTGGCCGGGGATGCGAAACCTCATCGGCGCGGGCTTTCGCGAGCAAACCCGCCTGCTCTCCAGCGTCGTCCTCCCGCAGCAATCGTTTCGCGTCGAGACCTTTTCCAATCCACAATATGCGACTGCGGACACCATCGTGCTTTTGGCCGGAGGGAAAACTCCCGGACCTTCCGGCCGGCCGGCCACCATGGGGATTCCTTTCGACAGCGCCTCGCAAGGGTGGATTCCCTTCGTGATGTGGATCGCGCTGTTCGTCGCCACTCCCTTGCCGTGGCCCAAACGGTGGAGGATGTTGCTGGCCGGGGCGTTGGTGATCGAGGCGTTGGTCGCGGCCACGATTTTGGTCAGCCTGTCCAATGCTCTCGCGAGCCAGGCCGCGCCGGCCTGGCCGCGCCTTCCCCTGATGCTGGCCAATCATCTGCTCGACGAGAATATCTGGTTCAGCTTTGTTCCACCCTTTCTGCTCTGGGCTGGCTGGCTCGCTTGGAAAGGACATGGGGAGCAGTTGTGGGCGCAGATTGCAACGCATGAGTGCGTTGTTCTCGGCGCCAAGGCGCGATGAACGAGTTTTGGACTGGAAAAGACTTGGCAAACCTTGTGGACAGGCGGAAAATGACAAAAATGACCCACGCTGTTCGCGGGCAGGAAATCAAATGGGAAATTTCAGGCGACATTGACAAGCATTAAATAATTTAAAAAACACTGTGAGAATGAAAAACTTAAGAAGAGAGAGTATGATATGAGCTGGCCGACCCTTAAATCGCAACAAACGAAGCCGATTGCAAAAATGTGGGGAAACGGCGTTGTTACGGCCGCTTCAGTCTTATATTTTTTAGCAATCTGCTGCTCATTATCCGTCTGCTTCGCGGCGGATCCCGTTCCTGCTGTCACGCAGGACAGTGTCGCGGCCAACCTGAGTTCGACTTTATCTCCGTGCGCGCTGCCCGACACGTTCAAATGGACTTCGACGGGTCCGCTCGCTCAACCAAAGTCCGGGTGGCTCGCGCTCAAGGACTTCAGCAGCGTCGTTTACAACAATCAGCACATTGTCTATATGTCAAGGGTCAACGACTCGGGGAACTATGGCGGGGCCATGATGACCTTCACCGATTGGTCTCAAATGGCCACAGCCACCCAGTATCCGATCCCTGTGGGAGGCGTTGCGCCAACCCTGATCTATTTCACCCCGAAGAATATCTGGGTTCTGATGTACGAGTGGGGCCCGTGGCCTTTCTGTTACATGACCTCAACCAACCCCACCGACCCGTTGGGCTGGTCGGCCCCGCACAAACTTTACGGGGGAAGATCAATTGACGAAACGGTAATCTGCAACAGCACGACCGCCTATCTCTTCTTCGCGAATGACAACGGACACATCTACCGCGCGTCAATGCCGATCGGCGACTTCCCGGGTGCCTTCACCAACCCGACAAACATCATGACCGACACCACGGCCAACCTCTTCGAGGCCGTCCAGGTTTACACAGTGAAGGGGGCGAACCAGTACCTCATGCTCGTCGAGGCGATGGGCCGCGCAGGAAGATATTTCCGATCCTTTACCGCGACCAATCTCGCGGGTTCGTGGACTCCGCTGGCGGCGAGCGAAAGTAATCCCTTCGCCGGCAAGGCCAACGTCACCTTCAGCGACGGCAACGCCTGGACGAGCGACATCAGCAGCGGGGACCTGGTTCGCACCAATCCCGACGAGACGCAGACGATTGACCCATGCAATCTGCAATTTCTCTATCAGGGAGTCGTCCATACGGGAGGTGGAGGCGTTCCCTACAACCTGCTTCGCTGGCAACCGGGCGTGCTCACGCTGGTACGATAGTCGTATTGATTAAGTGAAAATTGGATGTCATTATTTTGAAAAACATGATCTCCAATAGCATTCGCTTTCTCATTTTTGTTTGTCTGGTTCTGGCTCCCGCCCGTTCGCCGGGACAGGAGAAATCCACCACGCCGGCGTATTGGGGCTGGGCCGCGGTCCCGCCCCTGGGTTGGAACAGTTATGACGCGTTTGGGGACAGCGTCACGGAGCAGGAGGTGGTGTCCAACGCCGATTACATGCAGCAGCATCTCCTGGCGCATGGCTGGAAATATGTGGTCGTTGACTTCCGATGGTATGACGCAGTGGCCACCTATAACGACAATGAATTAACGAGAACTCGCATGGGGGCGCGCCTGGCTGCGGACCCGTTTGGACGGCTGCTTCCCGCCGTGAACCGCTTTCCCTCCGCCACCAACGGGGTGGGCTTCAAACCGCTCGCGGACAAAATCCATGCGATGGGATTGAAATTCGGTTTTCACATGATGCGCGGCATTCCCCGGCAGGCCGTCCTTGCCAAAACTCCGATTGAAGGCAGCCCGTACACGGCCGCCGACGCGGCCAATACCAACAGCACCTGCGGCTGGTGCCCCGATATGTATGGCGTGCGCGCCAATGCCGCCGGGCAGGCCTGGTATGATTCCTGTGCCAGATTGTGGGCCTCCTGGGGCCTGGATTTCGTGAAGATTGATGACTTCTCCAATCCGTATCACACCCCGGAAATTGAAATGGTTCGCAAGGCTCTCGACCAATGCGGGCGCGCCTTTGTCCTGAGCACTTCGGCGGGACCCACGCCCATCTCGCAGGCGGATCATGTCAAAACGCACGCCAACATGTGGCGCATTTCCGGGGATTTCTGGGATCAATGGAGCAAGCTCAACCATCAGTTCGATCTGCTGGCGCAATGGCAGGGCGTCGGCGGGCCGGGACATTGGCCTGATGCGGACATGATTCCCTTCGGCCACATCGGCATCCGCGATTGGACGAATGCGAAGGAGCGGTGGACGCGCTTTACCAAGGATGAACAGCGCACCCTGATGTCGCTGTGGGCGCTCGCCCCTTCGCCGATGATGCTGGGCATGAACCTGCCCGATAATGACGCCTGGACGCTGTCCCTGCTGACCAATGACGAGGTGCTCGCGATCGATCAAGACCCGATGGGAAGTCCGGCTCGGCGGGTGGCGCGGAATGAAGACGGCACGGAAATCTGGGTCAAAGAACTCCAGGACGGTTCCAAGGCAATTGGCCTCTTCAATCGGAGCCAGGCCACTGCGGACGTGGCGCTCAATTGGAACGAGGCGGGACTCGTTGGCAAAGAGAAGCTGCGGGACCTCTGGAACCAACGCGACCTTGGCAACTTTGACCAGACGTTTTCCGTTCCCGTTCCCGCTCATGGATCGGTGCTCCTGCGGGCGGCGCCTGCCGATTAGCCCGGATATTTCATACCGCAAAGCCCGAGCGCCGGTTTGCAACCGGCTTCGGCGATCCAAAAGTGCCAGGCCGACAACCTGTCGGCGCTCCGGTCTGTCGTCGTTTCATGCGCAATATGAAATATCCGGGTTAGAGCATGTCTGAGAAATCGGAGAAGCCGACGTGCTTGTCTCGCCGTAGCCAGGCGAAGACGGAAGGAGGCTCAAACTTTAAAATCAGACGCGCCAGTTTTGACAAGAGAAACAAAATGGTGGTAGGTGATGGATTCGAACCATCGAAGGCATAAGCCAGCAGATTTTAAGTCTGCTTTATTTATCATTTATATTCACACGCATCCCACAACGTGATCACGGCGGGATAAAACCTCTCGGGTTCCTTGCGAACTGAAGGGTGATTGGGGAAAGCGCGTTGGGAGTTTTTAGGCGATTTACTTTTTGGTCGTTTCGTTTTTTACGCGGGATTCTCTGGCTGTCCCACAGCGGTTCAGCCCAAACCCGGCAAATAGGCCTGCTCCGGTCGGGCCAGGTATCGAAAGTGACCGTTGGCTGTCCCATAGCGGCGCAACAAGTGCAACGCATCCCATTTTTTCCACAACGCCACCCGCACCAGTGTAAAGAGCCGGTTAAAGCTATGGTTCCACTCGGACAGAAAGGCCAGATACCGCAGCAAGAGATAAACCAGCAAGGCTGTCCACACCTGCCAGCGCACCGCGTTGGCGCTGGTTCCCAGAAAGTCGGCCAACTGGAGCGTCTGTTTGAACTGCTTGAAGAACACTTCGATCTGCCAGCGGCAACGATACAACTCGACGATGCTGGCGGCGCTCCATTCCAGATTGTTGGTTAAAAACACCATCGCCACCTCCTGGCTGTCCACCGCCACCAGGGCCACGACCCGGCGCAGCAGTTCCGGATAATCCCGCCGGGAAGCCGGGGTCTGTAGCCGGATCAAATCATCCCGCAGAATTTTACCAACCGCCCCCCGTTGATAACGCCGGATGACCTTGAACCGCATATTATCCTTGGCACGGGTGACCCAGAACACCTCGCGCATGGACAGGTCGGCCAGATGGCCGAAGTCCACATAAGCCTTGTCAAAGATGACGATTTCACCGGCCTTGATCCCGGCACACAGTTCCCGCGCGCGCCTGGCATCGTTGTGCCGGGCGGTGTCCACGATGGCGAAGCGAGGCAGAAAACTTTGCAAATCCAGCCGCAGATGACACTTGGCCGCCGCCTTGCGCCGGCGATGTCTGGCCCAGTCCATGCACGAGGCAATCAGCGGAATGGTGGTCGAATCCACCAGATGAATCAGGCGCTTGAACTTGCCGGCAAAACGCTTTCGGCCCGAGCCGCGGACGAAGCGCGGGGACAACTCGCTCAAGTGTTCCAAGACGGCCCAAAAGAGTTTCTCGGCCATCGCCGCCGGGCGCACTTTGTCCGCGTGGGAAAGGTTGTTGCGGGTCGGTGGCGTCGCGCCCCGGAAGCTGGAGAGCGGACCGGATTGCAGGCGCAGGGCATCACAAACGTCGTTGAGCCCGATACTGTGGGTGAGTTGGGCGTAGACCAACGCCACCACATGATTCCAGGGACTGAAGGTGCGGGCTTTTTCGGCCACTTTGGTCTCGCGCGCAAGCTTGGCTACCAGAAACTCAGGAATGAAGTTGCAAATCTGCCGCAAAAGATTCAGTTTTGACGGCGCTGGGACGGTTGGTTTTTTATTCATCCCTGCCGTGTGGCAGGGCTAAACAAATTGTTCCAGCACTTTTTTTAAAAATCCTGTGGGATGCGTGTGATTTATATTGGCATTTTTAATAAATGACTGATTTGTGGTTGACTTGTAATCGGTGATGTGGTGAAGCAGGCGCAAACAACAGAACATGAACGAAAGCAAGCGCCATGAAACGCAGAACCGGCCACTCATTCAAACGCGGCAGCACTTTCTACCTATATTGGAAAGTCAACGGCAAAATTTTCAGCAAGGCTCTGCGCGATGACAACGGCAAGCCTATTACAACAAAACGGGAAGCTGAAGAAGCCAGGACAAAGCTCATGGCTCCCTTCGTGGTGGCCGAAGAGACTTCTGCGTTGGAATCCATCGCCGGAAATTACAGGGCGCAAGGCGAAGCTTGCCAAGTTGGAAGATGAAAAAAATCCGCCGCTGGCCATTAGCCAGATGGCCACATCGAAGGGGAGATCCTCGACTCTCCACATAACTGACAACTGCGGATAATTCTTTTTATCGACAGCACTCGATAAAAAGAAAAACTGGTTGTTCGTGGGGCATCCTGAAGCCGGAGAGCGAAGCGCCGTCATCTACACGTTGCTCGGCAGTTGCCTGAGGCATGGAATCAATCCGTTTGATTATTTGAAAGATTTGTTCACCCGCTTGCCAGCGACCAAAATCACCCAGATCAGAGATTTCACTCCGCGAACTTGGGCCGAGGCCAATGCGGAGCGTCAAGAGTTCGCTCAGGTGGCTTGAGCCAGTTGGCAGCCGGTCATCCTCGGCCTTTCGTTTTCAACTTCTGGTTCAGATCAACAGACGTTCATCCAGCCCGTACGTTTTTCAGGAACCAACGATTTTTGCCAGTCAATTAGCAAAAAAAGTGGATTGATAGAATTTTGTAATTATGAGATAATGAAAGTGCTTTGAAAGTATTCGCGGCAACCGATCTACAGAGCGGAATCTGGCCGGAGAAAGGGGTGGATTCCAGGGTGGCATATACTTTCGCAATTTCATCAGGCTGTTTCCGGACGCATTTCCAAAAACAAAATTAAATTCCATAAATACAAATCTCACCATAACCCAATGGCTGACGGTTTTGGTATTCTCCGTTCTTAGCCTTCAACCCTCCACCGCCTTCGCGCAGACCACGGCCTTCAGCTACCAGGGCAGGCTTAATGTCAATGGCAGCCCCGCCAACGGACTTTACGACGTTCGGTTCATGGTCATGCGCCCACCAATGACAACTTGGTTGCCGGGCCGCTGACCAATTCCGCCACTGACGTCGCCAACGGGCTTTTTGCGGCGACGCTGGATTTCGGCAGCGGCATCCACCTCAGGGGCTAATCCTGCATTCGGAATGCCAGCGGTCACGCGAAAGCGCGGCAGGATGCGGCAGGTTCAGGGGGTCAATGTGCGAATCTTTCGGGGGACTCACCCATGACCACGATCCCACGGAATGCGGCTGTGGGGAGGAGGCGGAAGTCAGAGACTCCTGACGTCTTCTACATAATGCTTTGGTTCTCGGTTCAAGTCCGAGTTTTGAAAAGCAGAAAACAGAAAATAGAAAATAGAAAGCGCAAAGCAAGGCGCGGCCGTTATGGGCCAGTGCGCACGCGGTAAAACCGGACTAGGGGAAGCGGAAAGGTCTGGTCGCTGTAGGCAATCAACCCATCGGGGTTCGCCGGCAGAAGCGGCGATAGATCGTTCCACGGCCCGCTCAACGCACCCGCAAATTGGACCACATAGCCTTGTCCGGGGCTGCCGGTAAAGAGCACCGTCCAGCCGCTGGTGTCCGTCGTTATGCCCAGCCGATTCACCCGCGGAGCGGCGCTCGTCAGAATGGCCAGCACCGTGGCCGTGGTTTGATTGGAGTAAACTCCGTCGCTCATCGTCCAGGCAATTGTTCTCGCTGGATACTCTCCTCTCTCGATGGGGTCCGAGTTGGTGGAGCTATAGGCAACTGAGCGCAATACCTGCTGGTAATTCGCCAGTGTATCGCTGCCGGAAAGCGTCAGCGTCCCCATTGAAGCATTATATTTGGCAATAATGTCAGTCCCATTAGTGACAGCCGTCAGCGCGTCGCCATCACCCGTGAAGCCGCCGCCGGCAATGGCCACCGTGGCTTCCGCCAGCAGGGTCGAACCCGGATCAGCCAACACCAAGTCCGGCGCCAAGGTCATCGCCGCTCCGTTCGCCACATAAGTCGCGGTCGCGGGAATGGGGTTAAGGGTAAGTGTCGGCGTACTTTCGACGAAGATTCCCTGGATGGCGACATCGCCGGCGAATCCTGCAACATCCTGGCCGCTCAATAAAGGCGTGTAAAGCAGCGTGGGCGCGTTCGTGGAACCCAAATTCCCCGTGTAAATCGCCTGATCGTTCGTCGGGCTGGCGCCGGTCCCGTCCTGACCGAGCGTGAAATAGTAGTGTTGATTGGCCGGGTCCACCGCAAGGTTGTCCGGATAACCCGGATAGCCGGAGGCAATTTGGGTGTTGCTGTGGCTCACGGTGTCATACGCCCAGAGGGCATTTTGGCCGGTGCTGAAGTTGAAATTCACGTAGCCCGCATTGAACGTGAGATAATAAACCAAATGGTTGGCGGGATCGCTGGCGACTCCGCTCACGAATCCGTTGGTAAAAGAAGTATTAGCGGCAGAAAGGGCGACCAATTCCGAGAACGCCCCACTGCCGTTGCGCGGCGCGGCATAAACACCGGAAGTTCCATTTCCATTTTGATAGTTGATGGCGCCGATGTAAATGTTCGTGGCGTCCAGAGCAATTGGACCCAGACCGGGAACTTGTCCAACATAATACGTTTGGAGAACCGGGTTGCCGCCGACGGAGCAATGAACATCGCTGTTCGAACTGCTGGTGAGGTCGAGTTGGCCCACAAATGAATTAGTGCCCGTAGTCACGTCAAATTGGTTAAAGTAGAGATTGTGGTTGACCGTGTCCAACGCGAGGCCGGAAACACGTGGATAAAGCTTGGCATTCACGTCGGCCTGCGGAACGGGCATGGTATAAATAACTTGCGCACTGTTGGCAATTTGCGCGGGTGCGCCGATAAGGTTGAAGGAATAGATGTATTCGGGCGCTTCCCCCTGCGCATTATTATCGAGAACATAAACTTTTCCCATCGCCGGGTCCACCGCGACGTCGTAAGGAGAATTGAACGACGGGAAATTGGTCTGAGCCACAAAACTGACGGCCGAGCCGGAGGCGATTGCCGACGCGCTCCCGTCGGTGGCAATGTTTCGCACCGAAATATCGGGCGACACGCCGTTCCAGGTGACAAACCAGACGGTGTTTGAGGTTTGCGCGCGCAACCCGGGCGCTGCCGCCAGGAGCATCAACAGAAACGCTTTGTATATGTTTTTCCGCATATTTCCGCCGCCTTCTAAAACCGGAAAGTGATTGTGCCCATGATGGTATGAGTCATGGTCCCGTCGGTCTTGAATGGACTGTTATTCGCGTTCCAGTCGTTATCGGTGGTCCCCACAAATTTATAAGCGATACCCACGTCCAACCGCTGGGAAACCGAATACTGGAAGCCCAATTCGCCCTGATATGCCAGCGTGCAATCCGTATCCCGGTAGGTCGGATTGGCACCCGGAAAATACGAGCCGGGAATGTTGTAACCGTCAAAAAATCCAAGGGCCGCGCCGACACCGACGCCGACGTAAGGCTTGAAATTTCCGAGGGGCCAGGTGAACACGCCATTCACCAACAAGGGAACCTCGTCCAAATGCGCATTGGCGCCGACGCTGGAGAGTGAATTGGGGCCAATCGCATTGATTTCATTATGTATGTCGCTGGCATCCAATTCCACGGCGAAGTATTTGCAGAAGCTGTATCCGACGTCCGCCCCCGCGCGCCAGCCGGTGTCGAACTTAAGATCGCCGCCATTGCCAAAGGAACTCGTGTTCCCCCGGATCGAAATGTTCTGCTGGAAGGCGGCGCCGCCATCGGCCCCCACGTACCATTCTCCGGCGCGCGCGTTGGCCGCCAATAACAAAGCTACCCCCACGGTAGTCGCTCGATATGATTTTTTCATGATTTGATTTTGGATGTTCTATTCTACCGGACTTTTGCGGCCACCTTCATCATGGGACCGTGCCGCTCAAAACGCCGCTATTGTCCTGTATATTTGTCAGATCAGTTTCGATTAATACCAAACCCTCCAATGTTCCGCCAGTGTCAAACAAGAGCGGTAAATTATTGTTGGTGAAAATGGCGTTGAGCGCCGCCAGATTCGCGCCACTCGCGCTCTTGATCAAATTGTTTGCCGCGATGGTGGTGGACGTTGTCAGATTGACCGCGCTCCCGGCGGCCACAAATCCCTTGGCGCTGCCGAGATTGACCGTCGTGCCTCCCGTGGCATCACCAATCAATCCCCCGGAAATAATCGCGCTCCCGGCGGCAAAGGTTGTGGCGGTGACATTGCCCAGAATTCCCAAGCGCGAGGCGACCAGTCCCGCAACCGCCTGCCCTTGCACGGCAATGCGGCCGGTCATTGAGCCGCTGATGGTCAGATCGCCGAAGTCGTTGCCCACGGCGATAATCTGGCCGCTGTCCGCCCCGGCAACATTGATTCCGCCAAACCGCGTGAGCGCGTTTCCAGTCAGCACCGCGTTTCCATTTAAGGTTTGAATCGCGCCGATATTGCCCTGCGCCGCGATGACGCCCGAGAAAGTGCTATTGGTCTTGACCGAGCTGATCAAATTGCCGCGGCTGATGATCTGGCCCGTCAGCGCGCCATTGGAAATGATCGAAGTCACGCCGGTGATTTGATTGTTCGTTCCCAAGATGGTTTCACCAATGTCGCCGCTGGTGGTTTGGATGACGCCATAGATGCCGGCATTGGTGACATCAATGCTGCCAAAAATGCTGGGCGCGGTGATGTTGCCCAGGCCGGCGTCGTTGTCCATAGTTGAACCGGCGGAACCGCTAACCGTCACATCACCCAGCGGACCGGTGCTGGTGATGTTGGCGATCGAATAGTTGCTGTTAATGGAACCATCGGCGCCCGACAAGGCGACGCTTTGCACCAGCGGGGCGATGCTGCCGCTGGTGGTCGGGACCAGTTTCGCAGTTGCGGTGACCGGCAGGTTGTCGCTCGTTTCGGCCGTCAGTGTCATCACCAGTTCCATATCCGGATTGGTGTCCACGTGCGCGTAGAGCCTGACGCTGTTCGTTTGGTTGAACGGAATGACAAAGGCGTCGGTGGCCGGATTGAGGGTGGGCGTGCTGCCGAGATAATTCCAGAGCACCTGGATGCTGCTGGACGATCCCAAAGGACTGGTAATGGTCACCGGGGAACCGGCGGCGGTCGTCAGGACCGCGAAGGCCAGTCCTTCGATGCCCGCCACGTCCACGAAGCCGATGGGCAGGTTGCCGCTGACTTCCACGCCCGTGATGCTGTCGGCCGGCAAGACCACGCCGGCGCGGCTGCTGGTATTTAAATTGTTAAAGAGGGCGAGTTCGGGCGCGGTCAGTTTCATCAGCAAATCGCCGTCCACGCTGATGTTGCTCAGGCCGGTGGCGCCGTTTGACTTGGAGTCTATGAGCGTCAAATCGAACTTGGCCGTCGCGCTGTTCACCACCACGAATGCCAGGTTATACAAGCGCGCAACCGGATTGAAATTTATGACTTGGATGGCCGCTTGCGGAGTGGCGGTTGTCTCCGAATCATAAACAAAGGCGAATTGGACGGTATTGGGCATCGCGCCGCCGGCCACCGGCGTGGCCAGAATTTCACGCTGGATGTCCCCGGCGGTGACATTCAAAAGGGTGTTGCCAGTTCCGGCGAGGACGGTAATGACGTTGACGCTGCCAACGACGATTTGACCCGGTGCGCCGCCGTCCACGGTCAGAGTGCCGAGCAGTCCCGACACCGACAGGAGGCCCGCCAGATTGCCGCCCACGGTCATCGTGGCGATGGAGCCGACGGTCAACACGCCGGTGCTGGTGAGGGAGCCGCCAATCGAAACCGGCGTCACCGCGCCGGCATCGGTCAATTGGCCGCTGAAATCGCCGCCCACGGTCAGGGTGGCGGTTGCAAAATCGAGCAACGTAAGATTCCCGCCAAAATTGCCGCTGAAATTCATAATGGCCGTGTTGGCGCCGCCTTCGCCATTGACGGTCGTGACGGTTGTATTCGTGACGCCGGTGATGGTGAACGTGTCATTGCCCGATCCCAGCGAGATGTTCAACGCCGCGAGGCCGGAATAAGTGATTCCGCCCGCGCCCATGCTCAGGCCGGTCAGGGCGGTGGCCGTCAATGTTCCGCTGTTATTGGCGGTGCTGCCGGTGTTGTCCACGTTCAGGGTGTCACCGCCGTTGCCCATGATCGTCAGCGCGCCCTGGATATTGTTCAGCACTCCGCTGATCGTCGGCATCAAGCTGCCCACGTTCACCGTGTTAGTCCCGGCGCCGGTATTGACAATGGTCGTTCCGCCGGTCGCCTGCACGTTCACGGTGTCGCTGCCACTGCCGCTGTTCAAGGTGGTGACGGTTGGGGAGATCGTGCTGTTGATGGTGAACGTATTGCCGCCGCCGCCCAGCGAAATGTTCAACGCCGCCAAACCGCTGTAGGTGATTCCACCGGCGCCCATCCCCAATCCAGTCAATGTCGTCGCTGTCAATATTCCCGTCTTGGCCCCCGTGCTGCCCGTGTCGTCCACGTTCATCGTGTCAGCGCCGCTGCCGACCACCGTCAACGCGCCTTGAATGGTATTAACGATCCCGCCAATCGTTGGCGCCAGGCTTCCCACGTTCACCGTGTTCGTTCCCGCGCCCGTGTTGAGCATTGTCGCGGTTGCCGAATTTGTGCTTTGGATGTTAAACGTGTCGTTGCCGGTCCCTAGATTGATATTCATGAAGTTGACCGACACAAAACTTATGCCTGCGCCCAGGCCTAATCCGGTCAACGTGGACGAGGTCAATGTGCCCGTGCTGTTGGTGACATCGCCGGAATCGTCCACGTTTACCGTATTAACGCCGGTCCCGGCCAAGTCAATCAAGCGCATCAGATTGTTGCCGCCGCTGATAAAGACGGCCCCGGCAATGCCGTTCAACGTGCCGCCGACTCCGGGCGAGAGGCTGCCGAAGTTAAAGGTATTATTGCCACCATCGCCATTGAGATAAAACGTGCCGGTCGTGGTGCGAACATTGAATGTGTCATTGCCCGCGCCGCCATTGATGCGCGTCGTGGCGGATGACGTGCTGGTAATCAAGATTGTATCGCCACCGCTGCCCAATGAAATGTTCAACGCCGCCAAACCGCTGTAGGTGATTCCTCCCGCCCCGATCCCCAATCCAGTCAACGTCGTCGCCGTCAGCGTCCCCGTCTTGGCGCTCGTGCTGCCCCTGTCATCCACGTTCATCGCGTCGGTGCCGCTGCCCACTACCGTCAACGCGCCTTGAATGCTGTTAACGATCCCGCCGATCGTTGGCGCCAGGCTTCCCACATTAACCGTGTTTGTTCCGGAACCCGTGTTGACGCCCGTCGCCGCCCCGGTTGCATTGATGTTGATTGTGTCGCTGCCGCCTTGTGTGTTAATGTTGGTCGTCCCGCTGTCGGTCAATAAGTTGACCGTGTCATTGCCGCTGCCACTGTTCAATGTCGTGACCGTGGTCGCGCTCGTGTTGCTGATCGTAAAGGTGTTCCCGCCGCTGCCCAGCGAAATGTTCAACGCCGCCAAACCGCTGTAAGTGATTCCACCCGTTCCCATCCCCAATCCGCTCAATGTCGTCGCCGTCAGCGTCCCCGTCTTGGCGCCCGTTCCGCCCGTGTCATCCACGTCCATCGTGTCGGCGCCGCTGCCAATCACAATGAGCGGCCCTTGGATGCCATTGATGATTCCGCCGGCATTTGGCTCCTCACTGCCGATATTGATCACGTTCGCGCCCGAGCCGGTGTTCAACCGGGTGACCGTCGTCGAATTGGTGCCCTGCACATTCATGGTGTCAGCGCCCGGCCCCAGGGTAATATTCATGAAATCGACCGACACGAAATTCACCCCGGCTCCCATTCCGAATCCGGTCAACGTCGAGGAAGTCAGTGTGCCCGAATTGCCGGCCATATCGCCGGAATCATCCACGTTGACGGTGTTGATGCCGGTGGCGCCCAGGGAAATCAAGCGCATGAGGTTGGCGCCGCCGGTGATGAAGATCGGGCCGACCAGATTGGCGAGGGTGCCGCCAACGATGGGGGCCAGACTGCCTAAATTGAAGGTGTTATTGCCAACGGCTCCGCCGATGAGATACAGGGGCCCGGTGGCGGCCTGGACGTTGAAAGTATCGTTGCCATAAATTCCGCCACTGATGCGGGTCGTGAAGGCCGAGGTGCCGTCAATTTGGAACGTATCATTGCCCGCCACGCCATTGATCACGAGGTTGGTTCCGGCATAGGTGATGGGCGCGTCCACGCCGCTGACCACACTACCGGTAACGTTGAAATAATCATTTCCCATCGTGCCGTTGATGGTGAGCACGTCGCCGATGGTGTTCCCGCCGTTCACCGTCAGCGCGGCCGACAACGGCGCGTTGACCGTGAAGCTGTTGTTCCCGCCGTTGCCCTTCAAAGTGGCGGGCGAACTCAAGGAATTGACGGTGAAGGAATCGTTGCCCGCGCCACCGTTCGCGGTCAAGGTTCCGCTGTTGCCATTGATGACGTAAGAATCGCCGCCGGCGCCGCCATTCAAAGTAAGCGTGCCGCTGTTGCCGTTCACGGTGAAGCTGTCGCTGCCCGCGTCATTGCCGGAATCGCCGGTCGCGGTCAGCATCCCGCTGTTGGCATTAATGTTGTAACTGTCATTGCCTGCGGCGCCGGCAAGATAGAGCGAAACTATGTTACTGTTGATATTGAAGGTGTCGTTGCCACTTCCGCCGTTGAGCCAGGTGGGGATGCTGTCGCCATTGACGTTGAAGGCCGTCGCGCCGCCGGCGTTGATGGTCAGCGATTCCATCCCCTCGTAACTAACGGTGGCGCCCAAGCCATCGATGGTGAAACCAGTGACATTGAAGGTGTTTCCCGCGGCGCCACCGTTGACAATCAGCGAATCGCCCGGAAAAGTGTTCAGCCCGCCAAAAAGCGCCAGCGGCGCCTGCAACGCATAGTCGTCGTTCACGATGAAGGTGTCATTGCCGCGCCCGCCATAAATGCTGGTTTGAGTCGCGGTATCGTTGCCATCGATGGTGATGGTGTTGTTTCCGTTGCCCATCTGGAAATTCAAATTCTCCACCGCGTCGTCATAGCTCATCGAGCCACCCGTTCCAAAGCCGGTGCCGGTCAGAACGCCGCCGCCGTTCACCGCGGATGAAGTCAGATTAAACGTCTGGTTCTGTGTATCAGCCGAGTCGTCAACGTAAATCGTATTGACCGCGCCAACGATTGGAATCGTGGTTCCACCCGGGCCGCTGGGGCCGTTATCGCCGTAGATGATCAACGGCGCCTGGATCAGTGACAGGCTCCCCGGAATATAACTGGCGCCCGCCCAGCCGACATAGAATGTGTCATTGAATGAAGTTGCCGGTGGTGCGCCACCCGACAGGTCCGGCAAGGTGGCGTTCAACGCCTGCAGAAAACCCGCCACGGACGGCAGGACGATGGTGCCGTCCCCGATAATGGTCGTTGGAATGGCAATGGATTCAATATAGAAGGTGTCATTGCCGCCCAACCCGGCGATCGCAATCTCTTCGATGTTGGTATAATTGACATCCAAACCGGCCCCCGTGACGCTCGTGGACGTGATGATAAATGTATCATTCAGCACGGTGCCAAAAATGAACACCTTGTCATTGCCGGTGCCGCCGTCAATGTTGACCGGCGCATTCACGCGATAGGAATAAATCGTGTTGCCGTTCGAATCCGCCGCTGTTCCCGCTCCCACGTTCGTCGCGCCGGCGCTCACCGAGGCATAGACATAGAACGTGTCGTCACCGGCGTCTCCATTCAAGTTGAGCACCGCTGAATTGCCAAAATTATAGAAAGTGTCCTCCCCGCTTCCGCCATTGATGGTCATCACCGCATGCGAGTCAAACACGAGGAACGTGTCGTCGCCGCCGTTCCCATCAATCACCACCACCGGCGTAGTGGACGAGCTGGTGATGGTGTCGGTTACCAAAAATTCATCATCACCCTGGCTGAGCGAGATGTAGATGCCGGCGATGCCGGTGAAGTTGATGGTGACTTTGACGGTGCTGTAACCGGTTGTTGGATCGAGAAATTCGAGTTTATTCGCCCACATGCCCCCCTCGGCAGCCGTCATGCTCCCGCTGTCGTCCACATTCAGCGTGTCGGCGCCGCTGCCGGTGATATTGATGGTGCCCAAAATATTGTCCAGCACGCTGCCCGTATCGGTGGCGTTTCCCAAAGTGGTGTAAGCATCATTGGAGTTGGTGTCGGTAACGATGGAGGACTGCGCCTGGCTTCCAATGCTGATAATGTTCGCGCCGCTGCCGGTGTTCAAATTCTCCGTAATCGCGGGATTGCCCCGGAGGTAAATCGTGTTGCCACCCCGGCCCAGATTGATATTCAAGACACTCAGCCCCTGATATTGGATGCCGCCCGTCCCCATGCCCAAGCCCGTCAGGCTCGTAGTTGTCTGCGTTAAAGTACCAGGACTCGTGTCCCCCGTATCATCAATATTCATGGTGTCGGTGCCTCCGCCCACCACCACCAGCGGTCCTTGGATGGTATCCAGCAGGCCGGGGGTGCCAGGCGTATTTCCCGCCGTGCTGCCAACGTCAATGGTGTTGGAACCGCCTTTGGTGGTGAGGGTCGTCGTGACCGTGGCGAGGGTGCTTTGCACGTAATAGACCAACCCGCTAACGCCGCCCTTCACATTGAGCAGTTCAATGCCGGAGTAGGTAACTTGTTGCTTGGCGCCGACCAGCACTTGGGTTGAAGTAATGACCATGTTGGCGGAGCCGGTGACATTCAACGTGTTGATCTCACCCGGAGTCGTTCCGCTGTCGGACACGACAAAGGTCCCAGTCCCGATGCCGGAAAGCGTCAGGTTGTAGTAGTCGTTTCCGCTGGCGCCATCGAGGGTAACGGTGCCGCTCCAATTACTGACATTGAACGTGTTGGAAGCGGCCCCGCCAGTGAGGGTGGCGGAATAAATTTTGGCCAGGGTCAGGTTGCCATCGCCCGTGCGGCCGAGCAGGCTGTTGGTGAGCGTAAAGGTCGCACTGTTGTCGGTGGCCACCAACAGGTTGGCCGCCGATGACTGGCCGGTCAATGTGCCGGAACCCGACCAGCCGGAAACATTGAAGGTGTTGCTCGTCGTGCTTGCCCCCGTCAGGTCGGCGGTTTGAATGGATGTGAGGGTGAGAGTTTGCGTGACGCCGCCGGTGACCGCCAGGGACGTGTCGGACAGGGAATAGTTCACGCTTCCGCCCACCAAGGGGGGAGTCGTTTCGACCAAGGTATTGTTGCTGCCGGCGCCTTGCAGCGTGCCCGACCAGGAATCTCCCGCCAAAGTAAACGTATTGGCTTGAGTGGACTGACTTTCAGTCAAGGTAATCACGTTGGTTCCACCCGTGCCCGCGTCAATGGTGTCCGTGCCGCTGTCGCGTCCCGTCCCGGCGATGACTCCGGTAAGCACGCCATTGGTGAAGTCAAATGTGCCGGTATCGCCGATGACATAATTGGTGCCGCCCCCATGGATGGTATCGCTGCCCCCGCCGCCGATGATGTAATTAGTACCCGTCGTGGCATAAATCGTGTCATTGCCGGGCACCGATCCGGACGAGGTCGAAGTCATGGCAGTCAGGATATTGCTGTTGAAGGTGAACGTGCCAGTTTGACCGAAGATATAGGCGGTGCCGCCAACTTCGTGATAGATGGTGTTGTTGCCGGAACCACCGGTGATGTAACTGGTGCCACTTCCGGCATGAATCGTGTTATTGCCCGATCCGCCGACGATGGTGAGGTTGCCGGTTGAGCCGGAATTCCAAGTAACCGCTCCCGTACCTGCCGACGTCAGCGTGACATTCCCGGTGGAGCTGGAGGCGGTTGTGGGCAGTGAGAATCCCGGGGCCAGAGTGAGATTCGCATCATCGCCGCCAAAGTTGGCGGAGACGCTGGTTACGCCGCTATAGGTTTCCGTGTAAGTGGTGCCATCGCCGGGGAATGTGGCTTGCACTTGGACCTGGCCGCCTCCGAGATCGGTCAAGACATAGGACTCGTTGGTATTTGACGAATCAACATTCCGGTTGCCGGCACTGGAACCCACGTTGAGCGAGAGCACTCCGTTATTGTTTTGGGCCAAGTCCGGCGGGGGAGGCCCCTCAAAAATGGTGCTGGGAATGGAGACGGAGGCAACTGTTCCGCCTTCGGTGAAGGAAATGCCCAAAATGGTCACCGTGCCGCTGGCATACAGGCTGAGGGTGGTGCTGCTGCCACCGATTACAGCCTGGCCGCCCAGGGTGACGCTCGCCCCAAAATCAATTCCCAGAATGTCCAGCGTGACGTATCCCGAGACCTGAACCGTCAGCGTATATGTGTCTCCGGAACTGTAAACGTAGTTGGTGCCCGATTTGATAAGGCTCACCGTTCCGCTGACGCCGCCGGAGATCGAGAAGTCGGTGATGCCCAAATAAATCGAGCCGCTAATGGACAAGTCGAACTGGCCGTCCGACTGAATCCAACCGCTCGCGGACAGCGTGATCGGACCCAGGCTCCCGCTCAGGCTCATCGCAATCCGCCAGGTGTTCGGACCGCCGGCGCCGACGTTGATGCTGAAGCTGCCGTTGATACTGAGCACACTCGCGATGGTCAGGGTGCCGTTGAGACTGAGCATAAACCGGGTGGTAGGCCCGGTGGTGTCGATCAGAAGCGTCCCGCTGGCATTGACATTAAACAGGGTGGTCAGATTCGCATCCAGAGATACCGCCAAATTCAGATACAATCCGGCGCATGAAATGCTCACGACGCCAACGGCAGAAAAGTTGAGGCTGATACCCGAAACGCCGAATCCGAAGGAGACATAGATGTAAAGCAGGAAGCCTGAACAGCTGAC
>JBKQUF010000144.1:0-9727 GCA_052140285.1 Limisphaerales bacterium | reverse complement strand
GCCGAGGCAGAAGCGGCTCGACACGGGACCAGAGCGATTCGGAAACTTCCCAAGATTGAGTTGTCGGCAGGTGGCAATCATCGCGGAAAAGCAAAAATACGTCAATTCTTATTTACGGATAAGCTCTTAGACTTGCATCGTCAATGTTTGCAGTTTGCACAGAATTGAAATTCACAAATTTTAATCACTGGGGAATTCCCAATAAAATATGCATGGCATTAAAACAGCTAAAGTTTTCGGCTCATGAAATGTTTTCGTTGTAATTCCTGTGACGCGATGGTTTTTTTGAAAATACCCGTTGCGTGAATTGCGGCAGCGCACTTGGGTTTTTGCCGGATGTTCTGGATTTGAGCGCGCTCGAAGCCGGAGCCGACCACGAGTGGCGGGCGTTTTCACCGCTGGCAGCAAGACACGTTTACAGGAATTGCGCCAATAAACAACAATATCAGGCATGCAATTGGATGGTGCCGGTGAACGACTCAAATCCCTGGTGCGCTTCCTGCCGTCTCAATGAAATCATTCCCAATCTGGCCGACAAAGACAACCTGACCCGCTGGAGGAAATTGGAGTTGGCCAAGCGCCGCTGCATTTACACTTTTCTAAAATTGGGTTTGCCAATTGAAGGCGATGCGGCCGGCGATCAGAAACCATTGCGCTTTCGCTTCCTGAAGGAGAGTGAAAATATGCCGGTGAAAACCGGCCATCAAGATGGAATCATCACGCTCAATATTGCCGAAGCCGATGACGATGAACGCGAGCATCGCCGGCTGGCCTTCCACGAGCCTTATCGCACTTTGGTCGGGCATTTTAGGCATGAGTCCGGTCATTTTTATTGGGACCGCCTGATCGCCAATTCTCAGCACTTAAAACATTTCCGGGAACTCTTCGGCAATGAAACCGCAGATTACGACGGGGCAATAAAAAATTACTACCAACAAGGCCCCGCAAAGGACTGGCCAGAGCGGACGGTGACAGCTTACGCCAGTTCTCATCCGTGGGAAGATTGGGCCGAAACATGGGCGCACTATCTGCATGTCATTGACACCTTGGAAAGCGCCGCGGGCTTTGGAATCAGTGTTAACAATGACAATCAGGCCGCCAATGGCTCGACAAAGATTTCCCTCATTGCTTTCGATGAGAGGGCGGACTTCGATACGTTGATGCAAAAATGGATTCCGCTGACATGCGCTTTGAATTCGATCAATCGCGGAATGGGTTTGTCTGATCTTTATCCATTCGTGATTCCGCCGGCGGTTGTCGAAAAACTTCGATTCATCCATACCATGATTCGCGAAACAAGGCGTTCGTTTCATGCAAAAGGATTGGGATCCATCTCCCGCGCGCAATTTACGTTTTAACACCAATAAATTTCATCTGGTCGTCTGCAGGATAACCTTCAAACGAAACTTGTCCCGTACCTTTCCCAAGTCACCAAGGTGGCTTCCATCTCACTGCTGTCCCTCAACCGTGGATTCAATTAATACAGCGCCGCCTGTATCCAGAAAATAGGGCAACGGATATTTGTCCGACTACAATTTCGATTTAATTTCCTGATGGGCCACGCTACAGCGGACAATCTGCACTGCCCTTGCCGGTGAAGTCCCACGTGTCATGCACAATCGGCCTACATAAATTCTAATCGTGTTTCCTTGAGATAGCGCGTCTCCAAAACGGAAGCGATTTTGCGGACGATGTTTCGGCGCAGATCCAATTCCATAGGAACGTTCGGGTCCTGATGGGCTTCGTTGATGCGCGTGCCAACCAGAAATTCCACAATATCGCTTTCCAGGATCAGCGCCACCAACTCCCGTGCGGGGTTCTTATGCGCATCGCCGCTGCTCACAGGACCATGTTCCAGAATTTCGGCCACCTTGGCGAGTGTCACGGTGCCTTCGGTGACCAGGTCAATGCCTTCCATTTCCGCCGCTGGCGGCAGTTCAAGCGTGCATTGATTTAGTGGCATCCTGACCAGCCGGTCCAAGAGGCGCGAAACAATGCCGGCGGTGGTTCCGCCGCAAATGACTTTGCGGCCATTGAAACCACGAACCCGTTCAGCGAGTTCACCGTCGCGCTTCCGGGAAAACGGCGGCCCGGTGATGACCAGCAAACGGCGGGGCCGCCGGTAATATATCACTCCGCAGGTGATGTCGTCCTTGGCCAGGCGACCATCGTTGGCGAGGGCCTGTGACACCAGTTTGCGCGAAAGTTCCCGCGATGAAATTTCGTTACTTTCAGTAATCTGCCGGCGCAAATAGTCAACCGCGGATTGCTGACCCCATCCGAGTGGCAGCCCCGGCTGGCCCAAACCAGACTGGCTGATGCCATCGGAAAAATAAACGATCCGGTCACCAAGTTGGGTTATGAATTCACTGTAATGAATAATGCGGTCCTTCCATGTCTCAAGGTTGAGGCTGGCCCGTTCCAGCGGTACGCATGTCTGGCCGCGCAGCAGGACCAGCGGCGGATTGCCGTGCTCGATTACGCGAGTTTTGCCGTCTTCATTCAAATCCACAATTGTGAATGTAGAGTAACTGATTTTGCGCTGCTCGCAGACCGGGAGCGTGTCCATGATGGTTTTGGCGCTCTGCCGCACGTCCACGAACGCCGAGGTATAGCGCAGCGCCATCGTCGCCGTCAGATTCGCCAGCACACTCGCCTTGACTCCGCTGCCGAGGCCGTCGGACAACACGGTAATGATGCGGCCCTCTTCCTTGATTTTACGCGAAAGAAAGACGTCGCCGGCCACGCCCTGGCCGTGCTTGGCTTGCTGGCAAAAATCAACGTCGATAAAGCTTTCGCCAGTCATGCTCCTCCTTTGGCTCGTCGGGTTTGGGCGGCGAAAAGGAAGCGATGATCGAGTTCAGGGTGATTTCTGATTCCGCCGCGTTTTCTCCAAGCAGATAAGCAATCTGCTGCGTCGTCGCCAGTTGCTTTTGGATCACTTCCCGCGCTTTGCGGATGACCTGTTCTTTTTGCACGGCGGGCTTGGTGATGTCCTGGATGATGCCGCCGACGAGGCAGTGTTTTTCAATGCTGAAAATCGTCGCGTGCAGGATGGTGTTTTGAAATCGCAAGTCGCGGTCCAGAATATCTTCGCCGGTCTTCAGCACGCTGTGAAATAAATTGGCAAACGGCATCACTTCGCTCAGGGCTAGACCTTCCATGGCCGGCGCGCCGCCGTTTTTTCCCTTGGCGAACAACGTTACAAACGCCGCGTTAAACTCAATGATGCGCACCGTTTCATTTACAATCACGACCGCTGACGGCATTTTTTGGATAAGCGCGTCGGCCTTTTTATGCGCAAGTTTCCGCATGTAGGTCACGCACATCGAACGCTCGGCTTTCTGGTTGATTAAGGCGATGCCGAACTCACGGCAGGAATCGTAACCGCAGCCGCCGCAGTTTAATTCGTCGTCCGGCGAAAATTTGCCCACCGCCCGGAGCGCCTCGCGAATTTGTGAATCGGGATAATGGACCGCAACTGCCGGCGCGACGGCGAAATCGGAAGTAATTTCAATACCCGGGGGGCGCGGCAGTGCCACGCTCGGTTGCGATATCGGCCGCAAAATGCGCCGGCGTTTCACCACGGTCGCTTCGCGCCGCGCCACCCTCGGGCCGTTCACGCAGCCGCCTTCACAGGCGAGCAATTCCAGAAACAAGCCCTCTCCGGGTTTCATCTCTTCGATGCCGTCCAATGCCCGTTTGATGGCGCCCAGCCCGGAAAAGGCCATGAGCGAACCATCGTTTACGGCGCAGGCGGTTTTCATGCCGGCGATCATCCCGCCGTCCACCGGGAACCAGGCGCCTTCCGCCGAATTTTCGGGGATGAAATGGTCTTCCGATGTCGCGGAGATTTTATTCAACGTGATTTTTTCCTGTTCCAGCCAGCGGCGCAAATCCTCGAAGGTCAGCGCGACGTCCAACAGTTCCGGGTGTTGCTCCGCCTCGATTTTCTTGGCAATACACGGCCCGATGAATACCACGCCGATATCCGTGCCGAATTGTTGCCGCAGCATTTTGCAATGGGTTAACAGCGGTGACAGCAGCCCGGTCAACAACTCCGCGCCACCAGGCCGGTGTTTTTGCAGGAAGCAAACTACCGTTGGACAGGCGGAGGAGATCAGCACTCTGCCGGGGCTTTTTTTCAATAATGCTGCCGCTTGCGCCGAGACCTGTTGCGCGCCCAAAGCCGTTTCCGATACGCCGGCAAAGCCAAGTCCTTTCAACGCGGCGATGATTTGCGCCGGTTGCGCGTCAGGAAATTCGCTTGCGAAAGAGGGAGCGAGCGAGATGAAAATGTCTTTCCCGGTGGCCAGCAATTGGCGCGCCCGGGCCAGGTCATCGCGTACCTTTTTCGCGCCGTTGGGGCAAACCTCCACGCAATGGCCGCAGATAATGCACAATTCCGGCATCACTGAGGCGTAGCCGCCTTCGACCTTGATGGCTTTGACTGGACAGTTGCGGACGCACTTGTAACAGTCCTGGCATTCACGCTTCTCGGTATAGATGGGGTTGAGGTAGTTCATCTCTTTTTCTCCGACGCAAAGTGGTTGAGCAGCCCGATAATGACGATCGGGTCCACCTCATGATACATCTTGTCATTGATAGTCACATTCGGCCCCAATTGGCAATGACCTTGGCACAGGTGTCCGGTCAACTCCAGGGCCGGTGGCAGATGGTGCGACGTCAGGTAGTCCTGAATGACTTCAATGTTTCGGTTATTTCCGCGGGAAAAGCATGAACTGCCCATGCAAATCGTGATATGAGAAACCTCAGACATGGTGAAAGTCCTCCCGTTCCGGCGCGACTGCCGACGGTGTGAAACGACTTTCACGTCCGCCGGGACCGCGTCCCGCCTCGCGGCCAATCATATTGATTCGGAACTTCAAGCAGTTGTTGCAGGCGCCGCCGGTTTCGGCGATACACGCCTTGTCCGGGTAAATCTCATAAAGCCGGCGGTATTTCAACGGTGTCAGGTTGGGCATGAACACGTTTGCCCCGCGTTGCAGGCCGAGTTCGCGTCCGTTTTTTTTGTTGATGGTCGCCAGGGCGGTAGTTGCCGGAATGTTCGCGTCGGGACGCACCAACCGCGTCAGCGCGACGGCTTTGTAAACCATCAGTTCGGTGTTGGGAGCCTGTTCGCCATTCACCGGCGAGGGGAACGGAATGCCATTTCCCAGTGGAGTTGCCGGATGCGGAATGAACGGGCCGATGCCAATCATATCCAAATCCAACGCGTGAAACAGCGTGATGTCATTTGCCATGCTCGCGTAAGTCTGGCCGGGAATGCCAACCATGATGCCACTGCCGGTTTCGTATCCGAGTTCCTTCAACCGGCGTAAAATGGCAAAACGATTGCAGGGCCGGGTGCCGAGCGGCGGATGAATTTTCTTGAACAAGTTTTGGTCCGAAGTTTCAAAGCGGAGCAAATAGCGATCCGCGCCCGCCGCGCGCCACAGAACCAATTCCGCATCGGTTCGTTCACCCAGGCTCAATGTCACCGCCAGCGGCGTTTCGTTTTTTATCCGCCGGATAATCCTGGCCATCCAATCAACGTTGATGCCGTAATCTTCGCCGGCCTGGAGAACGACCGTTCCGTAACCGAACTTTACTGCCTCGATCGCCGCGGCGAAGATCTCCCCGGCGTCCATCCGGTAGCGGGTGAGCGAGAAATTCATGGCGCGCAGACCGCAATAGGCGCATTGCCGGACGCAGTGATTTGAAATTTCCACCAGCCCGCGCAGGTGAACGGCGTTGCCCACGTGGCGACAACGCGTTTCATCCGCACGGCGCCACAATTCCTTCAATGAATCCGGATTTTCTTCGCGGAGCCAGTTAAGAATATCGATCTTGTCCAGTGTTGACTTCATGCCGGCACCGCCTTCTTTTCCTGATGGGCCAATAGAATACGCGGCGGCGCGGCTTTAACGGTTTGTTTTCCGGTATGGTGATATAATTCCAGGGCAGCGGGGAACGGTTGCAACGCACGCGCAAAAATTCCCAGGCTGTAGGCGATCGTCAGGCCATAATTCGTGATCGGCACGCCTGCCTGCTGGCATTTCATAATCCGGCTCAACATTTCCCGCCGATTCCACATGCATGCGCCGCAGTGAATGACCAGTTTGTAAAGCGAAATATCCGCCGGAAAATCGCGGCCTTGCACGTGTTCAAATTGGAGCTTTAAACCGGTGTATTGCGCCAGCCAGCGTGGAATTTTTACCCGGCCAATATCCTCGCCAATGGGATGATGGGTGCAAGCCTCGGCAATCAGCACGCGGTCGCCGACGCGCAGATTTTCGATCGCCAGTGTCCCTTGTACCTGGGCCATCAAATTACCTTTGAAGCGCGCCATCAGAATCGAGAAACTCGTCAGTGGTACGTCCGGGGGGGTGTCGGCAGCCACCTTCAGGAACGCCTGTGAATCGGTAACGACGAGTTTTGGCGGCGTCTTCAGCCGGTCCAAGGCATTGCGCAATTCGCGTTCCTTGACAACCAGACAGCACGAATCACTGTCCAGTAAATCACGGATCGCCTGCACTTGAGGCAAAATCAGGCGGCCTTTCGGCGCTTCCTTGTCAATGGGCACCACCAGGACTGCCAGTTCGCCGGGACCAACCAAATCGCCCAGAATCGCCGGGCTCTCGATGAAGTCTGTCGGCGCCGAATCCAGCAAGGCCTGGCGCAAATCTAAAATTCCGGCCCCGGTGGTCGCCGACGTTCTCACCACGCGAATATTTTTTTCCGCCCATTTCGCCGTCAGCGCGGGGTCGGTCCCGCCGCGATCGATTTTGTTTATCACCACGACAACCGGCGTTTTATGCGCGGCCAAATCGCGCAAAATGTCCTCTTCAAAATTTCCCCACGCGCCGGTCTCGGCAACGAGCACGGCCAAGTCGGTGCGTTCGAACACCTGCCGCGTTTTCTGGGTGCGTAACGCGCCCAATTCACCGGTATCGTCCAGGCCGGCGGTGTCAATAAAAAGCACCGGACCCAGCGGCAGCAATTCCATGGGTTTTTCCACCGGATCGGTGGTTGTGCCGGGCACTGGCGAGACAATGGAAACCTGCTGGCACGTGAGCGCATTGAGCAGCGAAGATTTGCCAACATTGCGCCGCCCGAAAAAGGCGATGTGCAGCCGCAGGCTTTTGGGCGTGGTGATCATGCGGCAACCTCCTTTTTTCGCGGCCAAACGGCTTCGGTCGGCGTGCCCAACCGGCAAACGGCTTCGGGACTGATCAAAGCATCAAATTCATCGCCGTTCAGCCAGCCTTGTGCGATGACCGTTTCGCGGATGCTGTGGCGATTGGCGCGCGCAAGCTTCGCCACGTCGGCCGCGCATTCGTAGCCGAGCGCAGGCACCAGCGCCGTAACCGCGGCGGTCGAATTTTCAACGTGTTCCCGGCAGCGCGGTTCGTCGGCTTCCAACCCTGCCACACACAACTGGCACAACCTATCATCAGCCCTGGCGAGCAATTCCAGGCTTTCGAGCAGGCAATGGGCAACGAGTGGCAAAAAGGGGTTCAGCTCGAGATTTCCCGCCGCGCAGGCTTGCGCGATCGCGGAATCGTGGCTCATGACGAGCATGGCGACCTGGCTGGCGGCTTCGGGAATCACGGGGTTCACTTTGCCCGGCATGATGGAAGAACCGGCCTGCCTCGCCGGCAAATGAATTTCCCCAAAGCCGGCTTCCGGTCCGGACGCCAATAGCCGAAGGTCCGTGCAGATTTTCAGAAGTGAAACCGCATGCGCTTTGAGAATGCCGGAAACTTCCACGAACACGTCGGCATTTTGGGTGGCATCCACAAGATTTTCGGCGCGGGTGAAACCGATGCCCGTCAATTGGCGCAAATTCTCCACTACCTGAAAAATAAAGGCACGAGGCGCGGCCAACCCGGTGCCGATGGCGGTGCCCCCAAGATTGACCACCCGGAGCCGCTCCTCACATTTATAAATCCGCCAGCGATCGCGGTTGATGGCTTCGGCGTACGCGCTCATTTCCCGACCGAGCGTGGTTAACACAGCGTCCTGCAACTGGGTGCGGCCGACTTTAATGACGTGGGCGAATTTCTTTTCCGCAGCCTGAAATGATTCCTGGAGGGCCAGGACATTTTGTTCCAATTGGCGCAGGAGACGGATGGCCGCCAGTCTTAAGGCAGTGGGATAGGTGTCATTAGTGGACTGGTGCAGGTTCAAATCGTCCAGCGGAGAGACCCGGTCATAGTTGCCCGGGGGTGAATCGAGAATCTGCAACGCGCGATTTGCGAGCACCTCATTGACGTTCATGTTCGTGCTGGTGCCGGCGCCGCCTTGTAATGAATCCACGATAATGCTGTCGCAGAGTTTGCCTTCGGCCAATTCGGCACAGGCTTGCTCAATGGCGCCGGCTTTCCCGGGGTCGTCCTTCCACACGCCCAGCGCGCGGTTCGTCATGGCGCATGCCAGTTTCACCGTGCCATACGCGCGGGCAAGTTCAGGGTGAACCGGACACCGGGTGAGCGGAAAATTTTCCAAGGCCCGCGCCGTATGAATGCCATGCAACGCCTCCGCAGGAACCTGCAGTTCCCCCAGGGAATCCCGTTCGGTGCGAAACAGTTTGTTCATGGCGCCTTTCCATCCGCAGATTAGATAAAGACATCGCGTTCGTTGGCGCGGACACGGGTCATGAGGTCCCGGGCAATTTTCTCAATTGGCGCTTCCAGGGGTTTCAGCGCCCGATCCAGAAGGCATTCACCCACTTTCCGCGTTTCCGGCGATGCATAATCCAGCAGATATTCGGTCCAGGTGGAAAGCGCGTTGGGGGCGCAATGTTGCTTGATGAGACCGGGTTTGGCGAAGTCCATAAAATCCGCCCCGGTGCGGCCGAGGCGGTAACAGGCCGTGCAAAATGACGGGGTGTAGCCGAGCGCCGCCACATCGCGGACGACTTCGTCGAGCGAACGGTGGTCGCCCAATTGAAACTGCGCGGCGTCATGGCCGTTCAACGCATCGCCATAACCACCCGGATTCGTCCGGCTGCCCGCGGAAATTTGCGAGACTCCCAGGGCAAAAGTCGCGCGGCGGGTTTCTGCATTTTCGCGCGTGGACATGATGAGGCCGGTGTAGGGAACGGCAAGCCGCAGGATGGCGACGATTTTCATGAAATCCTGATCCGAGACCGCATAGGGCGGGCGGCGCGCCAAGGCCGACCCGACGGCCGGTTCGATGCGCGGCATGCTGATGGTATGCGGCCCCACGCCGAACTTTTCTTCCAGATGCCAGATGTGCTGGTGCATCGCCAGCATCTCAAATTTCCAGTTGTAAAGTCCGAACAGGACGCCGATGCCCACGTCGTCAATGCCCGCTTCCATGGCGCGGTCAAAGGCCGTGATGCGCCAATCGTAATCCCTTTTGGCGCCGCTGACATGCACCTGGGCGTAGGTTTCGCGGTGATAGGTTTCCTGAAAGAGTTGGTAGGTGCCGATTTTGGCTTCTTTCAGGTCCCGGAATTGTTCGAGGGTGAGCGGCGCGATGTTTACGTTTACCCGACGAATTTCACCACGTCCGCTTTTAGTCCGGTAAATGGTGTCGATTGCCCGGAGGACGTAATTAAATCCCTCGCGCGGATAGGATTCGCCGGCAACCAGCAACAACCGTTTGTGTCCCTGGTCAATGAGAGTCTTGACTTCGGCGGCGATCTCATCCTGCGTCAACACCTTCCTTTTCAGCTCGGTGTTGCGGGTGCGAAAAG
>JBKQUF010000143.1:0-13312 GCA_052140285.1 Limisphaerales bacterium | reverse complement strand
GAAAATAGCCCTTCCAAATGGGCCGCCCGTCGAACGCATAATTATAGACGCGCTTGATGTTTTCCATGGTTTCGGCGCTGGCATAGACTGGCAAGGGGCCTCCGCGCAAATCGCAGAAACGGCGGCAGTCGTCCAGGCCCATGATATGGTCGGCGTGGGCGTGGGTGAGCAGGACGGCATCGAGCCACATGATTTTTTCGCGCAGGCATTGCACGCGAAACTCGGGCGTGGTGTCCACGACGAATTTGGTTGTATCCGTGGCCGCGTAAATCGAGGGACGGGTGCGCCAGTTTTTGGGGTTGGCCAGAAATTCGGCCGGGTATTCCTTGCCGATGACGGGCACACCCTGCGAAGTGCCGGTGCCCAGGAATGTAAATTCAAACGCCATGCGGGTTCCAAATTAGCAGAACGGCGGGATTGGGCGAATGAAAATGAAATGGGAAGGGAAACTCACGCAAAGACGCGAAGGGGCGAAGCGGCAAGGCGAAGAGACAAGGTTGACGGTTTCACCGAAGGATGGTATTGAACAATATGAATGCCGCGAAAAATTCGCCAGTTGGTATCGGATTTGGAACATGCTGGATTTGCCTTGACGACTGGCGGCAAAGGCTCACATCGCAAATTCCGGCATCCAAAATTTGCCGGCGCGGTGATTCTAAGTGGTGGAGACGGCGATGATGCGCGCCATTATCAAGAAAAGCAGATCCGCAACGCCATTCGTGAAGTGATAAAATGAAGATTGAAGACCGTTATCTGAAATTCGTGTTGTGGAACGACGAAGACGATTGCTACGTCGGCTATTGCCCTGATTTATTTCCGTGGGGCGGCGTTTGCCACGACGCGACCGAAGAAAAAGCCTATTCACAACTTTGCTCGTTGGTCCGGGACGAGATCGGGGATTTACGTAATGCCGGGAAGGAAATTCCCGCTCCAGCCACCCGTGCCATGCGCGAAGCAGTGATGGTTTGATGAATCCAGGCATTCTATCGGCGCGATTTGCTCCGCTGACGCAAGCGCGCGAACACTTGTTCCCCATCAACACCGGCGGGCAATCGCACAAGGACAACCGCGAATGCGGAACTGAAAACTGCCAATATTAATGCGAAAATAAAGGCAAATTCTAAAAACAATCCCTGTCTTTGCGCCCTCGCATTAAAAATCCGTGTTCATCCGCGTCACCCTATGGTTAAAATCCTGCGCAGATGTTGACGACGTTGCGCATCAAAAACCTGGCCCTGGTGACCGACCTGACGCTGGAACTCCAGCCCGGGTGCAATGTCATCACCGGCGAGACCGGCGCGGGCAAATCCATCATCATCGGCGCGCTCAATCTCGTCCTGGGTGAACGCGCGGACCGGTCGCTGATCCGAAGCGGAGAAGAGAGTTGTTCCGTGGAAGGGGTTTTTGATGTTTCAAAGCTGGGCGCGGCGTTGAAGGATTTTCTGGAGGTGAACGGGCTTGAGCCTTGCGAGGAGAATCAACTCCTCCTGAAGCGGACCTTTACGGCCAACGGAACCAACCGCCAGTTCATCAACGGGTCGGCGACATCGTTGAATGTCCTAAAAACGGTTGGCGAATGGCTCGTGGACATTCACGGTCCGCACGACCATCAATCGTTGCTCAATCCGGCGAAGCAACTTTCCATTTTGGACGCCTTCGGAAAGCTGGAAAATGAACGGAAAAATTTCAGCGGGTTGATGCGGCGGCGCGCGGAATTGGATCGGCAAAAAGCGGCGCTCATCGTCGATGAAAAAACGTACGCGCAACAACTGGACTTGCTTCGTTTTCAGGTCCGGGAAATTTCGGCGGCGCGCCTGCAACCCGGAGAGGAACGGTGGGTGGAAGAGGAGTTCAACCGCGCCAGCAACGCCGCCCGGTTGCTGCAATTGAGCCAGACCGCGCTGGACGCCTTGAGCGAGAATGAGAATTCGCTGATGGCGCAAGCCGGAGCCGTCGGCCGCGCGCTGCAAGAACTGCAACGGGTGGATGCGGGCGCGGCGAACCTGGTGGAAATCCATTCGCAGGCGGTCGGGGCGTTGCGGGAATTGCAGGCCACGCTTTCGCGCTATGCGGAAAAAGTGGAGGTGGACCCGGCCCGGCTCGGCGAATTGGAAGAACGCCTGAATTTGATTCATTCGCTCAAGCGCAAGTACGGCGCGACGCTGACGGAAGTCATCGCGTTCGGCGAAGAGGCCAGGGCCAAATTGCAATCGCTCGAATCGCGCGACGCGGAATTGGCGCGGCTCAACGCGGAATTTGAAAAGCTGGACGCCGAGATCGGAAAAGTTGGAAGAAAACTTTCGGAAGGAAGAACGAAAACCATTCCGCAGCTTGCCCGGGCCGTCAGCAAACAGCTTGGCGATTTGGGATTCAGGCAGAGCCAGTTTAATGTGGAAATTTCCACCGATGCCAAATACAGAAGTCAGAGCCTCGTTACCCCGGCTCCTCCAAGCTGGAATGGTTTTGATGAGATTGAGTTTCAATTTGCGCCCAATCCCGGCGAGCCGGCCAAGCCGCTGCGGGCCATCGCGTCGTCCGGCGAAATGGCGCGCGTGATGTTGGCATTGAAGACCGTCCTGGCGGCGGAAGATGAGGTCCCGGTTTTGATCTTCGACGAAGTCGATGCGAATGTCGGCGGCGAGACTGCCAATGCGGTGGGGGAGAAAATAAAACAAATTGGGGCAAAACGGCAGGTCCTTTGCATCACCCATTTGCCGCAGGTGGCCGCGCCGGCGGACGCGCACTATGTCGTCACCAAACAAGTGAAAAACGGCCGCACCATTTCGGAAATACAATTGCTCGGAAAGAAAGAGCGGTTGGCCGAGTTGACCCGCATGTTGGGCGGGCAGGGGGAGGCTGCCAGAAAACATGCCGAAGCGTTGCTGAAATGAACTTTAGTGGTGGGGGCCGTTCGGGTGGGGCATAAAAACCACGATGGACGCATGGCCTCCGATGGTGATCAGGAAATTTTGGTGTTCCGCCGCGCCGAAACGTTTTTTGAAATAGTGGTACACGCTTTGCCAAATGCAAACCACCAAACGGGGCTGGACTTTCAAGAAGGTGCGGTCAAAAAAAAGGTCGGCGCACGGATGGTCGCCTTTCGGCAAATGGCCGGCATCCGGCGTGGCGCACAGGAAAAGCTCCGTTACCGCGGCATGTTCCTCAAATTTTGCGCCCAGGCCGAACAACGCCTCCACGATGGAGGCATGATGATGATAATGGGATTCCTTGCCATAATTTGAAATATAGCTCTCTCCGCCAACCTGATTTTCCGCCAAATCTTCAAACGCTTTTTCATCGGCCATAATCTCCGCAAACAACGGTTTGTTGCCGTGGGAGAGTCGGGGATTCATTCCAACAAATAACAAGTCCGCTTTGCCGGTGGCGCCGATGGTGGGGGGAAATTTGAAGTAAGGCTGGGCGTCGCCGGGCCGGGTGAATCCATAACTTGGACTGCACCGGCTGCAAGAAAATGCCTCCATTAAAAGTTGTTTGTGAGCGCTCATACAACATGTTTTCTAAATTGACTGATTAACATTGCCGCCGCGACCCCCACGCAACCCCATCCGAACCAATCTCCGTGGCGATTGTAAAAGGTCGGCGTATGGGCTGGCAATGGCAATTCAACGGTCATGGCGCCCATCCCGTAAACCGTCCCTTCTTCGTCGCGGAATAATTGGCGGATCCGTCCGTCTCCGTCAATCCAGCAGGTGACCCCGTTATTGCAGCAGCGCACGAGTGGAATGCCGTTTTCCACGGCGCGAAAAATCGCGTTGGCCAGGTGCTGCCATTGTTCGGCGCTGTCGCCAAACCAGCCGTCGTTGGTCAGGTTCACGAGCAAATCCGTATCACCCTGCGCCGCCCGCCGCGCCAATTGTGGAAACGTGTCCTCAAAACAGATGAGCGGCGACGCCATGACATTCCGTGGTTGCCGCGCGGGCTGGCTGGCGCCATTTAACTCAATTACCGGCTCCGGCTGCCGCCCGTTCGACAAGTCAATGTCGAACTGAACCGGTTCGTTTCCCGCCTCATAACCGCTTGTGATCGGTGTCAGCCATTTCACGAACGGTAACCATCGGACCAGCGGAATATATTCGCCGAAGATCACCAGCTTTTGTTTGTGGTAAATCGCCGCGCAATTGCCATCTGGATCGAATAGATACGCCGAATTGTAAACGTCGTATTGGTCGTCTTTTGTCGGATTGGTTTTGGCCACCCAATGATCGGCATTGAAGATGAGCCAGACATGGTGTCTGCGGACGAAGTTCGCGATGTCATCGTAATTCGTGTCATTCAATTCCGGCACCGCCGATTCCGGCCAGAGGAGAAGAGTGGAATTGGTGGTCAACGCATTGGCCGAGAGCGCAAGCAATTGTTGAAAACGATTCGCATTGGCCGTTTCGTCCCAAATCAAACTTTGCGGAATACTCGGCTGTATCGACGTAACCGAAATTGTTTCCGCCGCCGGCTTTTGTCCCAGCATCCTCACTTCGCCCCAGGCAAAAAGTCCGACCACGACAAAAAGCGGCAGGAAAATTTCCGGTTGCCAGGCAAAACGCGAATCCGGTTTGGCGAAAATCATCCGCCCGGCGGAAAAGAGCGATAGCGATGCCCAAACCACGATGAACGACACGCCATACACACCCGTGACCGAGGCGATCTGGATCAGCGGGGTCATTTGAAATTGAGAAACGCCGATGAAACTCCACGGAAAGCCGCCCAGGATGCGCGCCCTGGCCATTTCCAGCGCCACCCACGCCGCCGCGCCCGAGAGCGACCAAAGCAACCGGGTCGCCCATGACTTTCCACGCCAATCAACCAGCCAAAGCCAGAGCGCGGAGTAAAGCGCCAGAAAAAAGCTCAACGCCAGCCAGCCCAGTATCGGAAGACCGGGAGTGGGTATCCACCACAGCCAATAAAGTGTCATCAACCAGAAAACCAACCCCCCGGTGTATCCAAGCCAGAACACTTCCCGACGTGTTTTGTTCCAGGCCGCAAAAACCAAAAGGCCGGGAGCCGCCCAGGCAAAGCCGGCGACATTGAATTTGGGGAACGCCAAGGCCAGCAAACCCCCGGCGGCAATGGCGGCCAGATAACCGCCGCGAATGAACAGTTCCCCGAAGAATCGCGCGGGCAATGCCAAAGGCGAATAACCGTCCAGAAAGGTCGCTCCAATTTTGGCAATCTGAGACGCGCGATTGGAAACGGAGCGGCTGGCATTGACAATGATTGCCTCCCGCGCGCCTTCCCAGACGGCAAAGTCCGCGGACGAATTGCCCGCGTAATCAAAACCCTTTTCGCCAAACTTCTGCTTTAACACGTTGAGCTTGTTCCCGCTTCGCAAATTGGTTTTGCCGTCGCTCGCCAGGACTTCGTCGAAAATCCCGGCGTAATCCGCCACCGGCCGCGCCATCTGGAGGTCCGATGCTGTGGCCAGCACAATTTTTCGGCCCCTGGACTTTTCTTCGCGCAACCAGGCGAGAAATTTGCCGTTGTAGGGCAGGGTGGAGGGATCGATTTTTGCGCGCGCCCCCAGCTTCCGTTTTAAAAAGGCGCGCCCGCGCATCCACCAAAAAAGAATCGGGAAAAAATTAAATGGATTGCTCCGGAGCGTCCGCGCCAGGTATTCCCAGAGCAAGTCCGTGTTGATCAACGTGCCGTCCAAATCCACGACGAGCGGAATTGGGTTGGGCGGCGGCGTTTGCGGCATGGGCGGGTCAGTTGACGCTCGGGACAAAATTCATGACGGACTTGTTAATGATTTTTCGCCTTGAAATGAAGCAAAAACGCCTTACGCCTTCAGCGCGCGTTCCAGCAAACGCCGCTCGTGTTCGCCGTAATTCAACTGCAACGCCTCGGCGCGCGCCATTTCCGTCATCTTTTGCCAGCTTTTCCGAAGGGCATTGATGGTCTTGTCCTCGTCCGTCTTGGCCGCCAGTCCGGCCAATTGAAATTCCAGGAAGACCAGGCAGAGCGCGTCTTCCAGCACTCGCGTCTCCGCATCGGCGGGAAAATCCTTTTTAAGATTCAGGTCCTGGACGCGGCGGATGGTGTCGTCATCGTAGCCGGCTTCCCGCAGAATTTCGCCGGCCTTTTTCGCATGAAACTTCTTTAAATCGGCCCGCCATTTCAGGTAGCCGGGACGGGTCATCGGATAAGTGTTTCGTGGAATTTCCCATCGGCAGAGATGCTGGCACCGGGCGGCGAGACGGAGAGGTTCACTGGCATGGGGAGAAAGTTTGAGCACCCATTTTTCCAGGCGCTGCGCATACAGTAATTCGCGCGGCTGATCGTCTTCCCGATAAGGATCGCGGGAATTTTCCTCGTCAAACTGCCGCAGGGCCGCGGCGAATTTTTGGGAATCGCGCGGCTGAAAAGTTTCGGTCATGCGGGAAGTCTTGTCGAATCGGCCTTGGGCGCAAGACGTTTCTGGGCGCAGGGCGAGGGGAACATTCAATTCCGCATTGCGGGACCCAACCTCCAATGCCCAAGTCGCTCGGTACGCCGTCCATTGGGCGTTCGGAGTTGAATGTTGAGCGTTGAATGTTTTTGCCCGTTTTATGGAATGGATGGAGGGTGAGAAATCCCCGCCCCCCTTTTAGGCCTTTAATTTTAATTTTCTTTGACGGGATTTAGATTGTGATACATATTTGTCTCACGATGAAAACAGCTACCGTCAGAGATTTGCGGAACCACTTCCCGCGCGTGGCCGCGTGGATTAACGAAGGCGAGCCGGTGGAAATCACCAGGTCTGGCAAACCATTCGCCCGCCTGATGCCCGCCACGCCGGAAAAGCCGCGCCGGCTCGTCAAGCCCGACATCATGGCGCAGCTCAAAGAAGTCTGGGGTGACCGGGTCTTTTCCTCCGAAGAAATTGCCGAAATGCGCGCGGCGGAATTGGAAGGCGAGGGAGGGTGATTGCCTTTCCCGATACGTCGTTCCTCTGCGCGCTTTACGTCCGGCAAAACAATTCATTGGCGGCCGCCGCGCATTTCAAGGCCATGTCGGAAACGTTGCACGTTTCCAGCCTCATGCTTTACGAATTTCGCCAGAGCGTGCGCTTTCAAGTCTGGCTGCATGGACGGGACAAGAACAAGGGCTATCCCCAGGACATTGCCGAGGCCGCGCTTGGCAAGCTCCAAACCAACATGGAAGCTGGCATGGTGGTGCCAGTATCCGCCGACTGGCCGGACGTTCACCGGCTGGCCGAGACGCTTTCCAAGCGCCACACCATCACCGGCGGACACCGGGCGTTTGACGTGCTCCACGTCGCCACGGCGCTGCACTTGGGCGCGCGGGAATTTCTGACGTTTGACGCCAATCAGCGCAAATTGGCGGCGGCGGCGAAAATGAAAGTGAAGCCGTGAAAGTGCGCGTCTCCTGGATATTGCAAAAACCCTTGTAAAAATGGTGCCCCGGTGGGGACTCGAACCCCAAACCAATTGATTAAGAGTCAACTGCTCTACCAATTGAGCTACCGAGGCAACAGGCTGCCTATTTTGGCAGGGTAAAAATTCAGGGCAAGAGTTTTCGGGTGCCATTCTTGACTTGCAGCGTCAGGTCGAGGTATTGCTTCGCTTCCTTGAAATCCGGCTGGAGAAGGATTGCCTCCTGCAATTCCGCAATTCCGTTGTCAATTTGGTTGTCAATGACCAGAACAATTCCCAGGTCAAAATGGTATTGGGCATTGTCCGGTTTCAACCGGACGGCTTCCCGGTAGGCGGCGATGGCTTCACTCGTTCGCCCCGCCCGGCCCAGGACCGTGCCCAAACTTTGCAGCGCCTTGTCGTAATCCGGCTTTAAGCGGATGGCTTCCTGGAATTGGCCGATGGCGGCGTTCGTGAGACCCTCCTGAATGAGAGCGTTGCCCAAATCGTAATGCTCCGGCGGATAATCCGGGTTGATGCGGATGGCTTGTTGGTATTCGTTGATTGCCTCGTCAATCCGGCCTTTCTCTGCGAGGACGATGCCGAGGTTGTCATGCGCTAGATAATAATCGGGCTTCAGGCGGATGGCTTCCTGATATTGGCTGATTGCCCCGCCGGTGTCGTGTTTTTTGTCGAGGGCAGCACCGAGGCTGTTGTGGGCGAGATAATTGTTTTCCGTGACTGCGAGCGCATGTCGGAAAAGGGTTTCGCTGTCCTGCCAATATCCCAACTGCCGCCAAGTCAAGACCATGCAGAGCACCAGCGCCGCCAAACTTGTGATCGTCAACCCCTGCACATGATGCGGCGAATGGCGAGTCAGTTCATATGAACCCCAGATTATAATGATGAATATCCCCACCGATGGAATATAGGCATAACGGTCAGCCATCGCCGCGACGCCGATTTGCACCAAACCGATTACGGGCGCCAACGTTCCGCAAAACCACAGCCAACCCATTAATAGGAACGGATAACGTCTCCGTTGCGCCCAAAAGAACACCGACAGGCCCGCGAGCGATCCGCCCGCCAGCAGCGCCTTTACAGGAGACCAATATCCCGGGTGCGGATAGAACACGGCCAAATTCGTTGGCCAGATCATTTTTCCCAAATACCTGCAATAGGAGACCAGGGCGTTTTCGATGCGCGCATCCAATGGCAGATTTTTGATCATATCCATTGCTCCGGCCTGCTTCTGTACGATAAAGGTTACAATACTTGCCGCCACTGTCAGGACAAGGAACGGGACTTTCTCCACGATCAATCGCCTTGCGTTCCCCAGGCGAAAGCGTTCCAATGGCCAATAGTCCAGTAGCAACATGACGAACGGCCATGTCACCAGCATCGGTTTGCTCAACAAGCCGAGGGCCAGGAAAAAGAACGCGAGCAGGTAGTCTTGGAGTGCGCGTTGGGGGTTGAGCGCCGGGACCATTCCCGCCTTGGGTTCAAGACTTTTGACGGTTGCCCGTTTTCGCGCATAGCGGGTGTAAAAAATCAGCGCGAGAAGACCGAAAAAGCCGCTGAGCACATCCTTTCGTTCAGTGATCCAGGCGACCGATTCGACATGCAATGGGTGAAAGGCAAACAAGGCCGCCACCAACAGGCTTCGCCATGTTGCACCCGTCAATTGTTTCAGCAAGGCGAAGACAAGCGCCACATTGATTGAATGAAACAGCACGTTGACCAGGTGATGACCCCACGGATTTAAACCAAACAACTGGCAGTCCAACATGTGGGTTATAACCGTCAACGGAAGCCAGTTGCAGGACACCGGGTTCAAGAAAGCCCATTTCACACCCTCCCAACTCAAACCGCCGTCAATGCGCGGATTCGCGGCGACAGTGGCCGGGTCATCGTAACTGACAAAGCCGCATCGGGTGGCCGGCCAGTAAAGGATGATGGTTGCCAGCATCAGGAGCGCGGCGAGCAGCCAAACTGAAAAATGCCATCGATTTTCGGGAGCAACCATCGACCGGCTGGATTCGAAATTGGAAGTCGTCTTCAAGTTTGCCGATTATAAGGACGAATCGAGTTTTAACAAGCTGACCAAAAGTATGCCTCAACCGTCAGCGGGATACCAAGTCAAAACCGGCAACCTGCCTTTATTCATTCCGGTTTTTTACTGGAATCCTCTTTTGCATTGAAACCTTTCAATCGTATATTGCGTCTGACAGAACAATAACGGTTTGTATGTTAAATCCGCTCCCAGCCGACCATTGGAACTACGAGACCGCGACGCATCTGCTGAATCGCGCCGGTTTCGGCGGCACGCCCGACGACATCCAAAAGCTCACCGACCTCGGGCTGGATCGGGCCGTTTCATCGCTGTTGGATTACGAAGGAATCACCGGTGTCCTTCCCGACCCGGTTTGGGCGCACCCGGACCCGGCGGGCATTGCCACCTTTCGCGCCGCGGTCAAGAATGCAATCCCCGCCGATGCCCAGAAGTTGCGCCAGCAGGAAAATCAGTTGCAAAACGCCCGGATGCTGGAGTTGCGCGGTTGGTGGCTCAACCGCATGGCGTATGGGCCGCGGCCATTCCAGGAAAAGATGGTCTTGTTCTGGCACGGCCATTTCGCCACGAGCATCGAGAAGGTCCGCAGCGTTCCCAATTCCTCTTATCTCATGTGGAGGCAGAACGAGTTGTTCCGCCGCCTGGCCACCGACAATTGGCTGCGCCTGTTGATTGAGGCGGGCCGGGACCCGGCGATGCTCATCTGGCTCGACCAATCGCAGAGCCGCAAGGAGCATCCCAACGAAAATTTTGCCCGCGAATCGATGGAACTGTTCGCCCTGGGCGAAGGCCATTATACGGAAAAAGACGTGACCGAGGCGGCGCGCGCGCTCACCGGCTGGTCCTATATCCCGGACGAGCAGACCTTCGTCTATCGCCCGGCCTACCACGACGAGGGCGTCAAGACCATCCTGGGCCTCACCGGCAATCTCAATGGCGAAGATTTTCTGGCGCAGGTGGCGCGGCAACCCCAGGCGTCGAGGTTTATCACCGCCAAAATTTGGAATTTCTTTGCCGGACAGATGCCCTCGCCAGACTTGAACCAGGCGCTGGCCGACGTCCTCGTCACCAATGGCAACAATTTTAAACCATTCCTGCGCGTGATGTTTCGCAGTTGGGATTTTTATGCTGATTCCCTCCTGCACAACGACGTAAAAAGTCCCGTGCAATGGCTCGTCGGGTCCGCGCGGGTGCTGCAATGCCAGCTTCCGCCGCCGTTGGTCTCCACGGCCATCATTCGCAGCCTCGGCCAGGACCTGTTTGCGCCGCCGAACGTCAAAGGCTGGGATGGGGGCATGAGCTGGATCACCACCAACACTTTGCTGGACCGCTACAATGACGCCGCCACCATTGTCCAAGGAACGACACAACAACTCTCGGCGGCCGATTTCGCGCAGCGGCCCGGCGGCCCCGGCGGCGAGAAACTGGCGAAAGCCGCCCAACGCATCCATATTGGCGGCGTTGATGTTACAAAAGTGGTCACGCCGGAACAACGGGCGGATAAAAACCTGTTGGTGGACACTTTGGAACACCGGCTGTTGCAATCCTCGATGTCCGAGGACCAGGAAAAGGGGTTGCGCGATTTCCTGAGTTCAAAAACCGTGTTAACCGACGCAGACATTCTAACGGCCATCCACCTGGTGATGGCCACGCCCGAATACCAGGTTACGTGAGGTGCTTATGAAAAATGAAATTACATTGCAAACCCGCCGCGAATTTTTGCGCACGACCATCTTGGGCAGCGCGCTGTCCTGGACTGTCCCGGCGTTTCTCGCCAATACTTTCGCCGCGCTGCAAAGTGAAGCCGCCGATTCTTCCACGCAAATTGTCACCGGCAAGGACGACACCATCCTCGTGGTGTTGCAGATGGCCGGCGGCAACGACGGCATCAATACCATCGTTCCGTATTCCAGCGATTACTATCACAAGGCCCGTCCGGTGATCGGGCTTTCCGCGCAGCAAGTCATCAAAGTCAACGGCGAGATCGGGTTTCACGGCGCCATGACCGGTTTCAAGGACTTATATGATTCGGGAAACCTCGCCGTCATTCAGGGGGTGGGGTACCCCAACCCGAACCGTTCCCATTTCCGCTCGACGGAGATTTGGCAGACGGCCAGCGATGCGGACCAGGTTGAAAATTACGGCTGGATTGGCCGCTATTTTGATAATTGTTGTGGCGGCGCCGATCCTACCGTCGGCGTGGTGGTCGGCAACCAACTGCCCGAATCCTTTTATGCGCGGACGCCCATGGGCATTTGCTTCAATAACCCCCAGAATTATCGTTTCATCGCCAACCAGCAAACGGAAACGGCGTATGAGCACATGAATGATGCCGATATGAACGGTCAAAATCCGGACGAAAATTCCGGCGGCTCCATCGGAATGCTCGCCGCGGCCCAGCCGATGACCGGCGGCAAGGTTGAGGATTTCATCGAGCGCACGGCGCTCAACGCGCAAATGAGTTCGGAGAAAATCCGCGACATCGCCGGCCGCGTTCAAAACCAGGCGACTTACCCCACTTCTGAGCTGGGCAACTCCCTTAAGCTCGTCGCCAAACTCATCGGCGGCGGATTGCCGACCCGCATTTATTACGTTTCGCAGGGCGGATACGACACCCATACCGGACAGGTGAACCGGCAGAAACAATTGCTCGCGGACCTGGGCAATTCGACCAAGGCGTTTGTGGACGATTTGAAAGCGCAGGGGAACCTGCCGCGCGTGTTGGTGATGACATTCAGCGAGTTTGGCCGGCGTGTCGCGGAAAACGCCAACGGCGGCACCGACCACGGCGCGGCCGCCCCGATGTTCATCATCGGCAACAAAGTCCGCGCGGGGTTGCTTGGCAGTTATCCCAGCCTGGCGCCGCAGGATTTGTTTGAAGGCGACATCAAGTTTAATGTCGATTTTCGCAGCGTCTATGCCGGGATCTTGGAAGACTGGTTGAAGACAAAAAGCGCGCCCATCCTGGGCCGGCAATTTCCCGTGTTGCAAGTAGTATGATTGTAGGAGCCGACGTGCTTGTCGGCCGTAGCCACGCGAAGGCGGCGGGAGGCTTATTCTAATCAAATTCATCGGTTTTTCCGGAGAAAGTTGAGCCTCGTTACCTCGGCTGGAAATGCCAAAAAGACCGATCTGTTTCCAGCGTCCTTTCAGGACGCGCAGGGTTCTGGGACCGTTTTACCCGGCACGGTGTGCCGGGCCAATTTCCGCTGTCGCTTCGCGACAATTTCCCCTTTACCCATTACAAACGTCGAAGCAGCGATAATTGAATGTCATACAGACGGAATCATCCCCCACCCATTTCTTCCAGATAGCGAAGCAGCAATTCCGCCAAAAGAGAAAATGGCCCGCCGTTGTCCACGAGTGAAAGAGTGGCCAGGTTTCGGTTTTTCGAGTAAAAATCCAAAGCATATTCGGCGTTTTTTGCGAAAAATGTTGCTTCAACTTCGTTTGATTGGATCAGCGTGGCGGCTTCAGCGGTGTCGCGACAAGATGAAAGTTGCCGGCAAAAAGTTCTTCGAGCCTCAGCCGAAAGCGTGGTGGAATTTTTAGCGGAAAAAGCTGACGGGCTGGCAACAGAAGCATAAGCGTCCAAATACTCTTGAAGTTGTCCTGAAAGAATCCCGGCAATTTCTGAATGTTCCATGACGCCCAAATGTAACATGAAAACGCCAACCTCCAAAATAACAAAAATGGGCCACGGTGAGGAAGGGGCGTATCTCAGTTTTTGGGCGCCAGCCATAAGGTTGGACACCTCGCTAAAGCAGGGAGTTAATGAGAGCCACGGACACCATGAATCTCAAGGGAAAAGAAGGACGGGCGGATATAATTCTCACCCCTCACCCTCAATCCCTCTCCCCGTTGAGGGGAGAGG
>JBKQUF010000142.1:0-31878 GCA_052140285.1 Limisphaerales bacterium | reverse complement strand
GGTCGAGTTCCCCGACGATCTCGAGATGAGGGTGTCGCACGAGACGATCTACCAGTCGCTGTTTGTCCAGTCACGAGGAGCGCTGCGCAAGGAGCTGACCGCGTGCTTGCGGACCGGTCGGACCCGTCGGCGTCCCCACGGCCGCAAGGACCCAGGTGGCTACATCAAGGACATGGTCGTCATCTCTGACCGCCCTGCCGAGATCGAGGACCGCGCTGTCCCCGGGCACTGGGAAGGTGACCTCATCGTGGGCGCGCAGGGCAAGTCGGCGATCGTCACCCTCGTCGAACGCCAGACGCGCTACGTCGTGCTTGCCAGGATCGGCCGGGACAAGACGAGCGCTCATGTCTGTCAAGCGATCACCGCACAAATCCAGCGCCTGCCCGAGCACCTCGCCCGATCGCTCACCTGGGACCGGGGCAAGGAACTCGCCAACCACGTCCAGTTCAGTGTCGACACCGGCGTCCAGGTCTACTTCTGCGACCCACATTCACCCTGGCAGCGCGGCTCGAACGAAAACACCAACGGCTTGTTGCGTCAGTATTTCCCGAAGGGCACCGATCTTGCCCTGTACGACCAGCGCCACCTCGACGAAGTCGCCTTCGCGCTCAACGATCGCCCTCGACGCACGCTCGGCTGGATGAAGCCATGTGAGAAGCTTGAGGCACTCGTTGCGATGACCGGCTGAGACCGCCCCCCGCCCGCAGGACAGTCTCGCCGCGAACGTCGATCAACACCGCATCGACGGCGCGCGATCCCGAATGGATCTCGTTGCTTGCAAGGCGATAGTAGGGCCGCAGATGGTCAAGCTCGGCCATCTCCTCGAGTCTGCGAAAGGTCGGAGCGACGCCATTGTTCATCGGGGCCGCCCAGCCGTTGTCGTCGGCGAATGGCTTGCCAAACTTGGCGACCAAATTGTCCACTTGGACCTGAAGATCGTCGACGAACCCCGTATCGAAAGGCTCGAGGCCAAGACGTTCTTGATGCTTCTCGTAGGCACGTGCGTCCTTCAGGCGCCCCACCGCCTCGTGAGCCATGAAGCGCTGAGCGATCTCTGGCCCACCCTCTGCGATCGCGACGGCCACAACAGCGCACTCATGCAAGGACCTGCCTCTGGCGCCCACTCCATCCGGGAAGCCCCCGCGAAGAAGCACACTAGCCTCTGCCGCGATCCGGCATGCCCTCGCATGAAGCCGCACGAGAACCTCAAAGACGGCATCACCGCGGAGGACAGCCTCGGCCCGGTGCTCATCGTTTACCCTCACACCCAGTCGCAGACAGACCTCGCACAACAGCTCGAACCCTTCGATGGCGTCCCGCCAGTCGTGCCGCAGGCGGTCTTCGAACGCCCCTCTTTGCTCCTCGCGCCCGCGGACAATCTGGCGCCGTTGTCGCCGCAGTTCCGCGAGTTCAGTGGCCGTCACGTGCTCCACGACGGCGTCAACGGCTGATCGGACGGCGTCCAGGGAAGCCTGGCTCTCGGACCGCGCGCAGACCCTTTCGGCGCGCTCCAGCACCGCGAGGAGGGATGCGAGGATCTCATCGTCGGGATCGTTCACACGGGTCACAGTGCGATCCTAGTCACCCGCGAGATGCCGGTGCGCCTGTCCGCTTCCGTGGAATGCCGCGGACACGGTGGCGCCGGGGGCATCCGCGCGATCTCCGACGCAGGGTACTGCGCGTCGTGCACGCGACGGCATCCGATCAGACAGCCCGACATACTGCAATCGTGTCGAGCGCACCGTCATCCCTTCCTGGCGATTTCCCCGACTACCCGATGCAATTGCCATCGGCCTGGTGGCGAGTTCACCGCCGCATTCACGGGCCCTGGCACTTTGCCTCACACCCCCCGCATGACGGCCGGTTCGACCTCGCGCCGCCGAATGGCACCTGCTACCTCGCCTGGGATGACGTTGGGGCCTTCATCGAGGTCTTCCGCGACCACACAGTGGACTTGGCCAGGAGCAGGTGGCTCGAGGCCAGCGCCGGCTCGCTCAGATGCCACTCGACGGCTGGATTGGGCGGATCGCCGACTTCACGGCGTCGAACGCTCGAATGCATGGCGTCACGGACGACATCAGCACCGGACCTGACCACATGCGGTCTCGCCCCTGGGCCGAGGCGGCTTGGAACGGCGGGTTCGGCGGGATCGCGTATTGGCTGTCCCAAGATCCGCGGCAGCGTCGGATCGGCCTCGCCCTCTTCGGTCTGGCTGGAGAGAACCCGCCGGACTCGGAGTGGTGTACGCACTCAACGGAGTTCGCCATCGGTATCGGGAAGGAGGCCGCCAGACTCTTTGGGGGCAACCGCTCGGCGGCTCCCTAAGGCAGTTGCCGGCCACAGGCTCCGATCAGCCGCGTTCGGAACCTCTGTAGGCACGACACCTCGTTGCCGCCGGACTCGTGCTGCCGCTGCCCGGACGTCGTGAAATCATCGGGCGTCGCCGTGCTGATTCTCCCCCAGGCATTTTTCGATGGGGACGTCGATTGAATCCGCCTTCGCCAAGGCTACGGCGGACCAGTGGCAGGCGAATGCCAGTGGTCGCTTGGAAGCCCGGCAGAATGCGGCAGGTTCTGGGGGGCAAGGCGCGAATCATTGGGGAATTCTCTCCCCGTTGAGGGGAGAGGGAAGCCACCATCGTTGGACTTGGGAAAACTTGGGGTTCATGGCCCCGATGCGCGTCCATTCTTGGAGGTCGAAGCTCCCCATGAACCGTCCGAACTGCCGGGAGGTTTTGGAGATGGCAATCCTGCGGAGTGGGCACACGCACCGTCGCCAGCGCGTCATGATTGCCAGACGCGTAGCGATCCAGCCGCTGCGCCAGTTCTTTGGCGTCGCTCGTGTCATGGTTGACCCCGGTGAGGCGTTCATCCAGACAGACCGGCTGCACCACCACGTTGCGCACCCCCAACTGGATCAGCTCCCGGTGCAAGCCGGAGCCGAAGTGGTCCGCTTCGTAGCAACTATGCACCGTGTCGGCCAGCTTGGCCTGCGTCCGAACCCACGCCAGAAATTTGGCCGGTGTGAACTTCTGCGCCGGTTGCGGCGTGTTGTGGTCCAGAATCCGCACCACGACAATGGTGTCGGCGTGGACATCCAGTCCCAGCTTGATCGTTTGGTCGAGCAAAACCATCAAAGCTCGTTGCGACGATACAATCCCGCCCAAACGACAAGCATGCCCCCAAATAAAAGTATGGCGCACGATGGCTCCGGCACGGCCGTAATCTGTCCCATATAAGTGGTATCATTGTAGGAGACCTCGGCATACCACTGTCCCGCCAGCAAATTCTGAATCTGGGTGTCGGACAACTGCCACGAACCTTCGTAATCAAAGGCAGGCCCTCCACCGGGATACGACGCGTAAACCAAATTGGCAAACTGAAAAACGGTCGCGTATGACCCGCCGCCCAAATCCTCGACAATCGAACCCGAAGTCGGCGCGGTGTCGCTGAGGTAAAGAATCGCGTCGAACGAATTGTCCGTGAGCGTCGCGCCGCTCTCCGGGTCGCCTGACGTGTGCGGCGGCGGGTTGCCGCCAAAGTTGATGTCAAAATCCACGGATCCCTGCGCAAAAGCCGGGGCTTGCGAGAGCAATCCGAGAACGAGAATGAGAATGATGTGTTTCATAAAAAATCAATCAGTGCTGTAATTGATTTCCAGTTTTCGTGATTGGACGCCGGAAAACACCAGCACCGCGACCGTGAACAGAATGAGGCAGGCCAGCGCCACCAGGGGGGGCGCGGACGGCGCGCCGAAAATCAGACGGGTCAACGCCGCCGGCATGTTGCTGTCCGGCGGGGCGGCCAGCGGACAAAGCGATTGCAGATAATAAATGACGCCGAGTTTTTGCAGGGCGGGCGGGAGGAAAAGATTCGCGCTTTCCCAGAGCAGGATGGCCACAACGGGGACGATGGGATTGCGGAAGAGCAGTCCCGCGCACAAAAAAATACCGCCGTATGCGGCGCAGGCCAGCACGGTGACGCCGAGGTAGGGCAGCAGATGCGCCGCCGCCGGCCCGGCCAGGTAGGCGGACACGGTGGCATGGTCAAATTGCCAGAGCATCGCTTCCCATTGCAAGGCCACGCTGGCGGTGAAGATGACCGTCGTGGCCAGCAACCCGGCGAGGTATTTTCCCGCCAGGAGCGCTTCGCGCCGCACCGGCGTGAGCAGGTAGAAATGCAAACTTTTATCGAGCATCTCGCCGCGAAAGAGGTTTATGAAAACACCCACGCAACCGAAGAACACGGCCAGCCGCAGAAAATAGAACCGGAAAATGGTGGCAAAGATGAGCGGGAGTTGCGGCAGTGTAATGGGATCGTGCCGTTCCATGCGCCAGACACGCCCGTTGAACAATACAAAGGTGAAATCGCTGGCGCCGTCGGTGTATCTGTACTCGGCGCGTTCGAACGTCCGGCCACGGGGACCGGGGCGGTGCCAGAGATGTTTCTGGTAGGGTTCGCCGAGTTTCGCCATGACAATGTCGTTGCTCGTTCCCCGGGTGATGGAGGTCAAATCGGCCAGGGAGACTCGATGCTGCCGGGCGATGGCGGCCAGCCGCGCCTGTTCGCGGGGCGCATAGATGGAATTGGCGGCGAACAGCAGCACGGGGGCGAGCGCAAACAGGTAAATCCACAGCCCGCGCCGCGAGAAAAATGTTTTCCAGATTTCCAGCCGCATGATGGCCGGGATTTGCTCCCAGGACGATGCATTCATTTGGACGCCTCCTCCCGCTCAATCAGATATTGATAAACGGAGTTCACGTCGTCGTCCGCGGGCGCCACGCTTTCGATCCGGATGCCGTCGAGGGCCAGATGGTTTAACTGGCGGTAAAAGCGGTCCGCATCGCGCGTCTGCACGAGCACGCCGCCGCCGTCGGGGAGGATTTGCGCCGCGACGACGTGGGCCTGCTCAAAAACCCTGGACGCCAGGACGCCCGGGCGGTCGCACCGGATGAGGACTTGCATGGGATGTTCCTGGATTTCAGAACGGACGCCATGAATTTGTCCCTCGGCCACCACATAACCGCCCGAGAGCAGGATGACCCGGTCGGAAATCAGGTCCACTTCGTGCAGGATGTGGCTGGAGACAATCACGTGCCGCCCTTCCGCCGCGAATCGTTTGAACAAGGCGATGGTTTCCGCGCGCACCAACGGGTCCAAGCCATTTAGCGGTTCATCGAGCACCAGCACTGTGGGGTCATGGGCGATGGCCTGGGCCAGTTTGATGCGCTGGCGCATGCCCTTGCTGTAACCCGCGATCTTTCGATGGGCGGCTTCGCTCAGGCCAACCTGTTCGATGGCCTTGGACGCCAAATCGCGGGTCCGCGCGGTTGAATATCCAAAAAAACGGAGAAACGATTGGATGAATTGAAACCCGGTCAATCCCCGGGGATAGGAATCAAATTGCGTGGAGTAACCCACCAAACGGAAGAGCTTCCGCGGTTCGTCCGGCGAAATGCCCAGCACGCTGATGCGCCCATAGGTCGGACGGACCAATCCGGTCATCAAGTTCATCAAGGTCGTTTTTCCCGCGCCGTTGGGGCCGACGAGGCTGGTGACGCCTGGAGGAATCGAGAGCGTGATGCGGTTGACGCCCAGCACTTCGCCGTAGAAGCGCGAGACGTTGTCAAAGGTGATATCGCCGGCGTTCATTTGACCACCTCAAAGGGCCGGATGCGCCGGGTGAGAAGCCAGAGGCAAAACGCCGCGGTCACCGCCAGAACGGTCCAGGCGTAGGAGAGCGGCATATCCGTGCCCGTGTCGTATCGAAAGAGATAAGACCAGATGGTGTGGGCGACCTGGGCCAGGTCAATAAGCGCGCCGAGATTGGTGCGCATCAGGCTGTCAATGGCCGCGCCAAAGCCCGCGCCCGCAAAGATGACGCCCAGCACCAGCGCGCCGGCGCCGACCTTCCATCGCACCCAGGCCGACAGCGCCAGTCCCATCAGCGAGAGGACGACGGTCCACGTGACCAGGCTGGTTACAATCGCCCCGGCCAGCCACAGGTTGGACTTCATCCAATCCCATCCGGCAATGCTCGATTGGATGGCAAACAAGACGAGGCCGGGGATCCAGGTAATCAACGAAAGCAACGTCAACAAGACGGTGAGCCGGCCCGCGACATATTCGACCCGCGAAAAAGGGCGGCTGAAATAAAGCGGCATGGCGCCGTTGGCAAAATCGGGCGTCACCAGGACCGGCCCGGCGAAGGCGGTCAGCAGATAGGACAACGCGCCTTGAACAATGCTGTAAAAATAGAAGAACCGTCCGTTAATCGCGGGCAATGCGCTGGGAGGAATGTTGAACACGGCCAGGAAGGAATCGTTATGCGAGAGATAAATATAGGCGGCGCAAACCAGCGGATAAAACAGGCAGCCGACGATGAAGAGAAGCAGAAATTTCAGATGGTACACGCGCGCAAAACCGAAACGCGCCAGGACCAGAAAGCGCCCGCCCGCCGGCGTTTGCGGGCCGGTGTACTCCTTGTAAGTGTGTTTATGGACGGCCATTTCAACTCTCCATCGCTTTCAGGAAAATGTCTTCCAGCGTGTCACGCCGGTAATTGAGCCGGCGTAATTGCAGGTCGCGCCCGGCGGCCACGCGATAAATCTCGCGCAACTCGAATTCCTCCGGCACTACCAGTTTGAATTTGCCGTTCCCGCACGGCGAACACTGGCAACCCAGCGCGGTCAGCGCCTCCGCAAAACCCGAATCGTCGCCGTGCGTCTGGATTTCCACGAACCGCCTGTTCATGCGGCGTTCCCTTTCGAGGTTGGAGTAATGAACGATGCGGCCCTGTTTCAGGATGAGCGCGTCATCGCAGGTTTCCTCCACGTCGCGCAACAAATGGGAGCAGAGCAGCAGGCGCATCCCGCCCGATTCCGCCATGTCGTGAACCAGCCGGATCATTCGCGCGCGCGCGGCGGGGTCCAGGCCGTTGGTCGGCTCGTCCAGGATCAACAATCGCGGGCCATGCACAATCGCCTGGGCAAGTTTGGCCAGTTGCCTCATGCCCAGCGAATAGGTGCCCAATTGGCGGTAGCGCGCTTCGCCGAGTCCCACGTAGAACAAAACTTCGTGCGCCCGTTCCAAAGCGGCTTCCTCCGTGAGACCGGAGAGTTCGCCCATCATTCGCACAAATGAAACCGCGGTCATTTCGGCGACCATGGCGTCATTTTCGGGCATGTAACCAACGAGGGTGCGGACCTTGTCGGATTCCGCCCGGATGTCGCATCCGAAAATCCTGGCGGTGCCCGAACTCGCGGCGCAAAAGCCCAAAAGGGTGTGAATCAACGTGGATTTGCCCGCGCCGTTGGGACCGAGCAGTCCGATGACGCGCCCGGATAAATCAATGGTGAGATTTTGCAGAATCTGCCGTTTGCCGAAGTGGACGCTCAATCCCTTGAGTTCGATCACAGTTGGCTCATTTTTTTGCACGGCTTTCCGGGCAATTTAAGCACTACCAACCAGTCCAGGCAAAGTTATTGTCAATGATTACAAAATCTTCATCCACCGCGGCCGCGGCCATGAAAAAGTTTGCGCGCGTGAAAAATTCCCTTACAATTCGGGCGTGTCGGCTGGGGTCGTAGCTCAGTTGGTAGAGCGTCTCGTTCGCAATGAGAAGGTCAGGGGTTCGACTCCCCTCGGCTCCACCAGTCTTGTAATCAAGCACTTACGATAATTCTAGTGGTGGTAACAACGTCTGGTAACAACAAATTCACCCTTGTTCAAGGATGTTATTCGTGTCCGGCGCTGTTGACTTGTCGCCGCTGACGCCATAATTTGAATCGCATTGCATGAGCAAGATCACCTTACAAGTCGAACGAGATGAAACGAGCGGGTGGTATGTCGCCTCCTGGGACACCCCCGGCGGCAAGGGGGGCATCACCACACAAGGGCATGACTTGCAGGATTTGCAGGCCAATGTGCGCGAAGCTGTGCGCTGCCATTTTGACACGGAACAAATGCCGCGAGAAATTCACCTTCACTTTGTTGCCGATCCCGTTTTGACGCCCGCGTGAAATTGCCGCGAGATATTTCCGGCGTGGAAGCCGTGAAAGTATTGCGGCGGCTTGGCTTTGAAGTCGTGCGACAGGAAGGTTCTCATATCCGCCTGAGCAAGGGCAATGTCCGCGTCACCGTGCCCAATCACCGGCAGCTTGTGCCCAAAACGCTGCAAAGCATTTTGCGCCACGCGGACATCAGTCTTGAAGAATTTACCGGGCAACTTTAATAGCGTCCGCCTCGCATCGCTCGATAAACGCAAGGATGCTGGCCAGATGGAAAAGCCGGACGCCTTTGATTCGTCCGGGTTCACGAATGGAAACGGAGCGGATAAAACCTTTGGCCGCCCATTCGTAAAGTTTCGCCCGCGAACAGCCGGAGAAAAATTCGCGCCCATATTTGGTAGTGCCTTAAATTGAAATTTAATCTGCCGCATACTTAAAATGCTGGATTTGGAATGAAAGTTGGTGGTTGACTTCGGCATTTTGATGCCCCATTTTCGCTCAAATCTGATAGGAAATGGCAAACACATTTGCTGAAAAATCTGAACGGACTTGGAATGAGGGGAATGATTGCCTTCAACGCGGGCTTGTGAACATGGCCGCGAATCGTATTTACTATTCTGTTTTGCAAGCAATAAAGGGATTTGCTGTTGGGAAAAGGTTGTGGCAGCTTAATGAATCGGACAACATTCACACGAAAGCGATGAACATTATGCCAGCCTTGCGTCAGCAAATACCTTTCTCTTTGGTTGGCATCCATACCAACGGCTTGTTGACTCAAAAAAAATTTCAAGCCTGGCATACTGTGGGTTATCCAAAGGGCTGACCCTATTCGACGTGCAAATTTTCCGGCAGGGCTTTTATCTGTATCGCGCGCTCCCCACAATTTTTGAAAATTATGTTTTCCAAGTTCAATCTTCCGCATGGTCTTATCCAATTCCCGTTTCCGGCGCGGATGCGGTGAATAAGGGACCGGCCACAAACTTTGTTTGCTGGCTTCCGATTGAATCAGTCGCAAACTATCCTCACGGAACGACAGCTTTTCCAATTCAATCACAGACTTAATAGCGACTCCAAAAAGACGATGTAACGCTGTTGGGTCTTTTCCCGCCAAATCCACAAGCAAACCAGTTAGCCGTTCAATGGCATCGGCCAAATCTTCCGCAATGATACTGGTGTTGAAGCAGCGTTTCAAAAAATTGGCATTTTTGCCTAATTCCGCGCTGACGGCTTTAATCTCACGCTGGATTCTTATCGGTTCAGGAACAGACTTGGAATTGCGCGAGTTTTCCGGCGGTGAATCGTTTATTTGCAAAATACCATCGGGGAGAAGAACGCCTTGAGCACTGGGTTTCAATCCGATCCGAACATTTTGAAGCGGGTATCCTTTGTCCTCGCCATTGACCAGCAAGGTATAAGCCCATGTTGCAAGCCTGTCCGCTGCGATGTTTGATGACGCGGGCTTTTGCTTTAAAACTACGGTTTTCATTTCGTGATGTCCGGCAATTTGTCGGCGGCGTGTTTCAACGCCTCGGTTGAAATGTGTGTGTATTGGCGGCTCACGGTCGCCGAATCGTGACCGACAAATTCCATCGCCACAGCGTCACTGACGCCAGCGGATTTCAAAAGGCTTGTGGCCGTGTGCCGTAGCGAGTGAAAGCTGATCTCGTTTTGCTCGCGTTTGGCTGCACGGCCTTTGCCCGTCGCCTTGTGCGTTTTCTTTTGCGCAAGTCCGGCGGCAACAAGGATGCTGAAAAATTCGTTGCTCAAATTGCCCGCGTGTTGGTGACGTTGCGCGGTGTCATAAATGCGCGGAAACAATGGCGCGTCCGGCTTGTCGCTAGTAGGCAGGGTTTCAAGATAGCGGAGCAACGGCGCGGCCATTGGAATGATTTGCCGCCGCCCGGTCTTGCCAGTCAGCAGCCGCATTTCTCCGCGCTGCAAATCCACGTTTTGCCATGTCAGGCCAGCCAGATCACTAAGCCGCTGGCCAGTGTATAGACCAAAGAGAATCATGCCCCGCCATTCATCGCTGGCAACCTCCAGGACGCGCCGCAATTCCGGCAGGGTGAAAGGACGGCGCTCAAAACGGTCTGTGCGCTTCAACAGGGTTACGCGCTCGGCTTCATTTACGTCAATCAAACCGTCACGTCGCGCCTGTGCGAACGCGGAACGGAGAATCTTCAAGCTGACGTTCACCGTGCCAGCCGTAACGCGCTTGGCAAGCGTGTCCCGAAACTTGGTGATGTCCGCCGCCGTCACATTGGCAATATCGCGCTTGGCTTTCGCGCCAAGATGCCCGACGAATTGCGCGGCCACGGTCGAATAACGGGCGTGCGTCTTTTCACCGGCTTCAAGTTCCTTGCGTTTCAACCATGCCTCTATAAAATCGGCTGCGGTTGAACCGGGCAGGGTGTCCACGTTCGCCAGTGCGTAAATGTCGGCAATGGCCTTGCGTGCCCGCGATTCGATGAACCGGCCTTGCGCGGCGGCGCGTGCGGCGTCCTCGAATTGGTTGGCGATGCGTTGCGCCTGTTTTCTATCGGTTGCGCCCGTGCTGCGTTGCGTGCGGCGTCCGTCTGGCAGAGTGAAACAGGCAAACAGGAACGGCGAGCGCGGATGTTTTCGTAGTGATGCCATAGTGGTAACAACAATAGTCACAACATCCACCCGTGTCAAGCGTGTCTGAATGTGTTGAAAACACTTGAAAAATAACAAATCAAACAGGTGTAGTCGTTTCAGGGGTTCGACTCCCCTCGGCTCCACCAGTCGTCGCTGAATGCCTGATCAAGCCGCGCCACCCCAATCGCCTTCCAAGGCCGGGACCTTTTTTCGCCGGCTGGTCACCACGATCATCCTGTGGACAATCATCCTCACCGCGCTTTTTTCCGGCCACGAATGGGTTTCCGACGGGGTGTTCATCGTGGTCATCGTTTTTCTGGCGCTGGCGGGGCTGGCGGAGTTTTATGACCTGGCCGCCAAACGGGGACTCGCCTGTTTCAAATGGTCCGGCCTGATTGGCGCGGTGTTGCTGACGGCGGGGACCTTTCTCGAAGTGACCGGGCACATCGGCACCCAGGGATCCCCGGCGCGCGTCAACGATTTTGAAACCGGGTTCATCATCTTGTTCGTCCTGGGCCTGTGCGTGCGGCAATTGTCCTCGAAAACCAATCCCGCCGGCATCACGGCGATTGCGGTGACGTTGTTTGGATTGATGTACGTGCCGTGGCTGTTGAATTTCGTCCAAGAAATAAATTTCTTCCCCAATGTCGAAGGGAAGTACTTCCTGCTCTATTTTGTGCTGGTCACGAAGTTCAGCGATATGGGCGCCTACCTTGTCGGTTCGCTCATCGGCAAACACAAAATGATCCCGCGCATCAGCCCGAACAAGACTTGGGAAGGTTTCGGCGGGGCGATTTTCCTCTCCACGGCGGCCAGCTTGGTGTTTGTTCATTTTTTCCACGGCGACATGTACGGGATGAACTGGCGGCACGCCGTTATTCTCGGCGTGGTCCTGAGCCTGACGGCGGTGGTCGGCGATTTGATTGAGTCGCTGTTCAAGCGCGAGGCGGGCGCGAAGGATTCCGGCAAACTTTTTCCGGGCATCGGCGGCATCCTGGACCTGCTGGACAGCCTGCTCTTCAACGCGCCGATCATGTACCTGTATTTGCGGCATATTCTCACCCATCCCGCGACTGCGCCGTTTTGACCCGCGCAAAAAAGGGTGAAAAAAAGACATTAAAGTGCTTTGCGCTTTGTTTCCCACTTGCGACAATGAAGATGTGAAAGAGCTTCTTCAGACATTACTTGAACTTCAAACCATTGAATTTAGTGACAAACAACCGGCGAATGCCGAAGCCCGGATGGCGGAACTGCGCGCCAAAGTGCCTCCGCAAATCCTCGGCCATTATGACCGTCTGGTGGCGCGCGGCAAGAAAGGCGTCGCCACCGTGCGGCACCAAACCTGCATGGCCTGCCATGTCAGCGTGCCGTTGGGAGTGGTGATGACGATTCGCCACGGCGAAGATATTCAACTTTGCGGCAATTGCGGACGCTATCTGTACCTGGACGACAGCCCCGAACCGGTGGTGGAGACCCCCAAGAAAAGTCCGCGTCGCCGCAAATCCGCGCAGCTTACTCCTGCGTAAAATAGCTGAGATTTTCCAGTTCGATGGCGAGGTTGACATTGTTGACCATCACCTCTTCCGGAACGGAAAGCACGATTGGCGAGAAATTGAGGATGCCGGCGATGCCGGCGTCGATGAGTTGATTGGCCACCATCTGTGCCGACGCCGCGGGCACGGTGAGGATGGCCATCTTGATGGTTTGTTGTTTGACGAACCCGGACAATTCCGCCATGCCGTAAATCGGCTGCTTGATTTCCTTGTCCCGTTCGCGTTGCGGATGGAGGTCAAACGCGGCGACAATTTCGAATCCCTCCTTTTCAAATCCGCGATAGGACAGCAAGGCCAGTCCCAGATTGCCGACGCCGACCAGGATGACCGGTTGCAAACGCGAGGTGCCGAGTTCCTCCGAAATTTGTTTCGAGAGGTCCGCGACTTCATAGCCCAGGCCGCGGGTGCCGAAGGTGCCGAAGCAGGCGAGGTCTTTGCGCAATTGCGTGGGCTTGACCCCGGCCGCCCTGGCCAGCGCTTCGCTGCTGACCGTGCCGATGCCGTTTTCTCCCAGCCGGGCCAGACAGCGCAAATAGATCGAAAGGCGATAAATCGTCTTCCGCGGTATTTCAAGTCGGCCATTCCTTTTCAACGGCGCGAAAATTAGAAGAACTACAGGCCAAGAGCAAGTCTGCTAATTAACGTTTGGCATGAACCTCAAGGGACAAGAAGGACGGGCGGATATCATTCTCACCCCTCATCCTCAATCCCTCTCCCCGTTGAGGGGAGAGGGAGGTCGCGATTGTCCAACTCGCAAAAATTCCGGGTTCATGGCCCCGATGCGAGTCCATTGTTGGAGGTGGAGGCTTCCCAAACGCGGCGGATAACGTCAGCCGTCTGCAGGATGATGGAATTTCAACGTTTGATGCGGTTGTATAATCCGCCGTGCAAAAAATTGCGCACGAAGGGAAGTTTCAGAAAATCCCCCGGAAATCCCAGATCAATTTTGCTGGCCTCATCCAATTGTTGGAGTTGTTTGGCATTCAACGACCATTTCGCACAGTTCAGGTTGTCTTGCAATTGCGCCAGCGTTCGCGCGCCGAGAATGGGGATGGTGTTCCGGGCGCGCAACCAGTTGAGGGCGACCTGGGCTGGAGATTTCCCGGCGGCTTTGGCCACTTGGACAACGGTTTTGGCAATGGCTTCGTTCCGCTGCGTGCGCCGGGCGAATTGCGGCGTCTGGTCCAGCCGCCGCGCTTCCTTCGCTTTGCCCGCGTATTTGCCGGTCAGCCACCCGCTCGCCAGCGGCGACCAGGGCGTAACGGTCAACCCCAGCGCCGCCGCCATCGGCAACAATTCACGCTCCGCCGTGCGCTCGATCAGATTGTATTCGATTTGCAGCCCGACGAATGGCGTCCAGCCGCGGAGTTCGGCGAGGGTGTTGGCGCGGGCAATCCACCAGGCCGGCGTGTCGGAAATGCCGAGGTACACGACCTTGCCGGCGCGGACGAAATCGTCGAAGGCGCGCATCACTTCCTCGACGGGCGTCATCTCGTCCCAGGCGTGCATCCAGTAAAGGTCCACGTGGTCGGTGCCGAGGCGCTTGAGCGAGCCATGCAGGGCCTGCGCCATGTTCTTGCGATGGTTGCCGCCGGCATTCGGGTCGCCGGGCCGCTGGTTGAAGGAAAATTTGGTGGCCACCACAAAATGATCGCGCTGGCCGCGGATGAATTCGCCGACGAATTTCTCGCTGGTGCCGTTGGTATAACCGTCGGCGGTGTCCAAAAAATTTCCACCGGCGTTGACATAAGCGTCGAAGACGGCTTTGGACTCATCCTTATTGGATCCCCAACCCCACTCCTCGCCAAAGGTCATCGTCCCCAGACAAAGTTCGGAAACGCGCAAACCGGATTTGCCAAGAAGGTGATAATTCATAATGCGGTCAATTTATGACGCCGGGATGGCTTGTCCAATTATCTTTTTGGATGAGGAGGGGGGGTAACCACGGATGGACACGGTCTGTAAACCCGATTCAGAACACTCATAAAATAGCAAAAAGCATTGTAAATTAAAGATAAATTCGTCACTACTCGCCAGAATTTTTCACTACTTTTCATCCCTTTCACTGACAGTTTCACTGACAGTCAGGCGGCAAGGGTATATGAGAATTGAAAATCCGTGTCCATCCGTGGTTAAAATTGCGTTCATTGGCGTCAATTCGCGGGGAGCGCGGGCGTCCCGCCCGCTGTTTTTGGCGTCTCGCCAAAAACCTTTTTCCCTGTTCCAAATCCCTGTGCCAAATCCGTGTCCATCCGTGGTTAACAATTCGGTTGCAGCGATGCCTTCTTCTTTTTCGCTTTTGAACCGTCCCCGCCGAATCTACAGTTTCGTGTGACCGTCCTCGAAGCCATCCAGAAAAGCGCCGATTTCCTGGCCAAACGCGGCGTCGAATCCCCCCGGCTCCAAACCGAACTGCTCCTGGCGCATCTCCTCAAGATGCCGCGCATGAACCTCTACCTGAATTTCGAGCGCGTCCTCACCGAACCGGAAACCAACGCCTTGCGCGAATCCATTAGGCGCCGCAGCCGCCGTGAACCACTCCAGCATATCATCGGCTCGACCTCCTTCTGCGGCTACGAAATCGCCGTCAGCAAACACGCCCTCGTGCCCCGACCGGAAACCGAATTGCTCGCCGAAGAAGGATGGAAATTTCTCTCCACCAGCGCCTCGGACCCGCCGACCGCCCTCGATTTCGGCGCCGGCACCGGGTGCATCGCCATTGCGCTGGCGGCCAAATGCCCCGCCGTGCGCATCGTCGCCCTGGACATTTCCCCGGAGGCCATCGCGCTGGCCAAAGAAAATGCCGCGCGGAATAATGTCTCCGACAGCATCGAATTTTTGGTCGCCAACGGATTGGAAGCCTTCCCCGAGAACCGGTTCGATTTAATCATCAGCAATCCGCCGTACATCCCCACCGCGGAAATCGCCACGCTCCAGCCCGAAGTGCGCGACTTTGACCCGCGCGCGGCCCTCGACGGCGGCCCGGACGGCCTCGATTTTTACCGCCTCCTCGCCGCGCGCGCCAAAACGCCCCTCAAACCCTCCGGCAAAATCATGCTAGAGTTCGGCGATGGACAGGACGCCGCCGTCCGCGGCCTGTTTGAAAATGAAAAGTGGATTGTCGAAGCCGTCCGGGCGGATTACAGTCAGCGCGCAAGAATTTTGATTGCGCACCCTTAACTCATGGAAAGTTTTTTAATTCGAGGCGGCGTGCCCCTGCACGGCACCGTGACCATCAGCGGCAGCAAGAATGCCGCGCTGCCCATCATGGCCGCCACGCTGCTCACCGATGAACCGTGCCTCATCCGCGGCGTCCCCAACCTCAGCGACACGCGGTTCATGGCGGAAATCCTCAAATCGCTCGGCGCCGAAGTGAAATTTGAAAACGGCGACGTCGCCGTCCGCGCCAAAAAAATCAGCGCCCATGCCGACTACGAACTCGTTCGTAAAATGCGCGGCTCCATCTGCGTCGCCGGGCCGCTGCTGGCGCGCTTGCATCAGGCCAGGATTTCCCTCCCCGGCGGATGCGTCATCGGCGCGCGCCCCATTAATCTCCACCTCAAGGGCTTCCAAGCCCTCGGCGTCAAAATCAGCATCCAAGGCGGTTACATCGACGCCTCCGCCAAACGGCTCACCGCCGCCAAGCTGTTTCTCGGCGGGCGCGCCGGCTCAACCGTTCTGGGCACCGCCAACGTGATGATGGCCGCGACGCTGGCCGACGGCGTGACCGTCATTGAAAGCGCCGCCTGCGAGCCGGAAGTGGTTGATTTGGCAAACTTTTTGAACGCCATGGGCGCGAACATTTCCGGCGCCGGCAGCCCCACCCTCACCATTACCGGCGTCAAAAAATTGCATGGCGCGGAACATGTCGTCATTCCCGACCGGATCGAAACCGCCACCTTTGCCATCGCCGCCGCCGCCACCCGCGGCGAAGTCACCATCAAAAATTGCCGCCCCGACCATTTGGGTGCGGTGCTCGATAAATTGAGCGACGCCGGCGTCGTCCTTCAACCGCGCGGCGGGGACCTGCTGGTGCGGCGCGGGAAAAAATTGCGCGCGGTGGATGTCACCACCCTGCCGTATTCCGGTTTCCCCACCGATGTTCAGGCGCAAATGACCGCCCTGCTCGCGCTGGCGCCCGGCATCAGCATTATCACCGAGCGCATCTTTGAATCGCGGTTCATGCACGTAAGCGAACTGGCGCGGTTGGGAGCGGACATCGAGATTGAAGGCCCCAGTGCCATCATCAAAGGCGGCCGTCCCTTGAGCGGCGTGCCCGTCATGGCCAGCGATTTGCGCGCCAGCGCCGCCCTGGTCATCGCCGGTCTCGCGGCCAAAGGCCAAACGCAGGTCAACCGCATCTACCACCTCGATCGCGGCTACGAAAAAATGGACGCCAAACTGCGCCGACTCGGGGCAAAAATCCAGCGCGTGGAAGAAACTTGATCCCGTGTTATGTCAGATTCAATGGCCACCGGCAATGAAATCAGGCTGCCGCTCACCTCGCCGGATGTTAATGCCGGGCGGCTTTTGAGAATGCGCGAAATGTTCCCCGATGCGAATTATGAAAAGCAACTTCGCAGTTTTTGAAGTCCATCGAATCTGCCAGTTGGTAACAAATTGTTACCAACTGAAAACCGTCCGGCTTGGCGGGTGTCAACCGGTAACAAATTGTTACCGGTTGAAGCCTTTGATAACACCGGCAAATTCATCCGATTAACATGAAACACGACCTTGCTGTTTTTGAAGGACACGAAATCCGCCGCCACTATGACGAAGCGACCGAGACATGGTGGTTTTCCGTCGTGGACATCATCCGGGTGCTGACGGAGCAGGCGGATTTTAAGACTGCCAGAAAATATTGGAACCAGCTCAAGGAGCGGCTGACCAAGGAAGGCAGTCAGTTGGTTACAAGCTGTCACCAACTGAAATGTGCGCCGCCGATGGCAAAAGTTAGGGCGAGGCTTCTGCCAAGCCGTTTTGCCATCTCAAATCTCTCTCAACTGCTTTGCCTCGCTTGCGCCCTGGACGGCTGCCAATTGCCATTCGTGTATCGTGAATCGTAAATTTCCTGCCGCCGTCGGCGCTCGTAAAATTTGTTGCAATCCGCCGCCGTTGGATTGACATTCTGTAGGATTGAAATTCTCCCTGTTTGAGTCCAAATTGAAACCATGAGCGCCAAACAAATTCTCCTGGAAGTAGCCGAAAAACTGCCGCCTGACGCCACCATCAGTGACGCCATTTACGAATTGGAGTTTCGCCAGGCCGTCCAGCAGGGCTTGGACGAATTGGACCGTGGCGAAGGCGTGCCCATTGAGGAAGTCAAAGCCAGGATCGCCCAGTGGGCTGGAAAATAATCATCGCCCCGTCGGCGCAGGCTGATTTGGCCGATATTGTCCGCTATGTCGCCCGACATAATTCCGACGCCGCAGCTCGGCTCGGTTACGAATTGATCACCCGCGCCGAAAATCTGGCCAATTTTCCCGAAATCGGCCGCACCGTGCCGGAATTTCAGCAGCCGGATCTGCGGGAAGTGATTTGCCGTTCCTATCGAGTCATCTACTGGCTGCGGCGCGACGAACAGCGTATTGACATCGTCCGATTCTGGCATGGCGCACGCGGATTCCCGCGTATCCCCGGCAAAATCTGATTGCGTCCCCATTGCCGTCTGAAATTTCAGTTGCATCCCTGCGAGTTAAGCATAAAACGCCCAAAGTGTAATGTTGCCGGGGAATATGAAATGAAGGCAGAAAACAGCCGCCTTCACCGAGGCTACGGCAGCCAAGGAATGTGAAAGGGTGATTCAAAGCGCCGTCGGCGCGACCTCTTTGTAGAAATCAGACCAGGAAGATTTTGAAGCTCCGTAGGAGAACCAAACAAGCGCGGAAACTTGTCATTTGTGCCAATGAACCCAAAATGCGTAAAGCGTTGATAATCAATATGAGTCTTGCACGGTTCATTGGCAGCGCCATATTCTGTTTCGTAACATGTTATTTCACAATACATTACACACCACTGCTTGTTATCGGTTTTCCTTCGCCCTCTTTTTGAGATTGAGTCGTTCAAACAGCTTTGCCATCCGCCTTAAGAACGTTTGGGATCAGCGTTTTGGTGATTGGAATAAATAATGGAGTACGTCTTGTCCTCTCGATAGAAAGCGGAAAAATAACCTCCGCGCGTGTATTGAAAATTGAGGAAGATTCTTCCTCTGAACATACGGAGTATAAAATTAAGCTTGAACTGGAGGGTGAGGAAGACCTGCATCCAAAGATTGTTCATATGGTGCGTCATAGAAATGATTTCGTTGTCGGCCAGAACATTCGCCTTTTATTAGGTGAAAACAAAGACCAAATACTGTTTGAAGAAGATCTTGGAGGCGGGATGAGCTTTTCGAATATTGTTGAATCGGGTTTCGCGCCAATGGTCCCCTTGATGCGGGTTTTGACTATTCCATTCCTTTCCTTTTTGCCTCTGATCGGGTTGGCACCAATGGTCTCCGTATTTTTCAGAGATCTGGCAGCACAAATAGATCCCTCGATAGCTTACGGTTGGGCTGTGCTGGCGCAGGTGCTATGGCTGTTGATCAACCGGCGGGTATTTCGTTTTGGCAGAATAAGTCGGCAACCAATAGCATGACGGGGCGTCACCCATTTGAAAGTCAACGCTGGAGCATGTTGGCTTCCCGATCCCGCCACGAATGTGAACTTTACGAGCCAACCAAAGCACCCGTGGCGCCAGGGGTCAGTCCGCAGTATTTATAGCAGTTGCAGTTCATTTTGGCTGTTTGCGTTTTCATTTTTTCGTTGTGACCTTCGCTTGGCTCTGCGCCCGGGAGTCAACGTAAACGGGTGAAGTGGTTTACTCCTCCCGCCAGCCCGTGTCGTATGCTGTTTTCTTCATTGTTCACTCTATTCTCTGTCCGTCAATTCAAAGCAGCCTCAGTCATCTCCTACAGAGGTCAGCGGTCACCTATTTTTGTACGGTCGTCCAGTCCTTCAACTTCACCCAATCCGGATCCGGACCTGGGAGATTATCCTGCCAATCGGAAAGTGGCGCCAGCAGAGGGATACTCTCCGCGTGGCCGTCGGCAAAAGTGATTTCGTATGACTGTCCGTGCCGATTGGACGGCATATCCGGTATGCCATTCACCGGACCGATGTTCACCACGAACAAGGAATCATTGATGGTGCTGCCATCCTCGTCGATGAGGCACCATGTTTGCGAAGGCCGCGCAATCTGATTTTCCGTCCGAAAAAAGAGAAAGGTCAAGGAACTGTCATTTTGCGGCGTTACAAAAGTGGTCTCTCCGGTCGGGTCGCCATAGCTTCTGCCGTTGAGCCAGGAATTCATGGAATAACTGCGAACGACTGGGACGCCGCCCAGGCTGCGGTGATCGGCGGGGCAGCGATAAACGCCCGGGGACTTGACGTATTGCCAAATGGCTCCCTGTTGCAACGCATAAACATTGGTGCAATCATATTCCGGACTCGGGCCATAGTTAAAACCTCCAGGTTCGGAATAAGTAACCCAGCCCGGACACCAGGAATAGGGGTTCACCGGATAATTGCCAAAGCCGATGGGCCAACATGAGACCAGTTGTCCGCTGTTGTCGTTGGAATACATTTTGCAGGCCATCGTCAACTGGCGCAGGTTGCTCATGCAGCCAATGCCCAGCGCCCTTTTTTTGGCGGCGGAGAGCGCGGGCAGTAGCAGAGCCGCCAGAATCGCGATGATGGCGATGACGACAAGCAATTCGATCAAGGTGAACCCCGGCTTTGTTTTCCCGGTCGTCATTTTCAGATATTGTAAGTTAAATCACATAACGTGTTAAGCAAAACCACCACGGAGATTTAAGAGGCTTGAAGTTAACATGGGGTCGTCAGGTGTAGCGGATTTTCCCTGACCTGACGACCCCATGTTAACTTTATGACGTTGGACATTTGGAAATCATCCTCGATTTGAAAGCGGTGTCACGGCCACCGCACTGCTATGAGTTGTGTCAAGGGTGTTCGAAGCGATTCCCGTTTTTGTTTTTTTATTAAAAGCTATTTTTCGGTTTTCCTTTCCGTCCGGCTCCGAGTGGTGAAACGTTTTCCTGGCAATGGCAAACGGCGTCAGCCGTTGCTCTTCCTGCTATCCGTGCGCGGCCCCGCGGGGACGGCACCAAATGACTCATGCGGTCACAGCCAGGAAACGGGCGCGCCCAATCTCCAAATCGGGCCGTTGCCAGCCCCAGTGCGGTTCCGGGCGCGCGCCGTTTCAAATTGTCTCGGTCGGTCTTGGGCATGGTGGTGGTGGCGAGGGAAGTCAGTTTAGACGCCGGCCATCCGCCAGCCCAAGTCGGTGGTCTGTGCTCGTCCGGTGCGCCAGCGCCACAAATCCACGGCCAGTTGGCGGGCTATCGCCACCACGGCTTTTTTCCGCGCCGCCTGGGTGGCTCTGACATTGCCCAATACTCCCTGCCATTTCTTGACCAGCTTGCAATCCGGCTGCCACAAGATCATCCGCCAGGCCAGTTCCACCCACGCGGTGCGCAGGCGCACGTTGCCGTGTTTGGTGATCGGCAGCAGATGATGGCTGTTGCCGCTGGAACTGACGCCACCGCACAGTCCGGTATAGCTGCCCACTTGCCGCCGATTGGTGAAATGGTTCCAGTCGCCCACCTCACGTTCCACCACGGCATACGTCAGGCCGCCCAAACCCTTGGGACGAGCGGCAGGGGCGGCGGCCTCCAGCGCCAGGGTGGCCGCGTCCAGTTCGGCGGTCAGCGTGGCCAGCAAGCCGTCGGAAAATCTCCAGCCGCTCGACCAGCCAGTTGGGCAGTTTGACGTACAGTGCCTCCCAGCGGCGTTCCGACCACCAGCCCCTCTTTTCGCGGTAACCCTGGGTCAGCAGCAGACTGCGGCCCTGTGCCGCCAGCCGCTGGACTTCCCGTTTGATCTGCTCCCGCTGCCGGCTTTCAATCCGTTTTTGTTCCTCTTGCGGAGTGGGCACGCGCACCGTCGCCAGCGCATCGCCATTGCCCGAGGCGTAGCGATCCAGCCGCTGCGCCAGTTCTTTGGCGTCACTCTTGTCGTGATTGACACCGGTGTGGCGCTCGTCCAGACAGACCGGCTGCACCACCACGTTGCATACCCCCAACTGGACCAGATCCCGGTGCAGGCCGTAGCCGAAGGGACCGGCTTCGTAGCAACCATGCACGACGTCGGCCAGCTTGATCTGCGTCCGAACCCACGCCGGAAATTTCGCCGGCTTGAACTTCTGCGCGGGTTGCGGCGCGCTGTGGTCCAGAATGCGCACCACGACAATCGTGTCGGCGTGGACGTCCAATCCCAGCTTGATCGTTTGGTGGGCTTTGATGGTTTTGCTCGCGGCTTGCTCCGCGCGAACTTCAGAGTTATTTTTGGTTTGTTCAGTCATATCGTTGGTGGGTGTAGCACTTCGGTGCTCACCTGCCAACAACTCATGCCATCTCCACGACGCTCTCGCGCCAGCGAAGAAAAACTGGCAGGAATGGGAAGTTCCGCGCGAACTCCCTCCTGAGCTTCGTAGCAACGGACGTGAGGAGGAGCAAACTAATTTTCCGAAAAGTCAGAGACTCGTCACCTCGTCTCCTACCGAGGCCGAAAAACTCCACGCGGCCTGGTGGGAAGCCCGCATCACTTTCACTTCACTCACTGGCTGGCCCGGCAAATACAACGGCGTCATGCCCCTGATTTTAAAGGGGAAAAAGGGATAATAAAAATTTTTGAAAATAATAGTTGACTGTTTAGTCTAATTTGATAAATTGTTGGTGTGGTTCGGTGAAAGATCGAACCGAGATTGAAGAAAGCTGAATTATGGGTCGTGTAAGTGATGCCAAGATGAGATTGATGGATGCCGTGCTGGAACTGCTGTGGACGGGTTCCTATGGCAGCACGACGATTGACCAGATTTGCGACAAGGCGGAGGTCAAGAAGGGCAGTTTTTACTATTTTTTTGAGTCGAAATCCGAGCTGGCGGCGGAGGCGCTGGAAAATAGTTGGCAGACCAAGCAGGCGGAGTTGGACCGGATATTTTCGGCGATGGTGCCGCCGCTGGATCGAATCCGCAAATACTGCGAGTTCAGCTATAAAACGCAGTGCGAAATCAAGGAAAAATATGGACGGGTGCTGGGCTGTCCGCAGTTTGCCTTGGGGGCGGAAGTCTGCACGCAAGAAGACCGGTTGCAGAAGAAAATTCAGGGGATTTTGGACAAAAAAAAGCGGTATTTGGAATCGGCCATCCGGGACGCCGATGCGGCGGGGTTGATTCATGCGCCGGAAGCGGCGCACAAGGCGGGGATGATCCTGGCGTATTACGAGGGATTGCTGACCCAGGCGCGCATCCAAAACAATGTGGAAGTGCTGCGCGATACGGTGGGGGGGATATTCGCGATATTGGGGGTGAAGGAGGAGGAAGTGGCGGTTTAAATTTTTTTTGGATTAATAGTTTACTAAACAGACAACTATAAGAAAGGACGAAAGATATGAAACAGAATACGCAAAAAAGTAATGGAGAGAAGTTCACGCAAGCCTGCCTGGCATCGTGCCAGAAGCTCGTTGAACAAATCGACCGAGTGAGGAATAATATCGTGGCGGAGTTTCAGGACACTTTTGCGTCGTATGAACCCTTGTTGAACCACGTGTTGAACGAGGCGGACGCGCTGGCCTGGCAGACGGAATATCCGCATTTATTTTTTCCGAGCCTGGCGCTGGAGAGAATCGAGACGGCGGCGGAATGGAAGGCGCGGCAGGAGGCGATCCGGGAGCGGAGTTTGGAATACGCGATGGCCGCGTAAGGCGAGTTTGTTTTTTAACCAAAGGAGGCATTATGAAGATGAAGGAAGCATTGTTTGCAGTGGGACTGTCGGCTGGCGCGGTGATGATGACCGGCTGCCAGCGGGGCGGGGGGCAACAGACCCCGCCGCCGCCGCCGGTGACAGTGGCGCCGGTGGAGCAAAAGGAAATCGTGGAGTGGAGCGAGTTCACGGGCCACACCGAGCCGATTCAATCGGTGGACATTCGTCCGCGGGTGTCGGGTTACATCCAGAAAGTGGATTTTCAATCGGGGCAATTGGTGAAGAAGGGGGATGTATTGTTTGAAATTGATCCACGCTGGAACCAGGCGGTGTTTGACCAGCGCCAGGCGGAATACGATGAGGCGAAGAGCGAGGCCGACCGCATCCAGTTATTGCTGGAGAACCGGGCGATTTCGCAGGAGGAAGCGGACACACGGCGGGCAAAGTACGAGGAGGCGAAGGCGACGCTGGATTCGGCGCGGCTGGACCTGGACTACACCAAGGTGCGGGCGCCGATTGACGGGAGGGTGAGCCGGGCGCTGTTGACCGAGGGCAACTACGTGAACGGCGTGGCGGGAGGAGCGTCGCTGCTGACGACCATCGTTTCGGTCGGTCCGATTTACGCGGAAGCGGACGTGGATGAGAATTCTCTTTTGAAATTGAACAGCCTGATTGCCGCAAAGGAAATCGAGACGAACGGGGACGGGAGGATTCCGGTGGAATTGGAGCTGGCCGATGAGACGAATTTTCCGCACCAGGGCGAGGTGGAATCGTTGGACAACCAACTGAATGCGGACACGGGGAGCATCCTGTTGCGCGCGGTATTTCCGAATGCGGACGGGCAGTTGGTGCCCGGGATGTTTGCGCGGGTCCGGGTTCCCTTAAGCGAGCGGCATCTGGCGGTGCTGGTGAACGACCGGGCCATCGAGACCGATCAATCGCAAAAGTTCGTGTTTACGCTGACGTCGTCGAATACGGTGGCGTACCAGGCGATTCAACTGGGGCCGACGGCGGACGGAGAGCAGATAGTGGAATCGGGATTGCGGCCCGGGCAGAAAATCATCGTGAACGGGCTGGCCAACATCCGCGCCGGGATGACGGTGTCCCCCGAGGGGCAGACCGCGTCGCGCGCGGAAATCAAGACGGCGCTGAGGTAATCCGCCGCAATTCATCAAGGAGGGACCATGAATTTTTCCGATTTTTTCATTAAACGGCCGATTTTTGCCGGGGTGCTGTCGATTGCGATCTTTGTGATGGGGCTGCTGGCGATGTTCAAGCTGCCGATCAGTGAATATCCGGAAGTGGTGCCGCCGACGATCGTGGTGCGGGCGACGTATCCGGGGGCGACGCCGGAGACGATTGCGGAGACGGTGGCGTCGCCGTTGGAGCAGGCGATCAACGGGGTGGAGGGTTCGCTTTATATGTTTTCGCAGGCGACGGCGGACGGGGTATTGACGGTGACGGTGACGTTCAAGCTGGGGACGGACATCGACACGGCGCAGGAGCAGGTGCAGAACCGGGTATCGGAGGCGCTGCCGAAATTGCCGGAGGAAGTGCGGGATCTGGGGGTGACGACGACCAAGCAATCGCCCGACTTGACGATGGTGGTGCATTTATTTTCGCCGGACAACCGGTACGATGAAGTATATATCCGCAACTACGCGACGTTGCAGGTAAAGGACGTGCTGGCGCGGATCCCCGGGGCGGGGGACGTGGAGTTGTTTGGGTCGGGAGATTACGCGATGCGGATCTGGCTGAACCCGGACAAGTTGGCGGCGCGCAACCTGACGGCGAGCGACGTGGTGAACGCGATTCGGGAGCAGAACGTGCAGGTGGCGGGGGGGACGATTGGGGAACCGCCGGTGGACGGGCCGGTGAATTTTGAGATGCAGGTGAATGTGAAGGGGCGCCTGGCCTCGGTGGAGGAATTTGGCAACATTGTGGTGAAGGTGGGCGACAACGGGGAACGGGTGCTGTTGAAAGACGTGGCGCGGATCGAGCTGGGCGCGGGCAGTTATTCGCTGCGTTCGCTGCTGGACAACAAGACGGCGGTGGCGATTCCGATTTTTCAATCGCCGGGGGCGAACGCGCTGGAGCTGTCGAAAAACGTGCGCGCGACAATGGAGCAGTTGAAGAAGAATTTTCCGCAGGGGCTGGATTACTCGGTAGTGTACGACCCGACGGTCTTTGTGCGGCATTCGATTGAGGCGGTGGTCCACACGCTGTGCGAGGCGATTTTATTGGTGGTGATCGTGGTGATCGTATTTCTGCAGACCTGGCGGGCGGCAATCATTCCGCTGGCGGCGGTGCCGGTATCGCTGATCGGCACGTTCACGATCATGCTGGCGTTGGGTTTCAGCATCAATGCGTTGTCGCTGTTCGGGCTGGTGCTGGCGATCGGCATTGTGGTGGACGACGCGATTGTGGTGGTGGAGAACGTGGAACGGAACATCGCGCTGGGGCTGTCGTCGGTGGAAGCGGCGCGGCGGGCGATGCGGGAGGTGACGGGGCCGATTGTGGCGACGGCGCTGGTATTGTGCGCGGTATTCATACCGACGGCGTTCATCAGCGGATTGACGGGGCAATTCTACAAGCAATTTGCGATTACGATTGCGATATCGACGATGATTTCGGCGTTCAACTCGCTGACGTTGTCGCCGGCGTTGTGCGCGGTGTTGTTGAAAGACCATCGGGCGACGAAGGACTGGCTGTGGCGGGGCATGGAGACCGGCCTCGGCTGGTTTTTCCGTCCGTTCAATCGCGCGTTTGCGTGGACGGGCATCAAATACTCCGCCGGGGTGACGGGGGTGTTGCGCAAGAGTTTGATTGTGCTGGTGATTTACGGCGGGCTGGTGCTGTTGACGGGCTGGAGTTTCGCCAAAGTGCCGACGGGTTTTGTGCCGACGCAGGACAAACAATACCTGATTGCGTTCGCGCAACTGCCGGAAGGGGCTTCGCTGGACCGGACCGAGGCGGTGATCCGGCAGATGTCGGACATTGGGCTGAAACAACCGGGCGTGCAGGCGGCGGTGGCGTTTCCCGGATTGAGCATCAGCGGCTTCAGCGTGGCGTCGGACGCGGGGATTGTTTTCTTCACGCTGAAACCATTTGAAGAGCGCACGTCGGCGGCGCTGAGCGGCCCTTCGATTGCGGCGGCCTTGAACCGGAAGTTCTCGGGCATCCAGGACGCGCAAGTATTGACGGTGATGCCGCCGGCGGTGATGGGATTGGGAACGATCGGGGGATTCAAGTTGTACATCGAGGACCGGGCGGGGCTGGGTTACGACGCGCTTTACCAAAACGCACAGACCATCATGAGGAAGAGCTGGCAGGACCCGGCGCTGGCGGGGGTTTTCTCGACATTCAACGTGAACGTGCCGCAACTGGACGCGGACGTGGACCGGCTCAAGGCGAAGACGGAAGGCGTGCCGCTGCAAAATTTGTTTGAGACGCTGCAGATTTATCTCGGCTCGCTCTACGTGAACGACTTCAACCAGTTTGGCCGGACGTACCAGGTGATTGCGCAGGCGGAGCCGCGATTTCGGCAAAAGCCGGAGGATATCACGCAATTGAAGACGCGGAATGCCAAGGGCGAGATGGTGCCGTTGGGGGCGCTGATCCAGGTGACGGAGACGCACGGGCCCGCGCGGGTAATGCGCTATAACGGCTATCCGGCGGCGGAAATCAACGGCGGCCCCGCGCCGGGATACAGTTCGGGACAGGCGGAAGCGGCGATCGGCAAGGTGGTGGGCGACAGCCTGCCGCGCGGGATGGATTACGAATGGACGGACCTGACGTACCAACGCATCCTCGCCGGGAACACGACGATTTACGTGGGGCCGCTGTGCCTGCTCCTGGTGTTTCTGGTGTTGTCGGCGTTGTACGAGAGTTTTCGATTGCCGCTGGCGATCATCCTGATTGTGCCGATGTGCCTGTTGTTTGCGATCACGGGTGTATGGCTCAAGGGCAGCGACAACAATATTTTTACGCAGATTGGATTGATCGTGCTGGTGGGGCTGGCGTGCAAGAACGCGATTCTGATTGTTGAATTTGCGAAAATAAAACAGGACGAGGGGGCCACGCCGGTGAACGCGGCCATCGAGGCCAGCCGGCTGCGGTTGCGTCCGATTTTGATGACGTCGATTGCGTTCATCGCGGGGGTGTTTCCACTGGTGGTGTCCAAGGGAGCGGGCGCGGAGATGCGGCAGGCGATGGGAATCGCGGTTTTTTCGGGGATGATTGGGGTGACGATGTTCGGGTTGTTTTTGACGCCGGTGTTTTATGTGACCTTGATGAAGTTGAGCCGGGCGAAGAAGCCGGCGAGCGCCGCGAAACCTTTGCCGCTCGGCCCGGCGGGCGCGGGCGCGGGAATCGTGGCGGTCGCGCTATTGATCAGCCTGGTTCCGGCGCGGGCGAGCTGGTTGACGGTGGGACCGGATTATCATCCGCCCACGAATGCGATCCCGGCGAATTACAAGTCGGCCGAAAACGGCGCGTGGGAGCAGGGGCAGTTGCTGGACAACGTGCCGAAGGGTGCGTGGTGGAAAATCTTTGGCGACACGAACCTGGACGCGTTGGAGTCGCAGGCGATGGAGGCGAACCAGGAACTGAAGGCGGCGGTGGCGCGGGTGGACGAGGCGCGGGACACGGCGCGGGTGGCGAGAGGCGAGCTGCTGCCGAGCGTGAATTTTGATCCGAATTACGAGCGGCAACGGTATTCGCCCAACGAGTATCCGAGTTTTGGGAATCTGACGGCGAACACGTTCAGCACGCCGCTGGATTTGAGTTATGAAGTGGATTTATGGGGCCGGGTGCGGCGGAGTTTTGAAAGCGCGCGCGCCGAGGCGCAGGCTTCGCTGGCAACGTATAACAACGTGCTGCTCACCTTGCAAGCCGACGTGGCGCAAAATTATTTTGCGTTGCGGGCGCTCGACGCGGAAATCGCCACCGTGGCCGGCACGGTGGATTTGCGGAAGGAGCAGGTGAAGCTGACGCAGAGCCGCTTCGACGGCGGCATTGGCACCGAGCTGGAAGTCGCCCAGGCGCAGACGGAATTGGACACGACGGAAGCGGACCTGGCCTCGCTGGCGCAACAGCGGGATGAACTGGAGAACGCCATTGCGATTTTGGCGGGCGAGAACCCGACGACGTTCAAGCTGGCCGCGCTCAACACCCCCAACTGGCGGCCGACGCCGCCGAAAATTCCCGCGGGTCTGCCGGCGGAATTGTTGGAACGCCGTCCGGACGTGGCGGCGGCCGAACGGGCGCTGGCCTCGGCCAACGCGCAAATCGGCGTGGCCAAGGCGGCGTTCTTTCCGGTGCTGACGTTGACGGGATCGGGCGGCTACCTGAGCGGGGACGTGGACAGTCTCTTCAATTGGAGCAGCCGCACCTGGTCGATTGGCCCGAGTCTGTCGTTGCCGATTTTTGCCGGCGGACGCAACCGCGCGAATTATCATCGCGCGCAGGCGGCGCATGAGGAGGCGGTGGCGAATTATCGGCAGCAAGTGCTGGTGGCTTTTGGCGACGTGGAAAACAGCCTGGCGGACATCCGGCATCTGGCGGATCAGGCGGCGGCCCAGGAACGCGCGGTGAACAGCTCGCAACGCGCGGCGGACCTGGCGACGGACCGGTATCGCTCGGGCATCGTAAGCTACATTGAAGTGGTGGACGCCGACCGCGACGCGCTGTCCGCCGAAAGCGATAATGCGCTCCTGGCCGGCCAGCGTTTGATTGCGGCGGTCCAACTCATCAAGGCGCTGGGCGGCGGTTGGGACGAGAAGATGATTTTTGCGGGCGGCGCGACGGCCGGGGTGGAATCAGCCGGCGGAGAGCGGTAATGAAACGAGCCGAGAACCGGGCGCTTGCAAAGGCGCGGCGTGTTCAATAATTCGCTTGCATGACAAACGCGCCAATTTAGAGTTCAAGCATGAACACCCAATGTTTGTGCCGGCATTTTATTTTAACACGCTGTTTAGCCCGGATATTTCATATTGCGCTTGAAACGACGACAGACCGGAGCGCCGACAGGTTGTCGGCTTGGGACTTTCGGATGCCAAAAGCCGGTTGCAAACCGGCGCTCCGGCCTTGCGGGTGTGAAACATCCGGGTTAGCAAGGGGTATCTTCGTTGTTTTTTCCTGCCTCCTGTTCACGGCAACAGCGATGGCCCAGATGCCGGGTGGCGTTCAGCCTGCGGCGCCCAATCCCGGCGGTCCAGGAAGATCCGGCTTTGGCTTCGGGCCAGCTCCCCTGCCCGCCGGCGTGAAAGCGGAGCGAAACATCCCCTACGTTGAGAAAGGCGACCGCAATCAGGTTCTGGATATTTTCCTGCCTGAGCAACCTTCCGCGAAGCCTCTGCCGCTGATGATCTGGATTCACGGCGGCGCTTGGATGGGGGGCGACCAATCCAGTCCGCCCGTGCTTTATCTGGTGAAGAAGGGTTTCGCCGTGGCCAGCATCCAATACCGGTTTTCGTCGGAGGCGAAGTGGCCCGCGCAGGCGTACGATTGCAAGGCGGCAATCCGTTTTCTCCGCGCCAATGCGGCCAGGTACAACTTTGACCCCGACCACTTTGGCGTCGGCGGTGATTCTGCGGGCGGACATCTGGCCGCCGTCGTGGGCGCCAGCGGAGGGGACAAATCAATAGAAGGGGACTTGGGCAACCCGGGCGTTTCCAGCCAGGTTCAGGCCGTGGTGGACTGGTTTGGACCCACCGACTTGGCGGCGATGGGCGCGGAAGCGGGACCGGGCAGCTGGATTCAGCACGACTCTCCCAGTGCTCCCGAATCGTTGCTGCTGGGCGGGACGGTCAAGCAGATGAACGACCTGGCCAAGACCGCCAATCCAATTACGTACGTCACTTCATCGGAACCGCCGTTTCTGATCGAGCATGGCGACCGTGACCAACTGGTGCCGCACGAACAAAGCGTCATTCTGGCCAAGGCGTTGATCGACGCGGGCGACGAGGTGACGCTGAAGACGCTGCATGGCGCGGGCCATGAGGATCCGCGCTTCAGCAGCCCGGAAAATCAGCGGTTGGTTGAGGATTTTCTTACCCTGCACCTCAAAACAGCGCAGTAATCGCCGCGTTCCGGAATTCACGGTTTTAATTCGGAGTGGCGGAAGCAGGAAACGAGGTGGTCATTCGCCATGCCCACCGCTTGCATGTACGCGTAGCAAATGGTGGTGCCGACGAACCGAAAGCCGCGTTGTTTCAAATCGCGGCTCAAGGCGTCCGACTCGGGGCGGCGATTGGGAATGGCGGACAAGGCCCGGCGTTTGTTTTGAATGGGCCGGCCATCGACGAATTGCCAGAGGTAGCGGTCGAAGCTGCCGAATTCTTCGCGCGCGGCGAGGAAGGCCCGGGCATTTCCAATGGTGGCGCGGATTTTCAGGCGATTACGGACGATGCCCGCGTCGGCCATCAGACGGGCAAAATCCTTGTCGTTGAAGCGGGCAATTTTCTCCGCATTCCAACCGGCGAAGGCGCGCCGGTAATTGTCGCGTTTGCGCAGAATGGTGAGCCAGCTTAACCCGGCTTGGGCGCCTTCAAGGTTGAGCATTTCGAACAAATGCAAATCGTCATGCGAGGGCACGCCCCACTCGCGATCGTGGTAGGCGAGATAAAGCGGGTCGTCACCGGTCCAGGGGCAGCGGTTTTTTGTCACGCCAACTTTTAATGCGGCACCGTCGAAAAGTCACGCGAAGAGTGGCAAGGCCTGAACAGTGAACGAACCCAGGCTACGCGCCCGTCCTATTGGATGAATACGGGTGGGGGGGCGTTGGTGGGGGAATGCAAGGACTGCTGTTGTTTTGTCCTGATGGCGAGGGCGAGATTTGACAGCAAGGAAGAGTTGGTGGGGGAGAGATTCACGGCGGTTTGGAAGGCATTGATGGCGCCATCCACTTGTCCCGTTTTGACAAGGAGGCAGCCGAGCGTATTGAAATTATCCGGACTGTTGGTCTCGACGGCGCAGAGACTTTTCAAGACCGGAATGGCCTCGGTATAGCGTTGCTTTTCAATTAACAGTTGAGACAGCATGGTCATATCTTCTATGGAGGTGGGGTCGAGGGCGTGCGCCACGCGGATATGACCGATGGCTTCGTTGATGAGTCCTTGATAATAACACGACACAGCCCAGCCCATTTGGGTGCGGGGATCAGCCGTGTCCAGGTTCCACGCCAGTCGATAATGCTCCATCGCCTCGGCGTAACGCTTTTGTCGAAAGAGACAGCTTGCCAGGCCGCGTTGGGATTCAACGTAGTCGGGATTAATTTCCACCGATTTTTGGAAACAGTCCAAGGCCCGGTCGGGGTCCGTTGAAGTCAGAAGCGTGCCGAGATTGGCGTAGGCCGTCCAATTGTTCGTGGTCACGGCCAGCGCGCGGCTCCAGCGGGTGTCTCCATCGTTCCAAAAGGCGATATTGAACCGGGTGACACCGATGAGAAGGCCGCAGACGACCGCGGCGAGCGCCAACAAAGGCGCGGGCCGCAGACGAAAGGCTTCCGCCAGGTCCTTGACGCCCCACACGACCATTAGCAAGACGCCAATCATCGAAATATAAGTATAACGATCCGCCATGGCCTGGGGGCCGACCTGCTCGAGAATGCCGTTGACCGGGACGAGGGTGCCCAAAAACCAAAGCCAGCCGACCAGGAGATAGGGTCGCCGCGCGCATAGCGCGAGCACCAGCGCCGAAAGCCCCAGCAGAACCACGGCGGACAGCCATAATTGATCCACCGGCCAGGATTTTGGATAAGGGTAGTTGGCACAGAGATTGATGGGGCAGAAGATAAATCCCAAATAATGCGCGTACGAAATCAAAGCGGTTTGCAAACGCATTGTCAGCGCGGGATGGAGAAAGACGGACTTTCCGTT
>JBKQUF010000141.1:0-29446 GCA_052140285.1 Limisphaerales bacterium | reverse complement strand
CGCCAAAAGGTGCAAGCTGTGTTCTTGAAAAAACCTTCCCTTCCATTTCTTGGCGGCCTTGGCGAGCTTTGCGTGAGATTGAACTGCATCGTTCCGGCTGAGAGTGTGTCTTAAAAATCAAACTGCGCCTGGATCGTAGCGGCGGACATCGTGTCTGCCGTCGAGGGCGGCATCTTGCCGCCCGGACCAACGCTTGATTTTCCACGGTTTTCCAATTTCAGCGCCGGGTCCGCCGGGCTGGAAGCGCCGGCTCTACGTCAGGCTGGGAAGCCTGCCGCTACAGACTTTTTCACTCGTCTCGATTTATGATTTGCGACCGCGGAATTCGTCCATTAGTTTCAAAATCCCCTCGCGGATTGCGAGCAGTTCTTTCCGCGCCCTGACGACGGTTTTTTGCGGCAGCAATTTCTTCGGGGCGACGGCTTCCAAACCGGCTTGGGATTTGTGAAGATGATCGAGAGCGCGTTTCAAACAGGCAACGGTGAAGGCGGCATCCATGCTGCCGCGGCCCTCGGCAATGCCTTCCAGCGCACCGCCGAGCTTTACTCCGGTTATCTGAAATTCAAAAATGAACTGCTGCAAATCCGCATCCTCGCGTTTGCTCAAGCCAAGTTTATCGCATTGATTCCAGAGATTCATTGCGCTCTCGAAACAGCGGTGCTGGAGCGGATGCCGGACTTCGCCGTCGGCGGTGCGAATCCAATCAATCCCTTCGCGGTGCGGGTCGGGTTCAGATGGCGGCTCGTTGAGGGCTTCCTCGCAAGCGCGGTTCATCTCCTCGATGCGCCGCTCTTCTTCCCGGGCCTCGTCCGGCGTCAACTCGCGCAACCACCCCATTTCCCGGGCAATTTTTTCTTCGCTGTCATCGGAGTCGCCATATTTGTCGAGCAATTCCCCGTATTTATCCGTGCGCGCGTCGCATTCCTTCATGAATTTTTCGTAATCGTATTCATTCCATTCCGCTTCCGCGTCTTTCCTTCCCCGCTGGTGCCGGTCAATGGCCTCGTTGATCTTTTGCAGGAACCAATTCATGCCATCGGCAGAATGCCTGGCACGCTCTTCATTTTCCTCCGACGTCATGCGCCATTCCGGCGCGGAAATTTCCAATTGATAATCGGTGCTTTCGATGACGACCCGCCCGTTTTGCTCGCTGAACCATTCGAGGTAAAGGCAATTGGCCATGTGTTCCGGCGGTTTCCCGCCACTCTTGCACAACGCGTATGCCTCCTCGAACGGTATATCAAACTCGCGGACTTTGCGCGATGCGGTGAGGTCGCCGATTTGCCCGCGCTGAATTGGTTTCAATGTGTCCAGGCCGGGATGCGGAATGAGTTTTTGGGGATTGGTGAATTTGAGCAGGCATCCGGCCAGGTCCAGACAGGCATTGCCCTTCAGTTCGAGCACGACTGGTTCCTCGCGCCCACAGACCCAGATTTTCCCACTCACCACGCCTTTGACGCGATTGTCAATCTCGCCGCGAACAACACTCTCATGGATGCGAAAGGCCATAATGATCGGTATGCCTCCATGCAAGATGGTGTCATGGTTTCAATGCCACAACTTTGCCGTTTTGCCAGACGTAAATTGGCGTGCCATACATGCGGGCTGTCTTGCGCGCTACCAGCGCGGCGCGGCGCAAGGCGCGTCCCGCGCCGGCAAGTGAATCTCGTTTAGGATTCCTTTTTTTCATTTTGGGTCTGCAACAACCGCGGTTCAACGCCGGAATTATCGTATATTTTCCAAGCATCGGCTAGAGGTTTATAGAAATATTGAAAGTTTTTCCAACTGCGATCGAATCTTCGTAGGACATCGGAACGGGAAACGGGATGTCCGCCTTGCTGGACGCGAACTCCAATCCGGCGAAGTGCCAACCTTGACGAAGCCAATCGTAAATAAATAAATTCAATCCGATAACCCGATTTCTTCCAATTTTTGAGGCGGCTTACATAGGTTAATCCGCGCAGTGTGCTCTCGAACGCAAAATCAACCTGTTTGGCTGCCAGCCGGTCCAATTCGTTTAAAAATAACCTGCCGGCTTTTAGCGCCGCCAGTTCAGGTTTTAGCGGAGAGAGTCCCGCTGCCATCAAATCAGTGTTTATGAAATGAATTACTCCGGCTTCCTTTGGCAAAAACTCGCGGGCAAACGTCGTTTTTCCGGCTCCATTGGGTCCGGCAATGATAATACATCGAGGAGATTTCATTCATGTGGCTTCGTATTTTACAACCCCAACTTCTTAAACCGGTTCTTCACTTCCTTGAAATGAAATTCGAGCGAGCACAATTTCTCCAGTTCGCCCTTCCCAAAATGTTTGGCCACTTCCGGCGTGGATTTCAATTGCTCCACAAAATCGGCGTCGTCCCGGCCCGCATGTTTCACCTCCCAGGTTTTCATGGCGGCGTCCTGGACCAGTTTATAAGCGGCTTCGCGCGTCAATCCCTTCTTGATGAGCGCCAGCAGCACCGTTTGCGAGTTCCACATTCCCAGGCTCAGCCCCAGGTTGCGCTTCATGTTTTCGGGATACACTTGCAGGCCGTCCATCAGCCGGACCAGCAGGGACAGCATGTAATCGAGCAACGTGCAGGAATCGGGGAAGATGATCCGCTCCACCGACGAATGGGAAATATCGCGTTCATGCCAGAGCGCGACGTTCTCCAGCGCCGCCAGGGCGTTGCCGCGCAGGACGCGCGCCAGGCCGGTCAACCGCTCCCAGGTGATGGGATTGCGCTTGTGCGGCATGGCGCTGGAACCCTTCTGTCCCTTGGTAAACGGCTCTTCCGCCTCCAGCACTTCCGTCCGTTGCAAATGGCGAAACTCGACCGCCCAGCGTTCGATGCTTGCGCCGACCAGCGCCAGCGCCAATTGAAATTCCGCGTGGATGTCGCGTTGAATCACCTGCGTGGCGATGGGGGCGGGGCGTAGTCCCAATTTCCGGCAAACGTAGTCTTCCACGCGCGGCGACAGATGCGCGTTGGTGCCGACCGCACCCGAAACTTTGCCGACCGCAACCGCTTCCCGGGCGCGTTCCAGGCGCGCTAATGCCCGGGTAAATTCGTCGTGCATCAGCGCCAGTTTCAATCCAAAGGTCGTCGGCTCGGCATGGATGCCATGGCTGCGGCCGATGCACGGGGTCAATTGAAATTCCTTGGCGCGTTTGGCGATGGAGAGACGGAGCAGTTGCACGTCGGTGATCAAAATATCTGCCGACTGCGTCATCTGGACCGCGTAACAGGTGTCGCCCACGTCGCTGCTCGTCAGCCCAAAATGAAACCAGCGGGAAGCGTCGTCATTGATGGCCTCGGCCACGGCGGTGGTAAAGCCGATGACATCGTGATTGAGCGTTTTTTCGAGTTCCTTTTGCCGTTCGACGAGGCCTTTGAGGTTGGCCAGGCATTTGTCCGCGCCAGCCTTGATTTTCGCAAAATCCTTGGCCGGCACGACGCCTTCCTTGACCAGTGCCTCGCTGGCGAGCAATTCGATTTGCAGCCAGATGCGGAGTTTGTTTTCGTCCTGCCAAATCGCCCGCATTTCCGGGCGGGAATAGCGCGTAATCATGCCTAATTAAACAGGAAAAAAAGGAAATGTTAAAGCGCAAACGGCCAAGGGCGGTTTGCGTTTACCGTCGGGTCATTTTTGCGCGCGCTTTTTCCAGGATTTCGCGTTCGCGCGGCGTCAGACTTTGAATGCCGTGCGCGGAGATTTTATCGAGGATCGGGTCCACTTCGCTCTTCAAATAATCATCGGACGAGACATCCTCATTCGGAGACGGAGCGCTCCCCCAAAGTTTCTTTCGCGGGCGGGTCGAGGCGTATTTCGGCGGTTCGCTGCGAAAAGTGGGCAGGTGCCATCCGCCGCGGATAAATTGCCGCGCCAGCAATGCCCCGGTAAAAATGCCGCCCAGGTGCGCGGCGTTGGCCACGTCGCTGGGCAGGAACATGCTGAACACCGCCAGCGCGACGCTGCCCCACAAAAGGGTTCTTCCCCGCATATTGATGGGGAAGAAATAAAAGAACAAAGTGAACCGCTCTTCCCAATGCATCACCGCAAACGCCGCCACCAAGCCGTAGCCGCCCGCCGAAGCGCCCATCACCGGAACGTCAAACATGGGAAAAGCTAGAGCGAATAGCATTTGCACGAGGCCGCCGACCACGCCACTCGTGAAATACAGGGTCAAAAATCTCCGGGCGCCCATCGCCTCTTCCACCGGGCGGCCAAAAAAGAAAATCGCGAGTGAATTGAACAGGATATGCAGCACACTGACGTGCATAAACTGGAATGTCAGCAACTGCCAGACGTACCCGCTTCTTAACCCGTCCAGACTCAACGCCAGATAGGTGTTCTGAAATTCGGCGCCGCCTTCGAACCGCCAGGAGATGGACTGGGCCAGAAACGCGGCGGCGTTGACAATCAACAACGCCACCGTGAACGAAACCCGCGGCCCGTAATAACTGGGCTGTCGCATGTAATCTCTATCTTCGAGCATGGCAATGGCAACTTAACGCGGCGCGCCACATTTTCAAGCGACCCGCCCATCAACCAGTTCGATGGTGCGTTGCGCATGCGCCGCCACTTTGGCGTCGTGCGTGGCGATGACCAGCGTCATCTGCCTTTCGACACGGAGAGTCTTTAGAAGTTCAATTATTTCGCCGCCGGTCCGCGAATCCAGGTTCCCCGTCGGCTCATCGGCCAGCAGCAGTTCCGGACGGTTGATCAGCGCCCGGGCGATGGCCACCCGCTGCTGTTCACCTCCCGAAAGTTCGGACGGCTTATGGTCGGCGCGGTTTTCCAAGCCGACCCGTTGGAGCAAATCCCCCGCATGTTTCTCGCATTCACCCGCGGCGATCCGGGCGATCCGGGCCGGCAGACAGACGTTCTCCAGCGCCGTCAATTCCGGCAGCAGATGATACGACTGAAAAACAAACCCCACGCGGCGATTGCGGAAATGCGTCAATTCACCGCTGGAAAACCGGGTGACGTTCTGGCCGTCAAAGAAAATGTCGCCGGCGTTGGGCGAATCGAGTCCGCCCACCAGGTGAAGCAGCGTGCTCTTGCCCGCGCCCGACGCCCCGCGCAATGCCAGGAAATCCCCCCGCGCCACCTCCAGGTTTACGCTCCGCAACACCTCCAGCGTGCGTTTGCCCATCACATAACTCTTGGTGAGGCCCTGCGCCGAAAGATAATTATTCATAGCGCAACGCCTCCACGGGTTTGAGCCGGCCCGCCCGCCACGCCGGCAGCACTCCGCCCAAAATGCAAATCACAAACGAACATCCGCAAATGATCGCGATGTCATGGGCGTCAATCACCGCCGGCAGCTTGTCGAATCCGTAGATGGATTCGGGAAACAATTCCCAGCCGGTGGCTTGGCGCATGAATCCAAGAAATTCATTGCGGTACGTCAGCGCGAGAATTCCAAATCCCAGCCCGGCGAGCACGCCCAAAACGCCGATGATCGCGCTCTGGACCAAAAAAATCCCGGAAATTTGCATATTCGTCGCGCCCAGCGCCTTGAGCATCCCGATCTCGCGGGTCTTTTGCACCACAAAGGTGATTTGCGCGCTCAAGATGCACAACGCCGCCACCAGCACGATGAAGAACAGGAGATAGAACATCATGTTTTTCTCCACCACCAGCGCGCTCAGAAACGCCCTGTTCTGTTCCATCCACGTCGTGATATTAAAATTTGGCCCGAGCGTCTTCTGCAATTCGTCCCGCACCGCATCCGCCTGATACGGATCGTTGAGCATCACCATCAACCCATGCACATTGTCACCCATATTGTAAAGGTCCTGGGCGTTCTCCAGAGAGGTGATGATGAAATTTGCATCGTAATCGTAATAGCCCACGTCGAAAATGCCCGTCACGGTATAGTCCCCCGGCACAATAGTCTCCTGATTGGGCTTGTTCTGCTGCTCGCGCATTTTTTTGAGGTCGGTCGGGGAATAAATGGAGAGGCGGTCGCCCACGGCCAGGTTCATGCCCTCGGCAAAATCAACGCCGATCAGGACGCCTTGTCCCTGGAGCGCGAGGGCCAGATTGGTCTCGCCGGACCGGATGCTTTCCGGCAACACGCTCACCGAACCTTCGTTGGCGGGGTCCACACCGCGCAGCCAGGGCGCCGCGGTGAGCGATTCCTGGGTGTTCGTATCGGAAGGCTCGGTTTCCACGAGCACCTGTCCGAGTACGAAGGGCGCCACGCCCCGGACATTTTTATTCGATGAAACTTCCGCCATCAACGAGCGGTGATCCGCCATGAATGCGCCGCGCTCCACGATGGTGAGGTTGGCGTTAAAACCGACAATTTTCTGGCGCAAATCATGGTCGAACCCGCTCATTACGGAAATCACAATGATGAGCACCGCCACCCCCATCGCCACGCCGACTACGGAAATGAGGGTGATGATGGAAACAAACGTCCGTTTGGGCCGCAAATAACGCAGCGCCAGCAACAACTCAAACGGAAGTTTCGACATCCGGCCAAGACTAAAGTTGCCGCGCCGCGGAGGCAATTTTATTTGCGTCTGGACTTGCGAGCAGACATCCGGGCGGCGGGGAGGCTCCGCTCTTCGTCGCTTAAATTCGCCTAAAAACGCTTTAAAAATTCGCGCGTGATAAATCGCGTTAATTAACGTTAATTCGCGTTAAATCCGTGGCGTCAATTCGCGTCCCTTCACGCAAAAACGCGCAAAAACGCGCAAACAAGAACCGCTGCGAAAAGTGATCAGTGGCACGTGACAGGTGAAAGGCAAAGTCACGGCTCGACGGAGTCTCGCCCCACCATCCAATGGTGGAGAAAAGCGGAAACATCGAACAACCAACATCGAACGCCCAACATCCAATGAAAACATATGATGGGAGATGGAGATCAGGGCATGGCGGAAGCCCGCCCCCGGCTCGGTTTCCAGTTTTATCGCGCTGGCTCTCATCAGAGCGATTTAAGCATAAAACGAAGAAAGCGTAAAGTTATCCAGAAGCAATCCTTTGTGTAATCCCGGGTGCGGAAGGGGAATTAACCTCAAAAGACCCAGCGCGGCAACAATTTGCGGCGAGCGCTTGATTTTATACGGGTTTCCAATTCAGCGCCGGGTCCGCCGGGAATGTCCTGAAAGTATTCGCACGACAGGCGAGGAAGCCTGCCGTTAAATCTTTCAGACATGGTCATACCGTTTTCGCCGTGTCTTTAGGCTTCGTCTTCCGGTGGCACAGGCGCAGGATGAGAGTGCGCCCGTACAATGTCAGCCAGGTGTTATGAATTTCCACCGGCACCTCGGAGCCGTCGGCGCAAATCATGGCCGACTCCACCATCGTCCGTGAATCCGCCGTGCTGTTCTCCAGCCTGAGAAAATCCGACTGGTTGTGTCCCAGAATCATGCCCCGATCCAGCCCAATCATGCCGGTGGCGCTGTCGTTCGCGTCAATCACCTTGCCCGTTTCCTGGTCCACCAGAAACGCACCGTCGCCCAGCGCCTCAAACAACGTGCGATACTTGTATTCCGATTGCCGCATCGATTCCTCGGCCTGCTCGCGTTCGGACTGTGTTTCCGTCTCGCGCAACGCCCGGTCCACGGCCGGAATCAGCCGCATCAACCGGTGTTTGAGCACATAATCCGTGGCGCCGTTCTTGAGCGCTTCAATCGCCGAATCTTCGCCGATGGTTCCCGAAACGAACAAAAACGGCACCTCCGGCCGCCGTTCCCTCGCCAGCGCCAGGGCTTCCACGCCGTTGAAATCCGGCATCGTATAATCCGAAATAATCAGGTCCAAGTCCTCCTGCTCCAGTGCCGAAATGAAATCTCCCCGGGTTTCCACGCGCATCAATTCGCATTGGGGCCACCGCGCCGAAATCATCGCTTCATTCAATTCGGCGTCGTTCGCATCATCTTCCAGATTCAGTATTCGTAATGTGGGTTTCACCTTAACAGCATCTACTTCGATCTGTTTTTCGTAAATGGGGTGAATTACCCGTGTCGATTGGCATCAAAATCCATGAAAATCTTAAAAAATTTGTGGCGATGCAAATTGTAATGTTTCTCGTAAGTGATTGGCTATGAACGTGAAAGTCCTCGAATCCGCGATCAACGGTTGGACTTGCCCGGAATGGAAGAACGTGTGAGATTGCTTCATGGAGCGTTTGGTATCCGGTTGGCACCCCGGACCGTGACCGTTCTGAAAAAATGGAAAAGATTCAAGTCCTTCTCGCCGATGATCACACCATCGTCCGCCAGGGGTTGCGCGCGCTCCTGGAGGCCGAGCCGGACATCGCCGTCGTGGCCGAGGCCGGTAATGGGCGGCAGGCCGTCCAATTGGCCAAAAACTTTTCCCCGGAAGTCGTCGTCATGGACCTCGCCATGCCCAATCTCAACGGCTTGGAAGCCGCGCGCCAAATCGCGCGGGATGTTCCCGGCGCCAAACTGCTGATCCTCTCGTCTTACAACGACGATGATTACGTCGCCCAGGTCATCAAAGCCGGCGCCAAGGGTTATCTTTACAAACAAACCGCCGCCACTGAACTCATCAGAGCTGTCCGTGAGGTATGCCGGGGCAACCGCTATTTCAGTGCCTCCATCTCCCGCCGGCTCCTCGACGAAAATCGTGAGGGGGGGGCGAACGGCAAAAAAGGCGGCAGCTTGACCTCGCGTGAAATGGAAGTGCTCCAGCTCATTGCCGAAGGGATGGCCAGCAAACAGATTGCCGCCGAACTGGAAATCAGCATCAAGACGGTGGAAAAACACCGCCAGCAGGTGATGAACAAGCTTAACCGCCACGACATCGCCAGCCTCACCCGCTACGCCATTTCCAAAGGTATCATTGAAGGCGCCCATCTGAAGCTTTAGCGCGGCGGCGGCGAAGAGCAAATGCCCCCGCCGTAGTGTCCTCATTTGAAATGCCCGAAGGCATTATTTGATTTTCATTTTGTTTTTCATTCCTCCGAATTGCGCTCCTTCCACCGGCTCAATTTCACCGCGCTCCGCCATGGACCTCAAAAGTCTTTTCATTTGGTCACTGTCTTTTATGCGGGTCAATTCACGCGCTTTTTTATTTTTAATTGTTGGGTTATTTTCCAAATACTTTTTAATTGTTTGTTCCGGAGACGCCAGGGTCTCATGCCGGATGGTCACCAGCACATCATTATCAAGCCCTCTTCAAATTGCGGTTCCTTTAAACTGCGCAACCTGAATTGTGCCCAAATTCAAGTTGACGAGGTGTGGGGATTTATCGGCATGAAGCAAAAAACGGCACTGCGCACGAATCAAACCGTATCAGGTGCAAAAAAATCAGAAAAGCCAATAAAATCAACGAAACTATATAATTGACTCGGTGTTTATGGTGTGTAGGTTATGAATAGCAGACACACTGCTACCAATCCACCGACGTTATGGCACTGGAAAAAGAAATTGAAACATACAACCGTGAATTGGCGAAACTGACCGACCAAGAAGGAAAATTTGTGGTCATTCAGGGAGATTCAGTCATCGGGATTTATGTTTCGTATGAGGATGCCCTGAAATTGGCTTACGAAAAATGCGGCCTTACACCGTTTCTGGTCAAAAAAATTCAATCTGTTGAGCAGGTTCAGTTTTTTAGCCGGGATTTAAGTTTTGAGCCATGCCTCACTTCAGCTTAACAAGCAGTCCACGAGGCCCTCTTTTGCAGGTTTTGGTTGGTGTCAGTGCGCCCCGCGCTGCGGCCTTAACGAGAGCCGGACGGCCCATTCCCGCCCAAATTCCGATTACAGGTTTGATTGATACGGGTGCGAGCTGCACAAGTATTGATCCTACATTTTTAAATCAACTTGCCATCCCAGAAACCGGAAAAACAACAGTCCACATTTAATGCTCTGCCGGTCATTGATGCATCCCTCATCCATCAAGGGATTCAGGCGTTGATCGGCAGAGATGTTTTGAGCCATTGTCTTTTTGTTTATGACGGTCAATCGGGAAATTTTTCGTTGAGTTTTTAGTGGGTTCAATTTCAAATTAGGACACTACCACCCCGGGAGGCGTGACTTCCTGGCTGCCGATTGTTGAAGGGTGTGGGACAAATTTCCTCCCCTTTGTTTTTGTCCGGTTTTTTAATGGCGGATCAGTATATAAATTCTTCCACGCTGTTGGAACGTCGCAAATTGTCCCGTCAGGGACTCCGGACGGAAAAAATGCCCGGCGAAAGCAAATCGTCGCCGCGCGAAATCCAGAATTATCTGGGATTTGCCAAAGTCCCGTATCAGGGACGGTTGAATAAACGGCATGTCCTGCGCGAGCTTGTGGAATTGATCCCAGCCGTCCCTTCGGGACTCAGGCCCGGCGGGCGTGGGTCCCGGCATTGAAATGCCGGGCTAGTTCCAATTATCCCTACGGGATAAATTCTCTCAGCGCAGTGAAACGTCAAGTGCTTTGAATGAAAGGGAGTTCCATGAACCTCAGGGGACAAGAAGGGCGGGTGGCTATAATTCTCACCCCTCATCCTCAATCCTCCTCCCCGTTGAGGGGAGAAGGAAGCAACCGGCGGGCGTGTCGAGGAACATCGGGGGTTCAGGGGGACAAGGCGCGAATTTTCGGGGAAATCTTACCCTCGGTCCCTTTCCATGAACCTCAGGGGACAAGAAGGGAGGGTGGCGAACATTCTCACCCCTCATCCTCAATCCTTCTCCCCGTTGAGGGGAGAAGGAAGCAACCGGCGGACGTGTCGAGGAACATCGAGGGTTCAGGGGAGCAAGGCGCGAATCATTCGGGGAATTCTCTACCCCTGAGCTACTTTGGCAACAGAGCGGCATGACATTCTGCGAAGATTTTCCGCCCGGTCAAATTCAATGCTCGCGATGACTGGATCAGAGGAATCCCGGCATGACGTTTCCGGCTCGAAAAACGCCAAACGATTGTTTATGTTGCGGCGACTGATGGTTACGTCCTCATCGCCGCTGAGAGTGGCCCCGATGCCCCGCATCCAACGTGGATGGCGGTTGTTTCTATTTTATTCATCGGCGCTGGCGCTGACAGGGTTGGTGTCATTGATGTTTGCCGATTTGCTTTGGCGGAGCGGCTGGTCGATTTCACGGGTGATTCTGCTGACGTTGTTCATCATTTTGTTTTTTTTCATCTCGCTTGGGTGCATGCACGGACTTTACGGGTTTGTGCTGCTGACTTTTGGCACGCGGAAACGGATCACCCAGTTAAAGGAATACAAGCACCTGGAAATTTCGGGGGTCAGCACGGCGATTGTGCTTCCCATTTACAATGAGGATGTGGCGCGCGCCTATGCCGGCCTGCGGGCGACGTATGAATCGCTCAAGCGGACCGGGGAGCTGGAGCATTTCGATTTTTTCATCCTCAGCGATTCGACGGACGCGGACAAATGGATCGAAGAGGAACGGCGCTGGTACGACCTGATCCGCGAACTGGACGCGCTGGGGAAGATTTATTACCGGCGCCGGCTGAACAACGAAGGCCGCAAGAGCGGGAATGTGCGCGATTTTCTGAATGCGTGGGGACGCCGGTATCGTTATTTCATTGTGTGCGACGCGGACAGCGTGATGCGTGGGGAAACGATCGTGGACTTGGTCAAATTGATGGAGGCGCATCCGGGCGTGGGACTGATTCAAACGGTCCCGGCGCTGGTGAACGCGGAATCGTTATTCGGGCGGATGCAGCAATTTGCGAACCGGCTGTACGCGCCGGTGTTCATCGCGGGGTTGAATTACTGGGCGTTTGACGTGGGAAATTACTGGGGACACAACGCCATCATCCGGACGGAACCGTTCATGCAGTTCTGCGATTTGCCGCGGCTGCCCGGGAAGCGTCCGTTGGGAGGGCAGATTCTGAGCCATGATTTTGTGGAGGCGGCGCTGCTGACGCGCGAGAATTGGGAGGCATGGTTTGCCTACGACCTCGGGGGCAGTTATGAGGAATCGCCGCAGGGGATGATTGAGAACGCGCAACGGGACCGGCGTTGGTGCCAGGGAAACCTGCAGCACGGCCTGGTGCTTTTTGCGAAGGGATTGCGCGGGGTGAGCCGGTTGCATTTGTTGCTGGGAATTTTCGGGTACCTGGCCGGTCCGCTTTGGCTGGCGTTTTTAATCATGTTCAACTGGGTCCGGTGGTATCACGAATACACGGGGCTTTCGGACCTGCCGCCGACGCGCGCCCATGTCATCCATTTAAGCGGACGGGCGCATGCGCTGTTAATCTTTGTCATCTGCATGGTCGTCATCATGCTGCCGAAGATGCTGGCGCTGATAGATCTGGCGCGGAACAATGAGCGGCGGCGGGCATTTGGCGGATTGACGCGCGCCACGGTAGGGGTGGTGGGCGAAACAATTTTTTCCACGTTGCACGCACCATTACAGATGTTGTGGCACACGCGGTTTGTGTTCACCAACTTGCTGGGCAGCGGCGTGGGGTGGTCGCCACAAAAGCGGGTGGCGGACGGGACGACGTGGTGGTACGCCGTGCAACGGCACTGGGGGCACACGGTGATCGGGGTGGGTTGGGGAATTTTCATGTGGTGGCTGGGGCAGGAACTATTTTGGTGGTTTACGCCGGTGCTGGCGGGGATGGCCTTTTCCATCCCCCTGAGCGTCCTGACCAGCCGGAAATATTTGGGGGCGCGGGCGCGGGCGCTGGGGATTTTTTTGACCCCGGAAGAGATTGCCCCGCCCCCGGAATTGATTTCGTTGCGGGCGCAGATGAAGATATATGAACTCACGGAAGATCTCTTGCCGGGACTGCCGTATGGAGGCTTGGCGGAGGCGGTGCTGGACCCGTATGTGAACGCCATTCATGTATCGCTGTTGCGGGAGAAACAATTGAACCCGGCGTACGCGGAGCAATTCGCGCAATTGGGCGTGGGGACCGAGAAAGTACAGGTGCTGGGCGAGAAACTGCTCACGGCGGGGCCGGACCGATTAAGCGAAGACGATCAACTGGTGGTGCTGGCGGACCAGCGGGTAATGGTCTGGCTGCACCAGCAGGCGTGGTTGCGCGCGGGCGAATCGCTCGCGCCATGGTGGCGCGCCGCCATCCAGAAATTCAGCCGCGAAGAGTTTTGATTTATGCCAGTCATTGAAGTCAATCATTTGACCAAGGCGTTTCGGACGTATAAGAAGCAGCCGGGGTTTGCCGGGGCGGTGCGCGGCCTGTTTCACCGGCAATACGAGCAGACGGTGGCGGTAAACCAGGTGAGCTTCAAGATTGAGCCAGGCGAATTGGTGGGCTTTTTGGGGCCGAACGGCGCGGGTAAAACGACGACGCTGAAGATGCTGGCCGGTCTGCTCTATCCGACGAGCGGTGAAGCCAAGGTGCTGGGATACACGCCCTGGGAGCGCAACGACGGCTACCGGCGGCAATTCGCGCTGGTGCTGGGGCAAAAAAACCAGTTGTGGTGGGACCTGCCGGCGCGGGAATCGCTGGAACTGAACGCGAAGATTTACGGAATCCCCAAAGACCGGTTCGAGAAGACGGTCGCGGAATTGACGGAATTGCTGAATGTGAAGGAGAAATTGAATGTGAGCGTGCGCGAGCTTTCGCTGGGAGAACGAATGAAGATGGAATTGATCGCGTCGCTGTTGCATCGGCCGAAAGTCCTGTTTCTGGACGAACCGACCATCGGGCTGGACGTGGTCTCGCAAAAGACGGTGCGCGAATTTCTGCGCCGGCATAATTCGGAGCAAAAAACGACGATCCTGCTGACCAGTCATTACATGGCGGACATCCAGGCATTGTGCGAGCGGGTGATCATCATTGACCGCGGCAGGATTTTTTTTGATGGGAAATTGAATGAGATTGTGGACCGGTTTGCCGATTTCAAGCTGGTGACAATCCAGTGCGAACACGCCGGGGATTTTTCGCCGGAGAAATTGGGCTTGTACGGCGAGGTGCAGGAGAAGGCGGACAGCACGGTGACGTTCAAGGTGAAGCGCGATCGGGTGATCGCGGTGTGCAAATCGTTGCTGGATGATTTGCCGGTGAGCGACATTGATATCCAGGAGGTGCCAATTGAAGATGTCATCCGGCAGATCTTTGCGAGGTAGTTTGGGGAATTTCAACCCAAATGAGCAAAAGAGCGCCGTCGTCAAGATTTTGCTTCCTCTCTCCGGGATGGCGGATTATGCTGGTTTTTTCCTGCTCCGATATTGTCTGTGTCAGTCACGGGCGGAGAGTTGACCGGGAAATCCAGGAATCGAATAACATACATGAAAACGAAAATTGGTCTTCTGATAATACTCGCAGTGGCGTTCACAGTGCCCGTCGCCATGATGATGATGGCAGCACAGGTCGGGGCGGGAAACAATGTTCTTTTGCCAAGGCCGGAAGGCCCATGCGACATCTATGCCGCTGCCAGCGACCCCTGCGTGGCCGCCCACAGCACCACGCGCGCACTCTACGCCTCCTATAACGGCCCGCTCTATCAGGTCATGCGCCAGTCGGACGGTAAGACCTTGGACATCGGCGTCGTCCAACCCTCCGCGACGGACCCGGGCGGATACGCCGACGCGGCGGCGCAGGATGCCTTCTGCGCCAATACTTATTGTTGGATTGCCACTCTTTATGACCAGTCCGGCCATGGCAACAACCTCGTTCAGCCGCCCCATGGCGGATTCAGCGGCCCGGCCATGGGTGGGTTTGACAACGTCCCGGTCGCCGATTGGGCGCCAATTACGATCATGGGCCACAAAGCTTACGGTGTCTTTATCGCGCCGGGCATGGGCCTTCGTTTGGATGATGCGAAGGGCACCGCAGTGGATGACCAGGCAGAAGGGGAGTATTGGGTGGTTAACGGACAGCACTATAATGGCGGCTGCTGCTTCGACTACGGCAACGGCGAGACTGACAGCCGCGACGACGGCAGCGGCACCATGGAAACCGCCTACTACGGCAACGCCAACGTCTGGTATCACGGGAACCCCCCCGGCCCGTGGGTCATGACCGATCAGGAGAACAATCTGGTGGGGTGTGTCAACCCCGATGGATCCAAACTTTGCGGCGGCCTGCCGAGCATCACCTGGCGATTCGTGACCGCGATGGCCAAAGGCCAATCGCACCACTGGACTTCCATGGGCGGAGACGCGCAAAACGGCGACCTGAAGGTCATGTTCGACGGACCTCGCGTGGACCGCTCTTATGACCCGATGCGCAAGCAGGGAGCCATCCTTTTGGGCAACGGCGGCGACAACAGCAATGGCTCGCAGGGCACCTTCTATGAAGGAGCGATGACGGCCGCAGGCACCTTTCCATCGGACGCCACCGACCAGCAGGTGCAGGCCAACGTTGTGGCCGCCAGATACGACGCGCAGGGATTGAGTCTGGCGCCGGCGTCGGCAACCGCCACTCCGCCGGGACTCCAAACGTTCGCACCGGGGTCCTCGCAAGACACCACCGTGACGTTCAAGAATACCACCGGAGCGCCTGCAACTGGCGTTACGTTGAGCATTTCCATGCCGGCGGGGTGGATCTCGGTGGTTTCCGGCGACACCGCAACCTCAAAGATGTTTACTGACCCGGTCGCGCCGGGCACGAGCGTGAGCGCGACCTTCAAGGTTACCTCGGGTCCGGAGGCCTTCAACGGCGACCTTGTTGCCAACGCCTCATGGACGAACCAGACGGCCGGCGGGGTGCAATCCGAGACGACTGCCGAGAAAGTTCGCAACGTCAGCCCAGTCAAGATCAACGAGTTCGCAGTTAACTCGACGGACTCCTTCATTGAACTTTATAACGCCGCTGACAGTGACGTCGATCTTTCCAGTTGGACCCTGACCGAGCACCCGGCCCAGCAGGCCATTTTTTCGTCGGTGAAGATACCGGCCGGGACGAAGCTCGCGGCTCACGGCTTTTATCTGCTCGGCCTTTCCGATTCCGGCTTGGCGGTCTCCGCTCAAAAGGGTGATACCACCATTCACGTGAGCAGCACGACCGGCATGTCGGTCGGCGATACGATTGAAATCGACACCGGCTCGGCCTTGGAAACCCGCAAGATCGCAAGCCTCGGAACGGCTGCCGGCAACAATACGACGCTGTGGCAACCCCTCCCAGACGGTTTGGTGATTACGATCCCCGTCGGCTCGACCAACGTGCCCTTCACCGGCGCGGGCGGCGGTTTCGGCGGTGGTGGCGGCTTCGCGGTCGAGGTCGGCGATAAGATTGGCCTCGGCTACGGCGCGACCTACCCTGCGGTCGCGAAAGACTTGGAAAAATATGAGGTGGTCACAGTCACTGAGGTCGGCAAACCGGGCACGCAAGCCTATCTGGCGGCAGACGCCAAAGTCGGCGATACCAATATCATGGCGAGGAACGCCGCCAACATCTCGGTCGGTGACACGATCAGGTTGGACATCGACAGCGTCGGCCATGGAATCGAGACCGTCACTGTTACGCGCGTCGGCACGGCGGGGGGTGGCCGCGGCGGTCGCACAGAACTCGACCTGGCCGCCCCGCTGAAGTTCAACCATGCGGCCAACCTCCCCTTCAGCGTCAGGGGAACAGGGATCAGCTTCCAGCCGGCGACGGCCTTTGCCCACTCGAGCAACGAGCCTCTCCTGCCGCTCGGCACCGGCATCACACTCGACAGTTCCCTGGCTAACGACCACGCGATCAACGCAGTGGTGCGTGACGCCGCGGTTACGAGCGCGGGCTATCAGGGGCCTCCGGCGCCCAACCAGTGGTTCGGGGGTCCCGCACTTTCCCCCGGCGGAGGCAATATGGTGCTGCGTGACGGTGCTGGTCTGGTCGTTGACAGCCTCAACGACGGTGAACTCGTTGACCCATGGGCCGCCGAGGGTTACCAAGCCGGGGCAGGAGGGGGTGGCGACTTCGCGCCTTCGCCAAGCGCAGGCAGGGGTTTCGGGCGGTTCGGTTCGACCGCCGGAACGCCCTCTCGGAGCGCTGGCCGTTTCCCGGACGGCGCCGACACCGATAATAACCACAACGATTTTCATGTGCAGACCGGCGCCGCCTTGGCGGCCGCTTCGGCTGGCGGCGCAGACAACATTAAAGTCACTAGCGTGGCGGATTTTGGCGCGGGCCAGACGATTATTATTGATACGGGCGCGAACCGCGAGACGGCCGTCATCGCGACGGTTGGCACAGCCGGCGGCACCACGGTGGGTACTGCCACCGACGTGGGCGCGACCGCTATCCGTGTTGCCAGCACGGCAGGCTTTAGCGCCGGCCAGACCATTACCATTGACAGTGGCACGAACCTTGAGACAGTGGTCGTGGCCTCCATCACCGGCGGTCGTCGCGGCGGCTTTGGTGGTGGCTTTGGCGGTTTTGGCGGCGGCACAATTACCGTCTCCGCGCCGCTCACTTTTGCGCACGCGGTGGATGCCCAGGTCTCTGGCACCGGCATTACCCTCACCGCTGCATTGACCCGGGCGCATGACAGTGGGGCACAGGTCGCCGGCAACGTTCCCACGCCCGGCGCGCCCAACGAGTATTACACCAGAGCTCAGTGAGGACGCTTGTGAAACTGAATTAGACGGCAGTAGCTTGAATCGTCCCGTCTCCATGAACCTCAAGAGACAAAAGGGACAAAAGACTCGTGTTCAACGGGCGTGGCCTTGGTGGCGCCGGGTCTTGATGGCTTTGAACACGCTGGCTCTGGCATTGAGCGCCTACTTGGGTTGGCATTTTGTGGTGGGCGGGTCGGTGATTGGCTGCGGCGGCGGGAGCCCGTGCGACCAAGTGCTTAACAGCCGATGGTCGGCGGTAGGGGGAGTGCTGCCTGTTAGCGGTTTGGCGATGGGCGCGTATCTGGCAATGGTGGTAGCGAGTCTTTTCATTGGTCCGGCCACGGAGCCGCCGGTCCGGCGGCTGGCTTGGCGCACGATGCTGGTTTTGGTCGGGGCCATTGCCGGAAGCGCGGTATGGTTCACCATCCTCCAGAAATGGGTCATCGGGTCCTTTTGCCCCTATTGCATGGCCACCCACCTCACCGGCCTGCTGCTGGCAGTTTTGGTAATCTGGCGAGCGCCCATGCAATTCGACGACGATCCAACCGATGTCACACTGTCAAATCCCGCGTTGGCATCGCGCGACAGGGCTATAGCGCCGGTCCAAGACGCTTCCCTAGCCGCCCCACGGCGCGTTATAGGCCCTTTGCCTGCGATCGGCCTGGCCCTGGTGGGTTTGTCTCTGGCCGGCATCCTGGCGGCCTGCCAGATCGGCATTACTTCCCGGGCCGTCTATCGCGGCGGCGAGTCGCAAGATAAACTGGCCGCCCTTGACCCCCATGCCGTGCCGCTGGTCGGTTCGCCGGACGCCCGCTACGTCGTCATCATGCTCTTTGATTATAAATGCCCCCATTGCCAGCAATTACATTTCATGCTCGATGAGGCGGTTCGCCGCTACGCCGGCAAGCTGGCCTTTGCGCTGTGTCCGTCGCCATTGAACAGCCAATGCAACCCTTACATCCCCCGGGACGTGGATGAATTCAAGGATTCCTGTGAACTGGCCAAAATTGGCCTGGGGGTTTGGGTGGCCAAACGCGAGGCGTTTCCTGCCTTTGACCGCTGGATGTTCTCGTTTGAGTCCGGCGACGCCTGGCAACCGCGAAGCCTCGCCGCCGCCAGGGCCAAAGCTGTCGAATTGGTCGGCCAGGCGAAATTTGATTCCGCCATGGCCGACCCTTGGGTCAACCGCTATCTGCAAACCTCCATTCGGATTTACGGCGAAACCATCCAGAGCGGCAACGGCGGCAATGCCGTCCCCAAATTGGTTTTCGGCTCGCGTTGGGTCACTCCCCAACCGAATGACGCAGACGACCTGGTTTCAATTCTACATGATAGCCTGGGGGTGCCCGCGCCCTGACCCGACGGTGTATGTTGGAGCCGCGATCTCAAATTATTTGAGTAATTGCGCAGTCAACCTTCGGCTCAATTTGAGCCATTCACAGTCCGCGATTCCTGTTTCCGGTTTCCGTAACGACAATTTCAAGGACGATCGGCTGGGCATCCGCAATCGGATGTGAAGAACTCGTCGTTGACGAAACGGGTCGAATCGCGCTCCTTATACTCCATGGCAAAGCCATCCAAATCGAACCAGAAATTCAAACTGCCGCCAGCCCACGACTGGCGCACCACCGATACTGACGAGATCAACAAGCGCCGCCAGCGCGCCCGCGAGGAAGTATTCATCATCACAAACACCGATCCGCGACATCCCGTTTTCTCCAACTTCCGCGTCAAGTCTGCCAGCGGTCTGACATACTCGGTTGAAATTCACGGACTGAATGCACACCAGTCAGTTTGCGACTGTGTGGATTTCCGCACCAACGGCCTGGGCTTCTGCAAGCACGTCGAGGCGGTCACGCTTTACCTGCAGGCGCGGCACCGGAAACTCTTCAAGGCCGCCCAAGCCGCCGGCTCCAACCGCATCGAGGTGACGATTGATCCGGCGGCGGATACGTTGTGCGTGCTGGACGGCCAGAACAAATTGCCCCACGCAATCCGCAAGTGGTTTGATCTCCAAGGCCGCCTGCTCAACCCCGACGTGTCGGTGGAAACTGTGCTGGATGCCTTGCGCCGGTTGCGCGACGCTGATTTTCCGGAAATCCGCCTTTCACAGGAAATTGAGCCTTGGGTGGAAAACCGCCGCCGCGCCGGCGAGCGCCGGCAGCTTCGCCACGAATACGAGGTCAAGGTGCAGCAAGGCGAGTGGCCCGGGCACGAAACGACCGTGCCGCTGTTTCCCTACCAGCGCGAAGGCATGTTGCATCTTGCTTTTACCGAACGCGCGCTGCTTGCCGACGAAATGGGTCTCGGCAAAACCATTCAGGCGATTGCCGCCTGCGCGTTGCTGCGCCGTTTGGGAAAGGCAAACCGGGTGTTGGTCGTTACCCCCGCTTCGCTCAAAACGGAATGGGAGGAGCAGATTCGGAAATTTACCACCTTGGATTTGCAACTTGTCTTCGGCGGAAAAATCCGCCGTCTTAAGAGTTATGACTCCCGTCCGGCCACGCCATTTTTCACCATCGTCAACTACGAACAAATGGTTGCCGACGCGCTCGATGTGAACGCGCGTCTTGCGCCGGATATTGTCGTGCTCGACGAAGCCCAGCGGATCAAAAATTGGAGCACCAAGACCGCGCAGGCCGTCAAGCGCCTGCGCAGCCGATATGCCTTCGTCCTCACCGGCACACCCATCGAGAACCGCATTGATGAACTCCATTCGCTGATGGACTTCCTCAATCCCGCCGTGCTTGGCCCGCTGTTCCGTTTCAACCGCGTTTTTTACGAATTGGACGAGCGCGGGCGGCCCATCGGCTGCCGTAACCTTGACGTGCTGCATGATCGCATCAAGCCCTTCATGCTCCGCCGGCGCAAGGCCGAAGTGGAAACGGAACTGCCGGAAAGAACGGACCGCAATCACTTTGTGCAGTTGGGCGAATTGCAAAAGCAGAATTATGCCGCGCATGAACAACAGGTGCTCAAACTGGTCAACGCCGCCTTGCGTCGCCCGCTCACGCAGCAGGAGCAGGACAAACTCCAGCGCGAACTCGCCATGATGCGGATGATCTGTGACACCAATTACATTCTTGATCCGGACGACCGCACCTGCCCCAAACTCGCCGAACTGGAAAAGCTCCTTGACGATTGCGAGGAAAACGACGCCAAAGTCATTATCTTCTCCGAATGGGAGCGCATGCTCGAACTCGTCCGCGACCTTTGCGACCGGCGTAATCTGGGCCATGCCTGGCACACGGGCAGCGTCCCGCAGCAACGCCGCCGCGCCGAGATCAATGCCTTCAAGGAAGATCCGAAGTGCCGGGTCTTCCTCAGCACCGACTCGGGCGCCACCGGTCTCAACCTCCAAATTGCCAGTGTGGTTATCAACTGCGACCTCCCATGGAACCCCGCAAAGTTGGAACAACGCATCGCCCGTGCCTGGCGAAAGAACCAGACGAAGCCCGTCACGGTCATCAACCTGATTTCCGAAAACACGATTGAGCACCGGATGCTTGAAACGCTGGCGCTCAAGCAAAGCGTGGCCGCGAGCGTCCTCGATAAACCGGGTGAAGTGAAGGAAATCAAGCTGCGCAGCGGCCGCCAGGCGATGGCTGAACGGCTGCAACAACTCGTTGCCCCGCCGCACATCGCCGCCGGTTCACGCCCCCCGGATTTGAAGCCCCCGTTGCCCGCCGACCGGGCGCTTGCTTTTGTCCAACTTGCCGCCGAACGCATCAACGGCGCACTGGTTCGTTGCGAGGAAACTTTTCCGCAATCCGGTCCGCATTCCGTTCTGATGGTGGTCGTGGACCGCGAAGCGGCGAACTGGCGCGAAACTTTGAATTCATTGCATTCGGATTTGTTCGGGCCGGGCAAAGCCGACCCACTGGCGCCGGTCCAACTGGAGGTGATTGACCGCGCCACCGACGAGACGATCCAGCGCCTTATCGCTACGGGTCTCATCAGCAAAACAGTCCGTGCCGCCCGCCAGTTGTTTCCTGGCCAGGACAACGCCGGGTCGGCAGCCCTTTCCGCCGAAGAAAAGGCGCGGGCAAAAGTCCACCGCGATCGCGCGAACTACAAACTCAAGCTGGCCCGGGTCCTTGGCGAAAGCGGATTTGGCGGGGAAGCGCGCCTGGCATTGTTGGAGGCGATCCACGCATTCGCGGGGGTACTTGCCATTGAGCAACGCCTGCCCGCGCCGCCCGAATTGAAGGACGCGTTGCAATCCCCGCTCTCGCGCTGTTGGGCCGAGGCACTGCCTGTTCTCAAGACGTTCGTTCAAGAACCGGGATCGGACTGGAAGCAAGCGGCGGAGTGTTTGACCCGTGTTTAGGCTTGTTGCAACGGGAAGACGAAGTGAAATTCAGGCGGAGCATCGCTGACAGGCCCCTCGCTTTTGATCCTCTGGATGCGGCTCAATCGCCAGCACCGTAATGTCCCGCTTGTCCGGCCCATAGGCCCAAAACATCCGTCCGGCTGCCGGCGTTCTGTTTTCAAGAGAGGACTGGAAAATTTTGAACCCGTATTTGCGAGTCAAATCGTCTATTTCGTGTGAAGCCAAACTGTTGTGCCGGGGATTTTCAGTGAGATAACCGAGAGCTTTGACCAGTTTTTTGAAAAACTTTTCCTCGTCCTTGTCGAGCTTCCCCCGCTCCTTTCGGGTCGAAAGGTCGTCCCATAATGCTTTCATCTCCGGCAATCCCATGCGGATGTTGAAAGCCATTTGAGCCTTTCAAGCATCGGCGAAGGCAGCCAAATCAATCGGCGCTGACGCCAATCCTTTTTTCAAATTGGCCGCGGATTTGTCCAGCATCTTGAGGGAACGGGCGGAAATGGCTTCGGGCGAAACCAGCACGCGCGGCTCAAGCAGGAAGCAGCCGTTTGAGAACGCCTTGACGTGGAAATACTTCGTTTTGGCGTTGCGCAGGCTGATTCGTTTCTTGGCGTCGGCGGCCACGTCGTAATCTTCGACGACCGCGGGGCGTCGTTTCTGTTTGGAACCTTCAAGCGTTAATGTCGGCATGGTTCTAGTATGGTGGGATTTCCCACCGTTGTCAAATGTGAATCTGATTCGCAGAATTCTATAACAATCCAGCAATGCGCGAAACGCTTGGTCCGGTGTCCTCCACATCACGCCGCAACCACCGCCATGCCGTTCCGTGTGCGCCATTCTCCCGGCGCACACTGAAGCAATCCATTGACGCGTCCGGCGAAACTTTCGATGACAAGAAATTAAATGGTTGTTTGCTGAAGAACCTTCTGTAAAAGCTCTTTGTTCTCGCCCGTCAGCAGATAGATATTGTCGCCATTCGACCAAGTCGCCGTCATCAAATCGCCGGCTTTGGCATATTGCGGCGCGCTGGTGTCAGGTAAGTCCGGCAGACCGGCGCGGTCCATGACAAACAAGTCCATGTGTTCGCCCTTAAGCATGAAACAAATCATCGTCGCCCGGCGTCCGTTCCAATCAACGACGCGGCAGCCTTGAGTTGATCGGCCCGGCAGCGCGGTGGGCAAATCAAAATTAGTTTCGATGCCACGACCTTGAAGCCACTGCTGAATCTTGGCCAAGTCGTGGGACTCGAAAGTGATGTGCCCCTGTTCTTGCGCCGAATAGTGTGCCATCGTTGCACGGAACGAGGCCAGTTGTGCCTGCCTTTGAGGGAATAGAAAAAATGCGGCCAAGCCCAGCAGTAATATCACCGCTACGGCTGCCGCCAGCTTCATCGGATGAAACCACCATGACCAGCAAGGCGACGGACGTGAAATCTTTTGCAGCGCGAGCAAGTCGGATTTCAATCTACGCGGAACTGGAATTGCCACTTCGAGCAGAGCTTGCACCCGGACATCCAGCGAATTTTGCTGTGCGAACCATTTTTGCAATTCCGGGTCGCGCCGGACCTGTTCGAGCGCCTCGGCGAACAGCGGATCAGACGCATCCCGTCCATCGGGGCGATACGCCTGTAAAATCAATCTGGCTTCCTGATTATTCATAATATCATCAGTACCTCCGAATTTCCGGGTTGATGGAAATAACCTTGCGTTCCGCGCCGATGGATTTTGCGGCAAGCGATTTGCGCATTAGTTCCTTCCCACGCGAGAGGCGCGACATGATGGTGCCAACGGGAATATCAAGCAGTCTGGAAATTTCCCGATAGGAATGATTTTCAAAATAGTGAAGTGCCAGAGGCACGCGATAACGCTCTTCGAGAGCCAGCAACGACCGGCTTACGGCCTCAGCCTCAAGTTTGTCCACTGTTTCCGGTGTCACCGGCGGCAGTTCGTCCTCGACGCTGTCGATTTCCAGATGCGGATGCCGCGCTTCGCGGCGCTTCCAGCCGAGGTAAATACGATACAGCGTGGTGAAAAGCCATGCCTTCATTTTAGATCGGTCGCGTAGCTGCCCCCCTTTGGTGAGCAGCCGTGCAAAAGTTTCCTGCGTCAATTCACAAGCATCATCTGTATTGCCGGACAAACTGAAGCCAAAACGGTATAATCCCTGGTAGAAGGAATTCACCGCATGCTCGTAGTCCGCTTCGTTCATGTTGATGAAATTTTTGGCATTAAAATCTGTGCCACTCTACATAATTATCGGATTCGTCTTATGCGGGGAATTTGACAGCAAGGACATCGGCTTTTTCGATGACCGGCGGTTGGGCGAGCAACTCCGGCGCCTTGGCCATCAAGGCGGCTGCGACCCTCCCCGAGAGATGCGCCTGCCGGCTCGATTCGTCCGGAAAGGCGTCGAAAATACCGAACGTAGTTGGTCCCAAACGAATTCCGAACCAGGCCAGCGTCGCCGGCTCCTGTTCCACCAGCGGCAGCCCTCCGCGCAGAAAGTTCTCCACTTCCTCCGCTTTTCCGGGTTTAGCCTCCAGCCTCACAAATAATGCAACTTTGATCATATTCTATTCCTTTCGATTTGTGTGTCAGCACCATAACGCAGGCACCCCTCAACCGCAATCGGCGCAATCCAATGATTCAGGGTCAAGTTGTCAAACTTTCCCTTTCCATTGCGCTGCTTGTGTTGTCTGCGGGCAATGACCTGTTGAATATTCATTTGCAGAAATACCAGTTCAGGGATTGAGCAGCGGTTTGATTTCCTGTTTAAATTCGCTCTCGTCTGTTAAACCAAGATATTTTTTTACGATGTGGCCTTCACGATCGATGACGAACGTCGTTGGCACCACCTCGATGCCGCCAAACTGGTCCTGCATTTTTTCATCCGTCAACACCACCGGATAATTCATGCCCAATTTTTCCATGAATTGTTTGACCATTGAAGCTTCGCCTTCATCCACTGATGCGCCGACAACCACCAATCCCTGTTGCGCGTATTTCTTTTGCAGCGCGATAAAGCCGGGGATTTCCTTGCGGCAGGGAGCACACCACGTGGCCCAAAAATCCAGAATGACGACCTTTCCCTTAAAATCGGCGGAACGGATCGTTTTGTCATTTACGTCTTTTAGTTCCCAGCTTGGCGCTACAGCGGATTGGCCGGCAGCGACCTGAGACCCATTCTGCGACGGAGAACTCCATGTCAACGACGGGATTATGGCGGGAACTGCCATGATTGCCAGCGCCATCCCGAAAGCTTTCAAACTTTTCATTCAGAAGATATGAGGAAATAACCGATGAGATTATTCCATTTTTTTGAATGAAAGTTTTTGGAATAAAAGACATTCGTGATTGCTCTCACCATTAACGCGATGAAATGGATTTTCCTCTTTGCGATGTTGGCCGGCGTCACCGCAACCGCCGGGCCGGTGGTATTTCAAAGTGCCGAGCGCCAGACGGCGCTGCTGGAGCTTTATACGTCCGAAGGTTGCAGCAGTTGCCCACCTGCCGAGGCATGGTTGAGCCAGCTAAAAAATGCGTCAGGCCTCTGGAATGAATTTGTGCCCGTTGCCTTTCATGTGGATTATTGGAACAACCTCGGCTGGCGTGACAAGCTGTCCAGCGGGCAGTTTTCCGACCGGCAACGCAGCTACGCGCAGGCGCGGTCGGCGGAAAACATCTACACACCCGAATTTGTCTTGAATGGCCGCGAATGGAGGAATTGGCTTGGTTTCCGGGGCGCACCCTCCGCGTCTGAAAACAAAGTTGGAATATTGCGGGTCAATTCTGATGACGGCAGACACTGGCAGGTCACTTTTAATCCGACGGATAATAAAGGCGTCACAGATTACGAAGCCACTGTCGCAGACCTGGTAAGCGGGCTGAACTCTGAAGTCACAGCCGGCGAGAATTCGGGCCGTGTTTTGAATCACGATTTCGCCGTGCTTTCACTCGTTACCTGTCCGCTCATCAGCCAGACCAACGGATTTCAAGGCACCGTTGTCATTGATGCCAACTCCAAAGGCGTTGCCGGACGTCGGGCAATTGCCGCGTGGGTGACACACAGCGGAGAACTCAAACCACTGGAGGCCACCGGAGGCTGGCTGCCGTAGCCGAAAAAATGATTCTGCCTGCAAAACAATCAACACAACAATAAAACTACAAATGAAACTCAAAAAAACCATCAATCACTGCAAACACTTGTTCGCCATTTTGGCCTGCGCTTTTCCGCTGGTTGTGAACGCGCAGATGGACGGCATGGCGCAAAATTCCATGAATGCCACCAACTCGAATCAAATGGGCGGCATGGGTTCAGATAACATGAATGGCACCAACACAACCCAAATGGGAAATATGGCGCCGGCCATGAACCCCGCCCCAATGGGCAACATGGCGTCCGGTATGATGAGCGAGGCCACTCCGCCAAGCGTCGGGAGTTCGGCGCCTGATTTCACGCTCAATACGCTTGACGACCAACCGGTGCGGCTCGACGACCTCACCGCCAAAGGCAGGGTGGTGCTCGTTGTATTGCGCGGCTGGCCTGGTTACCAGTGCCCATTCTGTTCCCGTCAAGCGCACGATTTCGTGAACCATGAAAAAGAACTCGCAGCCGATGGGGTCCAAGTGGTGATGGTTTATCCCGGGCCGTCAGACGATCTCAAGTCGCATGCTGCCGACTTTCTCAAAGACAAAGACTGGCCGAAAGACTTTCTACTCGTTCTTGATCCAGAATATTCCTTCACCAAAGCCTATGGTTTGCGCTGGGATGCACCGAAGGAGACCGCCTATCCGTCCACGTTCATTATTGGCAAGGACAACAAGGTGACCTTTGCTCACATCACCAAACAGCACGGCGACCGTGTCAAAGCGGACACGGTGCTAAAAGCGCTCAATGCGGAATCAATGGGAGACGGCATGACGAAGCCTGGCATGTAAGCCGATTTCATATTGGCAAGCAAAAGCGACATCAGTTCAGTAATGTAGTGAACAAATTATGAATAATAACGTGACGAGAAAATTGGCGGGGAAAGTCGCGGTGATCACCGGAGCCACCTCCGGGCTGGCGTTGGCGACAGCCAAGTTGTTTGTCGCCGAAGGAGCTTACGTGTTTATCACGGGCCGCCGTCAGCAGCAATTGGATGAAGCCGTGAAGTCCATTGGGAGCAAAGCGATGGCAAAACCACCTTGGAGCGACGGTATTACCTCTCCAGTTTAAAACTGGACGTGGAAACTTTTGCCCGAGCCGTGCGCGGGCATTGGGGCGTGGAAAACAAACTCCACTGGGTCTTGGATGTCTGTTTCGGCGAGGACCAGAGCCGCGCCCGCCAAGGCTACGCTGCGGAAAATCTGGCCACCGTGCGCCGACTGGCTTTGAACTTACTCAAACAAGAGAAAACAAAAAAACGCGGCATCAAAGGCAAAATGCTCAATGCCAGTTGGAATCATCCCTATCTGCTTACATTACTGGGCGTCCAACCAAAGGAAATTTAGATGCGTCTGCCCTGGGGGATTCGGCTTGTAGGGATGACAAATTGGGAACACGATGATGAGGATGAGGACGAGGATGAAAATCTACGCAGGACGCAATGAGGTTCGGAGATAGCACTGCGTTATGGTTGATCAGACGACCAGGGTCACCCGGCATTGGTTTTGCCCAGGGGCGAGTTTTAATTTCAGGACGTCGCCCTGTTTCCTGCCCATGAGTTGTTCGCCCAAGGGGGATTGCGGGGTAATCACCAACACTTCGCGCCGGTCATGCAGCACCTCCGTGCCTCCCGCCCGGGGGCCGATGAAGTAAGCGGCCTTTTCCCCGTTGGATTCCAGTTCCACGAAAGCCCCGACATCCACGGGTTCGGCGGCGCCGAACCGGCGCGGCGCCAGTTTCTCGAAGGCGGCGATGGCGCCCTGGATTTCAGCCGCCTGGCGGGATTGTCCGCGGGCGAGATAGGAGGCTTCGAGTCCGCGGGTGTCGTATTTGTTCTCGGCTTTGCTTTGTTCGTGGGTGGCCTCGGTGCGCGAGGCCTGGGCGGCCCGGAAGTAAACCTCGAGTTCCTCCGCCAGGCGGCCAATGATTTTTTTGATGAGCGCGCGTTTGTTCATGTCAGGGCGGGCGGTTCAAATCAGAATGGGAAAGCCGCCCAACGGCGCACCGCCAGCATCACGTCAGGCTGATGGTTTTGCCGGTCCCCGCGGCCTCGTAAATGGCCATCATGATTTTGAGGTCGCGCAGGCCTTCTTCGCCGGGGACTTTCGTGGGCTGGTTGTTTAAAATACATTGGGCGAAATCATCCATTTCCGCCGCGAATTGATCAATCCCCGCGATGGGCGTCCACTTGCCGTCGCTGCGCTTGCCCTGGATGCCGCCGTAGCCGAAACAGGGCGCCAATTCAAACCAGCCCCGGTCCGCAAGCGCCCGAAACCGATCCAATCCGTTGAAATTGTAAGTGGTGTCACAACTGGCGATGGCGCCGCCGGGGAATTTCATCTGCCACGCGATGCTTTCCTCGATGTCCTTGAACTTGACCGGGTCGTTGTTGGTGGCGACGGCGGAAACGGAAACCGGTTCTTCGCCGGACAGATAGCGCGCGGCCTGAAGCGCGTAAATGCCCACGTCCATCAACGGTCCGCCGCCGGACAAGGCGCGGTTCAGCCGCCATTGTTTTGGGTCGCCAATCCGAAAGCCATATTCGGCCTGGATCAAATTTACATTGCCAAAAACCTTTTCGCGCGCGAGGCGGACACATTCGAGATGATTCGGGTCGAAATGCAGCCGGTAGCCGACGGCGAGCAGGCGGTTGGCCGCCTTGGATGCGTCAATCATCTGCTGGCATTTTTCCGGGGACACTTCCATCGGCTTTTCGCACAACACATGTTTGCCCGCCTTGGCAGCGCTGATGGTGTGCTCGGCGTGCAGTCCGTTTGGCGTGACGACATAGACGACATCAATGTCGGGATTGTCCGCCATGTTTTCCATGTTGTCGTAATGGTAGATGTTCTTATCGGGAATGTTGTAGAGCGCCTTCCAGCGTTCGGCCTTGGCAGGCGTGCCGGTGATGATGCCGGTCAATTTGCAAAAATTGGTCTTTTGGAGCGCGGGGGCGATTTGATGAGTGCTCAAACTGCCCAGGCCGGCGAGGGCGAAGCCGAGTTTTTTTGCCGGCGCGGCGGTTTGTGCGCGCAAATTCAATGCGCCGATAAACGGCAGGCTCGCGGCGGCCAGGGTGGAGGTTTTGAGAAATCCACGACGAGTGTAAGATTGGGTATTCATGGTTTAATTGTTTGCCCGCGACCAGTCCGGGCTCTTTATCAGGATTTTGAGTGCCTCCCGGCATATTTGCAAGTGTATCTCATCGTTTTTCAGGGTCCAAGCCCGGTTTTGTGGGTTCCGAGGCTTGGGGCGCAATGGCTGGCGACGTTGGAGCATTTTCATAAACGCAGAAAAAACGAGAAATCCAATGTTTATGCGGTCAGAGGCGGTGTTTTTGAGCGGTTTATTTCGGATTGCTAAAAAGGAGCGGACGGCAGAGGATATTTCCATGCAAAAAGATTATTCACATTGGCAAAGCTATCCTCCTTTTGTGCTTTACGATAATGAAACAAATTCGGAATGGGTCTTTCCAGAGACCCCTCGATATTACGTGGCCAAAACAAACAAATGGTTTATTTGTGACCGTTAC
>JBKQUF010000140.1:0-5015 GCA_052140285.1 Limisphaerales bacterium | reverse complement strand
CGGGGAGAAGGATTGAGGGTGAGATTCCCCCGAAAGATTCGCGCCTTGACCCCCTGAACCTGCCGCATCCTGCCAGACTTTCGAGCGACAGCAGCCATTCGCCTGCTACCTGTCCGCCGTAGCCTTGGCGAAGGCGGATGATCAATCGCGCCGGGATATTCAATGCGCAACTGCCGGGGCATGGCTGCATTCAATCATCTCGCCAGATCCTGTGAAGACCGGCCTCCTTCAAGGCTTGAGGGCGACACTTTTATGGCGCAAAAAACACCCCACCTCTTTCATGGCTGATGGCGTCGCTCACCGTGATGCCGCCGCACCACCATTGATCTGCATCCTGATAGCGGAACTGCATCTGTTTAAGCCGTTTTCCGTAGCGGTCGCGGATGCGGTAATACTGCAAATGAACGTGGAGATTATTCACGTGGCCCAGACAATAGACATAAGCCGCCATTGGAAACAAAAACGTGGAGCAAATCAAATCTGCGGCTTGAATGCCGGCGTGATACATAGAACACGTGCATGGGCGCTCCCGAAAACAACTGCGGCCACCACGCTTGCGCGGGATGGCCACAGGATTTGCCGCCTGGACGAACCAGTTCGGCGTAGGTTTATCTCTAAACAAAGCATGCCGCTTGTGCAGCGGTTTGCAACCTCAAAAAGCGCTTGATTTTAAGCAGCGGTGTGAGACAAATTTCTTCTCCGCCCCGAAGGGGCAAAACAAGATAGCCCGCCTTGCGTTAAAATCCGTGTCCATCGGTGTTCATCCGTGGTTGAAATTCTTCGCGTCTCTGCATAAAAATCCAATGTTTTTGTGCCTTTTGCGCCTTGTTGTGGCTATAAATCAAGCTTTGTTCGCTGTTAATTCCCGCCATCCGTATGCACCTGTGTCCATCCGTGGTTAAATTTCAGAGTTTCAGAGTTTCAGAGTTTCAGCTTTTGTTTTTTGAATCCGTGGTAAAAAAGGCCCGTTTTCCCGCCGTTTTTGCGCCCTTTGTGCTTTTTAGCGGCCAATTTCGTCCATCCGGTGGTGGATATTTTTTGTCTTCGTTCACTCCGTTTGCTTGGTGTTTATTTCTGCTTTCTGCTTTCTATTTTCTGCTTTTCCCCTGCCTTCATTTTATGTTGCCCAGCAACATTACACTTTGGCCGTTCCGTGGTTAAATCACCGCGATGAGAGCCAGCGCAATAAAAAAACTGGAGACCGGGCCGGGGGCAGCCTTGATTTCCACCAAGACGCCCCGCGTAATTTCCGCTTTCTGCTTTGTGCTTTCTGTTTTTGATCGCGAGGCCTCCATTGGCTTGGATTCGCGTGGCGAGCCGCAGCGCATATTTCAGCGTTTCCGCTTTCCGCTTTCCGCTTTCTGTTTTCTGTTTTCTGTTTTTTGTTTTCTGCTTTTCCCCTATTTGCGCGATTTTGCGCGAATTTGCACGTATGGACGCAACTCAAATTGTCGTGTTTTTAGGCGATTTTAGGCGTTTTTCAGGCGATTTTAACCTCTCTATGAATCCGACACCCTCACTCGAAAGCCCGGCAAAATGCGGCAGGTTCATGACCCGAATGCGCGTCCAATTTTGGAGATGGAAGCCCTCTCCACGAATCCCGCTCCATCGGATCAATGTAACGGATCAACCGGCTGCGCGACTTCGCCCGGTTCTACGGCCCGCCGGTATGGCAGTCGGAGCAGGAATTGTTGTAATCGCCGCCAACGTGAATGAACTGCTGCCCGCCGGGCGTCATCTTCAACAAGTCCGCGCCGCTGCCCTGGGCCAGGATGGTGTGGCAGGCGTTGCAATTATCGGCCTTGATCGTGCGGCGTCCATCGTCACTCTGGTGGTCGCCGTCGTGGCAGCGGAAACAGCCTTTCCAAATCATATGGCCGATGTTGTCCGGGTACTTGCTCCAATCGGACTTCATTTCCGGAAAGAAATTGTCCGAATAAATCTGTTGCACCGCCGCAATGGCGGATTTGATGCGCGGGTCGTTGGGATATTTTTCCGCCAGCGCGGTGGCAATGGCTTTTCTGGCTTCCTCATCCGTTTTGTACGGTCGCGCCAGGACGAACACAGCGTTGGTCTTGATCCACGGGATGGCCGGATCAATCTGGCGCTGTTCCATCGCCTGGTTCACGGCGAATTCCGGCGCCATAAACCGGTGCGACGGACGGTTGTGGCAGTCCATGCAATCCATTTTGCGGATTTCGTACTGGCTGATGTCATTGGTAAACCGCGGCGCGCGGAAAACCGTCACCACGCCTTGCGCATCGGTGAGGCGCACCCAGGGGATGTTCTGGCGCGCGGCGTCCGTGGCGATGTATTCAACGGTATTGCCGCTGAGAATGTGCCAGTGAATGCCGCCGGCGGGCGCATTCGGGTCGCTCGGATCATTCCCCGCGCCGACCTTCAAGAGCAGGCGGATGGAATACGGCGTGTTGGATTCGTCCTCTTGAAAGTAATTGAACGTGCGATCCACGTTGCCCACAAAGGCCTTCGGCCAGTGGCATTGCTCGCAGGTCTCGCGCGCCGGACGCAGGTTCTTGATCGGCGTCGGAATCGGCGTGGGATATTTATGGAACATGACCGCGTAAAGCTGGTACGAGCCGGTGATTTTCGATTTCACAAACCACGACGCGCCCGGCCCCACGTGGCAGGAAACGCAGGCGACGCGCGCGTGCGGACCGTTATTGTGCGTGGTCAACTCCGGTTTCATCACGGTGTGGCACGTCTCCCCGCAAAATTGCACCGATTCGGTGACCTCAAACGCGTTGTAACTGCCAACCGCGGAGAGCATCACAAACACCATGCTGCCGGCGGTAAAGAAGATGAATTTTTTCCGGTCGCGCGGGTTGGCAAAGTCAATCTGCATCCGCGGCACGGAAAGATGCTCGCGTTGTCGCTTCCGGCGTTCAAGCCAGGCGCCGAGAAAGGTCAATGCGATTCCGGAAATCAAAAACACCGGCACGACGCAATATGTCAGAATGCCGATGTACGGATTCGCGAAATTGGCAACCGCGTCCAGCATGAACAACAGGGCGAACGAGAACAGCGCGCCGATGCCAACGATTATCCCGATCAGGCTGTTCCAATTGCGAAACAACGACGGGCGTTGCGGCGGCGGTTCTTTTTCTTCAGTGTTCATGCTGGACAGCGAATTTCTTTAGGCATCGTGAGATGCCCTGTGCTTTTCATTTGTGGCGCTTCCGCCGGTTGGTTAGCCCTTCAAACTGCGGACGTAGGCGATCAGCGATTTGATCTGGTCGTCGGTCAGGGAATCAAACGGCTTCATCAGCGTCTTGCCGTCGGCGTTTTGGAGGCCGTTGCGAAGCGCCTTGAAGGCAGCGTCGTCCTTGATGTCCGCCTGGACTTTCGCATCGGTGAAGTCGCGGATGCCAAGTTTTGCCCCCATCTTGGTCTGGCCTTTGCCGTCGGCGCCATGACAGAGGACGCAATGCGCGGTCCAGATGTCTTTGGCCGCGTCGTCAGCTTTGGCGCTGAGCGCGGCGGTCACGCCGATAATGGCGGCGAAGAGAATAACTTTTTTCATAATCATGTCTTTACGTTGTTTCGGTTGAATGTTTTAACGGCGCGTGTTCCGGCGTCCGTTGCAGAAAGTGTCGTCGAAGAGCACAAAATCCACTAACCCTGTATTGTCTGACCTTGTGCATATTTTGGTGAGTCGTTCCCACCTCAAAACGTTCAAGGCCAGCAATTAAGACGGAATTATCAACCCATAAGAGTTGCTCAAATACCCGGACCGCGGGTCTGGCAACCGCCGGCATGAGGATTTCAGCGAACGACGAAATTGACTTGCCCCGGGATGTTCACGCGGCCAAAATGTGTGTCGCTGGGTTGATGGCGGATGAAATCGAAACCGCTGCAAACCATGTGAAAGCCAATGTAGCTCAGTGGTAGAGCAACGGTTTCGTAATTCTAAAACGAGGTTTGCCTTTGTTTGGTCGTATGTGGTCTGGCTTGTAATCACAGGGTTTTTTGATTTTAGCATTGCTCGCATTGGGTCGGGTTTGGCCGCAAAAAGTGCAACCCATATACAAAAGCGATATACAATTTGACCGTCGCCAAAATATATTAACCCTGCTCTTTTTTGTCCTCGATTTCGATTGCCTTGACCCAAGCGTCGCCACTGGACAGCGACGAATAGCGTTGCGCCATCGGCTTGATGAATTCGACGTTGCGGCCTTGCAGGGCAACGCCTAACTCGCGCAGATTTTTCCCGATAAGGCGAACCGTGCGGTTCAAAAAAAACATGGTGATGGTTTCCCCGTCTTGGGCCGATTCAAACTTGGTCAGTTCGACGTGGTGATAGGACAGCGTATAAAAACAATCCGGGCTGGTTTCCAGCCGCAGATTATCCATCGGCACGGGATCGCCGCCCACACTGCGGCCTAATTTATAGCAAAGGCTCATATTCTCATGCCCCGGCTTGGTTTGTTGGTTTGGCGCGGCGGAATTTCAATCCGCCGCCGGACGGTTTCAGATTTTTGAATTGTCCGTTCGACCGTCTCGGCCTGTTTCACCGATTCAGATTGTTTGGCCGCTTCAGCCTGCCGTGCGGCTTGCGCCTGCCGTTCGGATTTTTCACGCCGCAAGGCTTCCACCTGTCGCTTTGTCGAGACGCGCTGCGAATGCCGGACATTGAGAACGTAGGCGACATCGCGCCCCCAAATCGTCGCCAGCTTGTGAACCGAACTTTCACTCGCCATGTCCAAAGCCAAAGGTCTATCGCCCGAATGAGCAATGTTCTGGCGCAGTTGGATTTTATCGGCGGTGAAAATTTTCACGCCGCGCCGACCGCGCGAAATCGTGACATACCATTGCTGTTCGTTCGTCGCGGCACGAACAGCCGAATCCGAAAATAAAACGTAATCCACAGTCTTGCCTTGAGCGGCGTAGGACGTGACCGCGTAGCCGCGCACGAACTGGCGATAATTTTTTGGTAACGTGCGACCATCATTCAGGGCAATGCGCCCGTCGGCATGGATTTGTTTCACCGTCACCAG
>JBKQUF010000139.1:0-5841 GCA_052140285.1 Limisphaerales bacterium | reverse complement strand
ATTCTCACCCCTCACCCTCAATCCCTCCCCGTTGAGGGGAGAGAATTCCCCGAATGATTCGCGCCTTGAACCCCTGAACCTGCCGCATCCTGCCAGACTTTCGAGCGACCGCAGCCATTCGCCTGCTACCTGTCCGCCGTAGCCTTGGCGAAGGCGGATTCCCTCTCCGCTCCCAGCGGATGGGAGGGGAGAGGGCCAGGGTGAGGTGAGGGTCCCCCGGGTTCATGGGGAGGGAAGCCACCATTGTTCCCTCACGAATATTCCAGGTTCATGCCCCCGATGCAGGCCCATTTTTGGAGGTCGTCCCCACAAGTCCCAGCCGCTCCAAAAAAACTCGCCAGTCGGGACTGAAAATGTATTCTAATTGGCCCGTGATTTATTTTGATTACAACGCCACCGCGCCGGTCATGCGCGAAGCGCGCGAGGCATGGCTGGAAACCACCGAGAAGATCGGCGGCAATCCGTCGTCCATGCACCAGGCCGGCGCGCGCGCCGCCGCGGCCTTGAGCGCCGCCCGCGAGCGACTCGCCCATTTCATGGGCTGCCAGCCCCCGGAAATCGTCTGGACCAGCGGCGCCACCGAGGCCAACAACACGGTAATGCACCATTTCGCGCGCACGCTGGATGCCCGGGCGGAAGCATGGATTTCCGGCATCGAACATCCCTGCGTCATGGAGTCGTCGGAGTATTATTTCGGCAAGCGCCTCAAATTGATTCCCGTTACCGCCGACGGCGTCATTGATCTGGACTGGCTCACTTCGGAACTGGCCGATAAACGGCCCGGACTGATCGGCGTCATGGCCGCCAACAACGAAACCGGCGTCATCCAATCCTGGCGGGAAATCCTCGCCATTTGCCAGAGTTACGAGGTTCCCTTTTTTACCGACGCCGTCCAATGGCTCGGCAAAATGCCCGCCCGGGATTTGGGCCAATGCGATTTCGTGAGCGGCGCCGCCCACAAGTTCGGCGGACCGCGCGGGGTCGGCTTTCTGAAAATTCCGCGCCAGGCCCGGCTGACTCCCCTGTTGCTCGGCGGCAAGCAGGAACGCGGCGGCCGCGCCGGCACCGAAAATGTCCCCATTATCGCCGCCATGCTGGCCGCGCTGGAAGTGCGCGAGAAACAAATCACCCACAGCCAGCATCTCCTGCGCGGCATCTGGCGCGAGAACTTCGAGCGCGAATTTTTAAGGCTCATGCCCGACGCCGTCATTATCGGCTCCAAATCGCCCCGCCTTTGGAACACCGTTTCCGCCCTGATGCCCGATGGCGACCGCAAACATCTGTGGGTCGTGCGCCTGGACAAGGCCGGTTTCGCCGTTTCCACTGGTTCCGCCTGTGCCACGGGCAAGGAGGAACCGTCGCATGTTCTTGCGGCCATGGGCGTTAGACCCATGCAAGCCGTCCGCGCCGTCCGTTTCAGCGCCGGCTGGGAGACCACCGAAGCGGAATGGGACGCTCTCGCCAAGGCGCTGGCCAAAATCCACGCCGAACTGCATCCGGCCAAGACGTGAATCACGCCCGCAAGGGCGGAGCGCCGGTTTGCAACCAGCTTTCCGGAGTCGAACGTCCGAAGCCGACAACATCCGGCGCTCCCATTTGCCAGGGTTTTCAGGCTCAATCTGAAAAACTGGCGGAGTTAAAGTTGATTTGTTATTTTGGGGGCGATGGAAACCAAGCGACTGGAAACCAAGGTCGGCCTGTTCGTTCTTATCGGGCTGGTCTTGCTGGCCATATTGCTGATTCAATTCAGCAAAGGAACCAGCATTTTCCATGGCACCTACACCGTCCAACTGCACGCCTCCAACATCGGCGGCCTCAAGACCCGCGCCTCCGTACTTCTGGCCGGCGTCGAGGTCGGCAGCGTCTCGGACATCCAATTGCCGCCCGATGAAAAAAGCGTCACCATTTACCTCAGCATCTACAAACAATTCAAAATCTATGGCGATTCCCAGTTCGTCATCGAGCAATCCGGTTTTCTGGGCGACGAATACGTGGCCATTATCCCGACCTTGAACCAGGGTGAAATCCTGACCAATAACGCCTCGGTCGATTGCCTGCCGCCGTTCAACTTGCAGGAAGTCGCGCGGGACACCGTGGGCTTTGTCGCGCGCATCGACGAAACCGCGAGGAAGATCGATGACTCCGTGTCCCAACTCCAACGTATCGTCTTGAACGGCCAGACCCTGACCAATTTCTCCGTCGCCGTGAACGACCTGCGCTCGTTTACCGAGGACGCCGTCGGCGCCATCGGGGACATCAACAGTCTCGTCAACACCAACCGGGCGCAGGTCAACGCCTCGGTCAGCAACCTGCTTATTTTCTCGAAACAATTGACGCAACTGGCCGGTTCGGCTGATATTCTGCTTGCGACCAACGGTGTGCAGTTGACTGCCGCCATGAATAATATCGAATCAGCCAGCGAAACATTGACCAACCTCATGAACGGCATGCAATCGGGCCGGGGGTTGGCCGGCACCGTTTTGCAGGACCCGGAACTTTCCTCCAACGTGCAAGCCATCGCCGGCAATCTGGCCATTACCTCCAGCAATCTGAACCGCTTCGGCCTGTGGCATCTCCTCTGGCATCATGAAGACGACACCAACCCGCCATCCGTCGCCGAACCACAACGAAAACCATGAAGCCCCTTTGGGTCATCCGTATCCTTTTCCTGAGCCTCTGCACCGCGGGCGGCTACGCATTGAGCCAGGTCCGCCCGGAATTTGTGGTTTCGCCGCATAGCGAAGTTTATGGAATGCTCATCGGTTTCGGTTTTGGCGGGTTGTTCATTGCCGTGGACGAAATGCTCAAAGGCATTTCGCTCCGCGCTTTTTCGGCGATCACCTTCGGCCTGCTCCTCGGCTGGGTGGTCGCTTTTCTTATCGATAGTTCAGGTCTGTTTGTCAATGCCCTGGACACGCAACGATGGCTCATCCGCCTCTGCCTGTTTCTGGCTTTCGGTTACATCGGCATGGTCTTGGCCATGCGGAGCAATAAGGAGGATTTCTCCCTCATCATCCCTTACGTCCGTTTTTCGCCCCAAAACAAACCGGACAACTTGCTGTTGCTGGATACCAGCGTCATCATTGACGGCCGCATCGCCGACCTGATTGAAACCCGCCTCCTCGAAGGTCTCATCGTCGTCCCTCGCTTTGTCCTCCGCGAGCTTCAGCAAATCGCCGATTCCGCCGACCCCATCCGCCGCGCGCGGGGTCGTCGCGGCCTCGAAATGCTCAACCGCATCCAGCGCAACACGAATATTGAAGTGCGCATCCATGACGGCGATTTTCCCGATGAAAAGGAAGTCGATGCCAAACTCGTCCGCCTGGCGCGCAATCTCAACGCCAAGCTTTTTACCAATGACTACAACCTGGCCAAAGTTGCCGGGCTGCAAAAAGTCCTGTGCATCAACCTTCATGAAGTCTCCAAAAGTTTGAAGACCATCCTGCTCCCCGGCGAAATGCTCCAATTGAAAATCGTCCGCGAAGGCAAGGACAAGGGGCAGGGCATTGGTTATCTTCCCGATGGAACGATGGTCGTGGTCGGCAGCGCGCAACAGCACATCAACCACCAGGTTGAAGTCGAAGTCCAGACCCTGCTCCAGACTGGCGCCGGCATCATCGTCTTTGCCGATCTGAAAAATGTCGCCAAAGGCGACACTACCTTTGTCGCCCGTTGATCGGTTTCACTGGGAGGCGAACGCTCCGCCGCGCGCTGCACGCCCGGCCAGCAATCGGCAACTTATTTCTTTTTCTGCACCTTCGCCGCCACTTTCAGCCGCAATGCATTCAGCCGGATAAAGCCCGTGGCGTCGTCCTGATTGTACGCTTTGGTGGGATCGGCCTCCATTGTGGCAATGTGCGGATTATAAAGGCTGACCGGCGATTTGCGCCCGGCCACCATGATATTGCCCTTGTACAACTTCACCCGCACCGTGCCCGTGACATTGCGCTGCGATTCCTCCACGAGCGCCTGCAACGCGAACCGCTCCGGCGCAAACCAGTAACCGTAATACACCAGTTCCGCGTAGCGCGGAATCAGTGTGTCCCGCAAATGCATCACTTCCCGGTCCATCGTCAACGATTCCATCTGCCGGTGCGCGAATTGCAAAATCGCGCCGCCCGGCGTCTCATAAACGCCCCGTGATTTCATGCCCACGTAGCGGTTCTCCACCATGTCCACCCGGCCCACCCCGTGCCGGCCGCCCAGCTTGTTCAACGCGCGCATCACGCCCAGCGGCGAAAGCTTTTTGCCGTTGACCGCCGTGCAATTTCCCTTTTGGAATTCCAATTCCACGAATTCCGGCTTGTTCGGCGCGTCTTCGGGAAAGACCGACAGCGTCGTGAAATAACTCCGGTTCTTCAGGTTAAACGAATCGAACCACGGGTCCTCCAGAATCCCCGCCTCGTATGAAATGTGCAGGAGGTTCCGGTCCATCGAGAACGGCTTTTTCGCGCTCGCCTGCACCGGGATGTTCTGCTTCACGCAATAATCAATCATCTCCTGCCGCCCGGGAAACTGGCTGCGATACGACGCATCCCGCCAGGGCGCGATCACCTGCAAATCCGGCGCGAGCGTCGCGGCCGTCAGCTCAAAGCGCACCTGGTCGTTGCCCTTCCCGGTCGCGCCGTGCGCAATCGCGTCCGCCTTTTCGATTTTGGCGATCTCCACCATCCGCTTGGCTATCAGCGGACGGGCAATGCTGGTGCCCAGAAAGTACTGCCCCTCATATACCGCTCCCGCCCGGATGATCGGAAAAATAAAGTCGCGCGCAAATTCCTCCTGCAAATCGTCGATGTAAATTTTCTCCGCGCCCGTCTTTTTGGCCTTCGCTTCCAGGCCGGTCAATTCATCCTCCTGCCCGATGTTCGCGCAGAACGCAATCATCGTGGCGTCATATTTGTCCTTGATCCAGGAAAGCAGGACCGACGTGTCGAGGCCGCCGGAATAAGCTAGAACGATTTTCATCCCCCAATTAAAGCGCCAAACGGGTGGGCGCAAAAGTAAAATCAACGCGCCGATGCTTCTCCGCCCAGCAGCGCGGCGATCTTTTTTCGCACGGCATCGTCCATTTTGATCAACGGCGGCCAGGAACGCTTGAATCCTTCCCCCGGCAATTTCTTCGTGGCATCAATTCCCAGCTTGCTGCCCATGGCAATCTCACTGGTCGCATGATCCAGCACGTCCGCCGGCCCCTTGGTGAAAATGCTGTCGCGTTGCGGGTCCGTGTTCGCGCACAGATGAAACAACACTTCGCTCGTGTTATGGACATCCACTCCGGCATCCACCACGACGATATACTTCGTAAACATCATCTGCCCCATGCCCCACAGGCCGTGCATGATTTTATAAGCCTGCATCGGATAGGTCTTTTTGATGCTGACGAAAACCAGGTTGTGAAACACCCCCTCCGCCGGCAGGGCGATGTCGGTGATTTCCGGAAAATTCATTTTGAAAATCGGCAGAAACAGCTTCACGCTCGCGCTCCCGATGTAAAAATCCTCCATCGGCGGGATGCCGACAATCGTCGCCGGATACACCGCGTCCCTGCGATGCGTGATGGCGGGTGCGACTTGCATTCATTTTGGGAAAATCTTAACGCCCGATCCCAACGATTTCAAGCCAATGCCCCTTGAACGTTCGATGAAAAACAACTGCCACGCGCTCAAACAATTGTGCGTCGCGAGTTAAATGAAAGTGCCTCGGCAATCACTTCGGCGTGGAAGGCGCGAGCCGCTTTTGCCGCCAGAGCCAGAACAGGGTGGCATAACTGCCGAGGAGCAGATACGCCAGGATGATTTTCATGGCCGTGTCAGCGGTTTGCGGCGGAATGTGCAGCGCATC
>JBKQUF010000138.1:0-16587 GCA_052140285.1 Limisphaerales bacterium | reverse complement strand
ACGACGACGGTCTGGCCGATTTCGAGGCGGGAGACTTCCTTGGCAATGCGCAGGCCGAACTGGACGTCTTCCTGTTGTTGGGCGTTGGGCGGGGGGCCGAGGTGAAAATCCCTGGCGGGCATGAGGGGCGCCAGCCAGGGGGTGGCGTCAATCAAATCGACGCCGTCCTTTTTCAGTTCATCGGCAATGGCGCCGAAGATGGTGTAGGCGTTTTTCTCCTTGAGACGGAAGAGGACGGCCATGGCGCGCAAATCGGGGCGCAAATCGTAGAGGTTTTTGGGGGCAATCTGGCCGACCATGACGCATTGGGAAATGCCGCGGCCGGTGAAGGCGGAAATCATCTTCGACAATTGGCCGACTTTGAGCCAGACGATTTCATCGACGAGTTCCGCCAGTTTGGGATCGGTCTCACTGTCGAAGGCAACGGCAACGAGTTTTTTGACGCCGGCAGCACGGGCTTGCCTGGCAAATTCCAGCGGCAGGGAGCGATTGCCCGCGATGAGGCCGAGAGATTCCAGCGCAATGTTCATCAAATGCTCCGATGAGAATAACGAAAAGCGGGCGAAACGCCAGCACCTTCAAGTGTCCAACTTTGGAACACAAGTGTCCAACAGAAAATCTAATGAAAAAATGTGGGCTAATGATTTTATTGGGTAATGCGTTGGATACATAAGTACATTTGATTGAAGGAGGTACAAAAACAGTGGCGTACAATATGCTCTTTCTGCGGAGATGTCATCGTCGTTCGACACCATTTACCAAAAACTGAGTTCGCTGGAAACCGGAGGAGAAAAGAAATTCGACCCATCTCGCCAGATTTCTTACCCCGTGGCCCACGAATTGAACAATATCATCACGATAATCATGGGCTACGCGGAGCGGTTATCGATCAAGCATGCGGGGGACCCCTCGTCGGAAGCGCATCTGAAGCTGATAGTGGAGGCGTCACGCCGGGCGGCGACGATTGTGCGCGACGCGACGCCGCCCCGCGACGCGAAACCGCCGATGACTGCCGGGGCGAATGGACTGCCAACCAAGGCGGCGGAAACCACCACGTAATGCGGATGAAACAGGTTTGCTTTGACCAACAAAGAAACCATGTAACGAAGGTCTATCCGGGTCCGCAGCAAGACACAAATTGCGGTTTAACGACTGTCGTCCCCTGCCCTTTTCTCCAAGAGAGGGGGGAAACGTTCGGCGCGTTTTTTGAGTAGGGATGGCAGAATATATGAGCCAGCCATCCATAAATCCGGAACTGTCCGATTGCTATTCCTTCTCCCGGGGGAGAAGACCAGAGATGAGGGCGGGTTCAGAAAATACCACCAGACGCCTGGCTAATTTGCCCTCACAGGAGGCAGCGTGGTAATCATCACCAAACCTTGCCCCGGGGTATGAACTGGCCCATCAATTGCTAAAAATCAAGCCGGGTTTGGGGATCGTTTATACATCCGGTTACGATCCCCGCAGGGCGGGGCAAGATGCCAAGTCATTGACGGGATTGAGATTTGTGCCCAAGCCATGCACCTCGAATGTGCTCAAAGCGATTCGTGCAAGTCTGCCCGGCAATGCAAGTTGCTCAAATGCGACAACTAAAAAACTTGTGATTCAATGATAAATAGCATATTAAACGCAAACGATCTCTTTCAAAAAAACGAAAATTTTGCCGTTTATGTTCTCGCCGGGGTTTGATCGTTTCCCGGATTGAAGCAGATGCCATGAACAAATGAAAAACAATACCCCGCTCACGGATTTGCCTCCTGACCAGACTCTTTCTCAAATAACTGATGGTCATCCGGCAGCGAATAGACAAGTGGAGGCTGAATGGAATTACGAACGCGATTTGTTGCATTCATTGATGGATAAATCGGATGACATCATTTATTTCAAAGATTGTGAATCTCGTTTTATTTGTTGCAGCAACGCGCATGCAAAGATATTCAATGTGCAGGATGCCCGGGAAGTCATAGGCAAATGTGACAGCGATTTTTTCACGAGCGAACACGCGCGCGAGGCCCTTGAAGACGAACAAGCCATCATCCGCACCGGCAAGGCTATCGTCGGGAAAATGGAAAAGGAAACGTGGCCGGATGGCCATGTGACGTGGGCATTGACAAGCAAATGGCCATTGCGGAACGGGGCCGGGGAGATCATCGGCACATTTGGAATTTCTAAAGACATCACTGCCTTCAAAGAGACCGAGGAGAAACTCAACCAAACTCACAAGCAATTGATCGATGCCTCGCGTCTGGCCGGCATGGCCGAGGTGGCTACGAGTGTTCTCCATAACGTCGGCAACGTGCTCAACAGCGTCAATGTCTCCAGTCTGCTGATCGCTGAAAAAATCCGCGACTCAAAAATCCCCAAAGTCGCCAAGGCCGTCGCGCTCATGCGCACGAACGAAAATGATCTGGGAAATTTTTTTGCGAACGATCCAAAAGGGAAGCGGTTGCTGGATTATCTGACGAATCTCGCAGCGCATCTCACCCAGGAACATGCGGATATTTCGCGTGAGGTCGGCGCGCTGGCCGGCAACATCCATCACATCAAGGAAATCGTCGCGATGCAGCAAGGTTATGCAAAATCGTGCGGGGTCGTCGAATCACTCAAGTTTACGGATTTGGTCGAAGACGCCCTGCGCATAAACAATGCCGCGCTGACCCGTCATCATGTGGAAATCGTGCGCGAATTCGCCGACGTGCCGCCGATTCCGACCAAAAGGCACAATGTGCTGCAAATTTTGGTGAACCTTATCCGCAATGCAAAATACGCCTGCGACGATTCCGGGCGCGCCGATAAACAAATCACGTTGCGGATTGTCAACCACGGCAATTGTATCCGGGTTTCCGTCATTGATAATGGCATTGGCATTCCCCCGGAAAATTTGACGCGTATTTTCAATCATGGGTTCACTACCCGCAAGGAAGGCCATGGATTCGGCCTTCATAGTGGAGCAATCGCCGCGAAGGAAATGGGCGGAGTGCTTACCGCTTTCAGCGAAGGCGTGGACCGCGGAGCAACTTTCACACTGGAACTTCCAATTTAAATCACCAGGCAAATCCATGAACATTAATCCGGATCAGAATCGTCAAATCCTCGTCATTGATGACAACAAAGCCATTCACGAGGATTTCAAAAAAGTTCTTAGCAAGAAACGCGCCAGGACCGACAATCTGGACGAGGACGAGGCCGCGTTATTCGACGAAGAAATACCCCAACTGCAAACTCCAGAATTTCAAATTGACTCCGCGTTTCAAGGACAGGAAGGCCTCGGTTTAATCGAGAAAAGTCTTAAGGATAACAAACCGTATGCGATGGCATTTGTGGACGTGCGGATGCCGCCCGGTTGGGACGGAGTCGAAACGACTGCGAAAATCTGGCAAAAATATCCCGACCTGCAAGTCGTCATCTGCACCGCCTATTCGGACTATTCGTGGGAGGACATGTTAAGAAAACTCGGCTATTCCGATCGGCTCGTGATTTTGAAAAAGCCGTTCGACAATATCGAGGTGCTGCAACTGGCGATCTCAATGACGGAAAAATGGCGGCTCTATCAGCAGGCGAAATTGCGGCTGGACGATTTGGAAAAAATGGTTCACGAACGCACCGCCGCGTTGGAAAAAACAAATGAAGAGCTCGCCACGGCCAATGAGCTTTTGAAAATCGCCACGGAAAGAACACTGAAAATGGCCGAGGGGGCGGTGGTTGCCAGCAAGGCCAAGAGCGAATTTCTCGCCAACATGAGCCATGAAATCCGCACCCCCATGAACGGAGTCGTGGGCATGATCAATCTGTTGATGGACACGCCTTTGAATCCCGACCAGCGCGATTTTGCCAACACGATCCGCTCCAGTACCGATGCGTTATTGGCCATCATCAATGACATCCTCGATTTCTCAAAAATCGAGGCTGGCAAAATGACGTTTGAAAAAGTCGAATTTGATTTGCGCGAAGCGGTGATGAACTCGATCGCGCTGCTTTTGCCGCGCGCCCAGACAAAAAACATCGCGCTGACTTATTCGGTTGATGAAAAAGTCCCCGCCGAGATCGACGGTGATCCTTCGCGGTTAAGGCAGATTTTACTCAATCTGATCGGCAATGCCGTCAAATTCACGGACCAAGGAGGGGTCTCTTTGGAAGTCACGCAAATTAACGAGACCAATGAAGGGATCGGCCTCCAGTTTTCCGTCCATGATACCGGTATCGGAATATCTGAAGAGGCCCAAAAAAAACTGTTCGAATCGTTCGCGCAAGCCGACGCGTCCACCACGCGCAAGTTTGGAGGCACGGGCCTGGGATTGGCGATTTGCCGCAAGCTTGTCGAGTTGATGGGAGGTTCCATTGGTGTCACCAGCACCCTGGGTAAAGGCTCCACGTTTTGGTTCACGCTTCCGTTCGCCAGGCATAAACAGGCCGCCCCGCGGGTCAACCGTCCGGCTGGCGCTGTCAATGGCGCCCTTGCGGCTCCGTTTTCCGGCACGATCACCGGCCTTCGTGTGCTGTTGGCTGAAGACAATAAGATCAATCAAGTCGTCGCCAAGCAGTTGCTTAAAAAGTTTGGCTGCGCGGTGGATACCGTTGAAAACGGACTCCAAGCCGTCGAAGCGCGACGGCAAAGCCAATATGGCATCATCCTGATGGATTGCCAGATGCCGGAAATGGATGGCTACGAAGCCACTCAAAAAATCCGCGAGTTAGAACTCAAGAGAAGTTTGCCTCCGGTTCGCATTGTTGCCATGACTGCTTATGCAATGCAGGGCGACCGTGAACGTTGCCTCGCTGCCGGTATGGACGATTATATTTCCAAACCCGTGGACCTGGGTGAATTAAAGAGTGCGCTCGAAATGGCGGCATCGAAAATAGAAGTTCTGACTAAAATTTGAGAAAGTGCCAAATATTTTTCGCGCGTCCCATTATTCGCGCGGCATCTGCCTCCAAGTCCTATTGCCGCTATGAAAACAAAACGCGGATTCACACTGGTCGAACTTCTGGTTGTCAACCAACACAACGGCGAACACTGCCAACACGTCTTGAGATTTGACCGGGTGGGGAAATTTGATTATCATTATTTCATTGGCGCACTGCCACCAGTAGCCGTGGCTTAACTTCGGGGTGTCAGCGGCAGGCAACGGATGCAGAATGGATACACGTGGATTGGGCGGTGTTATTCAGTGAAACAGTGAATTTTGCAAAATATCATCCTATGAAAAAACTTATTCCATTCATCTTGAGCTACCTTCTGATTGCGGGCGGCACGGCGGCATTTTCGCACTTTGTGACGCGCACGGATACGAGACCGTATCCGCCCAATTCAGTGACCATTGTTACGACGTTGTCACACGACGAGTTGGCGGCCAAGCTTCAGCAGGCCGGTTTGCCGGAGGCGGGGAAGCCTTTGCAAATGCTCACGATGAGTTCCGCCCCAATTCTTTCGTTGTTTTTTCATTTTGGGTATTATGCCGTCATCCTGGCGGCTTTTACCGGACTGACGTTTTTATTTCAGAGAAAGTTCGAAGCCGAGAGCGGGAGGCATGACGTTGCGGCGTGAGGAACCCACGAATGGACATGGAGTTGAAGATGAATCAGAACAAAAGCCTGTCGCCGAAAGATGCGTTTCCGGCAACTGCAGTCCTCCTCTTTACCAGACAATGAAAACTTCAATTGAACTGGAAAAAACAGCCGCACAACAGGTGGGCGCCCTGATGATAGCGGCGGCGCGGACGGCACCCAAGACACGCGGGATTGACAACATCCGGACCGCGGCGATTGACGATGAGCCAACGAAAAAGAAGCTGATCGCCAAGATGCGTGAAATCGCCGCGAAGGAAGACCGTCCCGGCGTGGCGCGCGATGCGGGCAACATCGAGCGGTCGCCCGTGGTGGTAATCATCGGCGTGGAACCCAATGCAGTGGGCCTGAACTGCGGGTTTTGCGGATACCCGTCCTGCAAAGCCCTGGAAGAAACCGGCGGCGTCTGCACGTTCAATTCGATTGACCTCGGCATCGCCACGGCATCGGCGGCGGAAACAGCCGGGCGGTTTCACGTGGATAATCGCGTGATGTATTCCATTGGGCGCGCGTCCATGGATTTGGGGTTGCTCGGACCGAAGGTGAAACAGGCGCTGGGGATTCCCTTGAGCGTCACCGGCAAAAATCCATTCTTTGACCGCCAGGCGTAAAATAACTTTAACGCGAGGCGCGAGGCCATGCCTTTTCAAATACTCAACCTGGAAGGAGTCGCGGATTATCTGCACCTCACGGTGGCGGAAGTGGAACAGCGCGTGAAGGACCGCGAAATCCCGTTTGAAAAGCGCGGGGACCGGCTGGTTTTTCGCAAGCGGGAAATTGACGCGTGGGCTTCGCAACGGATCCTCGGATTTGCGGGCCAGCGGCTGGCCGTTTATCACGAAAAATCCACCCGGCACACGCAAAAAATGCTGCCGCGGGAAACCATCCTGCCGGAACTGGTCGAAGCGGGGGCCATTGACTCGGCGATGACATCCAAGACCAAGGCGTCGGTGCTGCGCGATTTGGTGGGGCTGGCGGAAAAGACGGGGCATGTCTATGATGCCAAAACCTTGCTGGCCAGCCTGGAGGCGCGCGAGGAATTGTGTTCCACGGGGTTGCCGGGCGGATTTGCGCTGCCGCATCCGCGTTTCCATGAGCCGTATCAGTTCGAGGCGTCGTTCATGGTGGTGGGGCGGCCAGTCCAGGAAATTCATTTCGGCGCGCCCGACGGCCAGCCAACGCAATTGTTCTTCATGATTTGCAGCCGGGATGACCGGCTGCATTTGCACACGCTGGCGCGGCTGTGCCTGATGGCGCAGAAAACCCGGATGCTGGACCAACTCCGCGACGCGCCCGACGGACAAACGATGCAGGAAGTCCTCGTGGCGGCGGAACAGGAGACGCTGGCGGAGGGGAAAGCGGGCGGGTAACACCGGAAAGGCTTTAAAACGCGGCTTTCAGTCCCAGACGATACTTGTCATAAGCGGCGCGTCCGGCGCGCGTGAGCCGCAGCAAAGTCCAGGGCACTTTGCCACGGTACGTCTTTTCGATTTCAATGTAACCGGCCGCCTCCAATCGGGCGAGATGGCTGGAAAGGTTGCCTTTATTCATTTCGGTGGCGTTCTGGAGGTAAAGGAAGTCGCATTCCTTGACGGGCCAGAGGAGCGAAACGATCATCAGCCGGCCGGGTTCGTGAATGACCCGGTCCAGTTCGGAAATGGCGCGAAGCTGCTCGTTCATTGCGCTTCCGCGACGGGCGGGTGTGTGCGCCGAAGGTACAAGAACAGAGTCCCCAGGCCGGAGATGATCCACATCACGCCAACGAACAGCATCACCGGTCGCGCCGCGTCCATGATATCGCCCGGACCAAGGAGACCAATCACGAGAAACCCGACCGCCATGAGAAGCAACATCAGCCATTTCCACCGGTGTTCCCGGCCCATCTGCCAGATAAAGAACGCATACACCGCCAGCAAGATGGTCGGATAAACAACACATCGCGCGTTGGCCAGCCACATCATCGAATTCAGATGCCGTTTCTCAAACACCAACAAACAAACGAACGCGCCTCCAACGATGGCTCCGACCAAAACGATTGCGAGCATGGTCAGGCACATGGCCCATCGAGTAGGCACGCCGGGAGCGGCTTCGGCGCCGGGCGGTTCGGGCGCGAACATTTGCCGCCAATGTGAGTGGCCGGCCACATACCCCGTGCGCGGGAAAGTGATCCGTTTTTTGATGACGTTGCGGAGCCAGAAGCCGGGCGCCAGCACCAGAGCCAAGACCGCGTACGTACAGAAAATGCGGCAGAAAAAATTCCTGTTCCAGATTGAATCCTTTGGCAGCAGGGTTTGAAGGTAGTTGAGTAGCGCAAACGCCAGGAACATCAGGCCCATGAACATCTCTCCGGTTCCGTCAATATTATCATAACGCTTGTGCCATTCGAGTTTGCCGCGAGGTTCAAAGTCTGAGTTCATGAAATTGAGTTTGCATCACAAACCTGTTTGCGTCAAGTGTCATTTCCGTTTTTCCGAGGGCGGGGGTGTTTTTGTTGAAAGATACGGGAGAGTGGGGATGGTGCGCGCTGCAGGGTTCGAACCTGCGACCCCTTCCGTGTGAAGGAAGTGCTCTACCGCTGAGCTAAGCGCGCATGGGACCGGCCCGAAGAGGTTCCGGCGAATCCGCCGCTCTCAAAATGCTTGAGAACCCGCCGGGTTTGCAAGTCTAAAAGGCGGCGGTTGGCGGAACCGGGCGCATTTTGATACTGCCCGCGTAGCGCCGACTTCCCAATTGGCTGGATCGCGACCCGCTTTTGCGGAACCAATCTGCGAGTTTGGAAATAACGCCGGGTTGCGAAGCGTTGCCGATTTGGAAATCGGCGATACAGCAGGTTGGTAAACCTGCGGCACCGGGGCAGTGCGGGATGCACCCCAAGCTTGCGCATGTGGTAAATGATCAGGGCAGACGCATCTAAATAGTTGTAACACATTGAAAATCAACAAATACGATTTCAAATTCAAGCAAGCCTGGAAAGAATGAGGATAAAAAGTAGGTGCTTTGCTTGGAAATCTACGGAAAATTTAGATGCGTCTGCCCTGGGTAAATGATTCACGCGCCTTGACAGTTTCAGAAATTCGGAGCTGAATCAGACAGACATCATGCCCATCAGCACCATCGCTCTTCTCGTCATACGCCTGTTTTGTATCCTGTGGTCGGTAGAGAGTCTGGTGACGTTGGTTAGTATTCCCGCAACCTACCATTATTACAACCAACACGGTTCGTTTACGTTGATGGAATTTATACCATCGGGTGCGTACCTATTGGCAGCGGTGATAGGCTGGAAAGTTGCGCCAAACCTCTCCCGACTCCTCACCGGGAAATACGACGCCCCGGTGGCGATTTCCGGCCTGACGTTATGCGATTTATATTCATCCGCGTTTGTCTTCCTGGGCCTGTATTTCATTTTGAGCGCGCTGGGAAATTTCGCTTATTTGTTTTACAGCGCTTTTGCAACCGCGGCATTGCGTGATTTTGACCCGCAGCGCCGCACTACAGTCCTGCAATTTTTACGGCCACTGGTCCAGGTGGCCGGCGGATTGGTTTGCATCTTCTACGGAAGAATCTGGGCGAAGAAATTATCCGAGACCGGAAAGGAAAATTAACAGTTCCGGGTTGAAAAAAGGGAGCGGCTTTGGGACGAAAGCCGCATTCCTCGATTTTCAAAAATTTGCGGCGCTCTTCCGAGAGGCCGCGACTACAAGACCTTCACCATTTCCGCGCAGTGCGGGGCGACGGGCATGGAAAATTCGCCTTTGAATTTGCCTAAATCCTTTTCACGCCACACATCGCGGACGTGGTGGCGCCCGGAAATTCCCAAGTCGGACCATTTGACGGTGAGATTGGTTTCGGTCTCGCCAAAGTTGATAAGGCCCACGGCGTGGGAGCCATCGGCAAGCGGGCGCGCCCAGACTTGCAGCGGGCGGATGGTCCGGCCGCGACCCACCTGCTCAGGGTCGCCATCGGCGGAAATCTGCGCAGCCTGCCGTCCAAGTTCGTCCTGGTCCACGGCGAGCACTTCGTCATTTTCCAGGAGGCCGAGGGTAAAGGCGTCCATCCTGGTCAAATCATTGCCGAGCAAGAGCGGCGAGGCCAGGAGGCACCACAAGGTCATGTGCAGGTATTCTTCGTTGGGGGTGAGACCCGGCTGGCCGCCTTCTCGCGTGGCGATTTCCAGCATGTCCGGATCATTCCAATGGCCGGGGCTGCTGTACTTCGCCCACGGCACCTGGGCCAGGCCGTTATTCACGAGGCTCCGCCAGTTGGCTTTGATATCGCCGGTGGTGCGCCAACTGTTGGCGATCTTGCCAATCGTCGGGGCAACGTTGATGCCCATGTTATTTGAGAGGCTGAAAATGATGTCGCGTCCGCTGTGGCGCAGGGCGTCCGACATTTCGACGGTTTCGGGCAGGCGAATCGGGTTCCAATCGTATTTCAGGTAATCCACCCCCCAAGCGGCCCATTGCGCGGCGTCATTGGTGGCGAAATGATATGTGCCGATGTGAAACCCCCGGCCAAAACGCCCGGCATTCGTCCAGGCGCCTTCGGGATTGTCGGCGCTGCCGCCAATGTGGCCGGCATAGGAGGTGGTCCACGGCGTCGAATAAATTCCCACCTTCAATCCCAACGCATGCACGGCATCGCACATGGCCTTGATGTCGGGAAATTTTTCGTCGCCCTGGAGGGCGTTGAACGGGCCGCCGCGGGGACCCTGCCAGGTATCATCGACGTTGACGTAAGTCCAGCCGTGATTGATGAGGCCGGAATCGACGAGGGACTGCGCGTTGGAAACGACCAAGTCCTGGGTAATGCGTTCGGCGTAATGGTTCCAACTGTTCCAACCCATCGCCGGGGTGAGCGAAATGATTTCGCCGACGACAATTTTGAATTTTTTCTCCGCGCGCCCCAGTTTGTTTTTTGCGTGAAAAACGACCGTATAAACGCCCGCCGCGGGAAGCGAACCAGTAATGTTGCCGGTGTCGGGATCCAGCTTCAAGCCGTCCGGGAGATGGCTGACGGAAAATTGCATCGGACGGTCGCCGCTCGCGGGAATGTGATAGAGAAAGGGATTCCCCGGACGGACACCGAAAATATCCGGGCCATTGATGCGCGGCGTGGGCGGCGCGAGGGGCGTGCGGATTTCCGGGGCGGCGGGAGCATCCGCGGCGAAAGAAGAATTGGCAAAAAACGGGAGGGCGATGAGCGCGCCAAACAGGAGGAAAGGGAATCGGAATTGCATGACCAAAGGTTCCTGAAAATTTTCCCCACGCGCAAGCCGAATCGGTTCAGCCGAGCCGGTTCCACGCAAACGCGCGCCGATTCGAAGCCCCGCCGATTTTCAAATCGGCGGTACAGCAGGTTTGGAAATCTGCGCCACAATGGTTTGGCCGCGTCCGTTAAAGAAGCCATGAAATATGCGGGTTGGAGGGTGTTTGAAAAATCAAACTGCCGGGAGCGTGACATCCCGTCCGCCGGGCTGGAAGCGCCGGTCCCGCATCCGCGGGATCAGGCTGGAAAGCCTGCCGCTACAAGTTTCAAACACGCGCTTATTGCGGCGTGGCAACGGTGGGAGGCGGAGCGGGCAGATGGGCATCGGCGTAGTCGAGGAACACATCCCAATCCGATGGCAGGATGGCGTGGCCGCCGGCGTGGGTATGGTAACCCAGGTCATTGGGGACCAGCACGTTCACCGGCGGCGGGGTATTGGACTCCAAAAAAGTCGAATCCATCATGGAGCCGCTGGCATTGGTGAGGCCAAGAACATCGGGCGGCAAATTAGTGATGACGCCATTTTCGCCGAACAAATGATAGACAGGCGAAGCGGCGACGGCGGCTTCGTATTCACCGCGCGGGTCGTTCCAACGGTCGGTGCTGCCGTTGTTCAACAACACGGGGCGGGGCGCGATGAGCGAGAGGAGCATGTGGGCATCGACCGGCAGTTCGGCAACGTCGTTGCTGTAATCGAGAAAATTCACGCAAAATTGGTATGCGGAATTGTCGCACAGATCGTTGATGGTCTGGCCGAAATCGCGGTTGACGAGGGAGGCGCCCAATTTGCCGGAGCAATTGGCGATGACCATGGCAAATCGCTGGTCCTGGGCGGCGGCCCACAGGGCGGCTTTGGCGATCTGGGAATGGCCCACGAGAATGATGCGGTTGGGATCGACCTCGCGGTCCGTGTGCAGATAATCCATGACCCGGCTGGCGCCCCAAGCCCAGGCGGAAATGGCGCCCCAGGCATTGGCGTCAAAATTGGTCGCGCCAGGGGACATGTATAACGAGCGCACGCCATATTTCCATCCAGTGCCGTCGGGCAGATCGGGTTCAAAATCATCATAATCCACGAAAGCGATGCCGTAGCCGCGGGCGAGAATTTTCTGGAGGGGCCAATTGGTGGCATCATCGCCACGGGTGATGGAGGCGGGCATGGCCGGGGAGTCGGTTTTTTTGTTCCAAACCGGATAAATGAAGACGTTGGTATCGGAGACTTCGCGATAATTGGGCAGGGAGCAGAGGCAGAGAAAGGTGGGAACGGGGCGGCGGGTGTTGGCCGGGGTGTAGAGCAGGACGTGGACGGTCAGGTTGGTAATGGGCGCATCGTTGGTGGTGCTGCGCGGGCCGTAGTTGTAAAATTCCAAGTCCACCTGTTTGCGGAGGGCGACGCCGTCGAGAGCCTGGGGTTCCATTTCGCGTTTATGGTCGAGGATATTCCGCCAGTCGGGACTGCTGCCGTAGATGTAGCCGTTGAACATTTTCAGGATTTCCGGCCTCCGAAAACCCTTCCAGTCGTTGGTGTTCAGGACGATTGCTCCGTTTCTCATGATGAGCGGGTCAATGAGAGTGAAGGAGCCGGCCTTGGATTCGTCATAATTGGCCGCGCGAACCGCGCCGGCGGCGAATATGACGGCCGAGGCGAGAAATGCCAGACAAAGGCGTGAACGGCGGTTTTTTCCTCTGCTCATCATAAGATCCTGTTCAATCGCGGCAGATGTTGGGTCGTTTTGGGGATTGAGGCAATACTTAATTAGGCAGCCTGGGGCTGCATACCGGCGACGAACGCGAGAAATGGGAAAGGTCAGGAACGGGCGACGCGGTCCTGGACTTCGCGGAAGCTGTGCATGAAGAGTTCGGTGTCGGCAATGGCTTTTTCGACCAACGGCTTGAGCATGATAATTTCAGCGCCGTTGATGACAGCGTGGACGCTTTGCTGGAAGGCCTGCATGGGGTCGAGCGTGTGAAAATGGTCGCCGAGCAACACGACGGTGGCGTGGCGGCGGCGGCCCATTTGCATGGTTTGCAATGACCTCAGCGAAACGTTTTCATCCGGCTTGTTCGCGGCGAAGAGTTCCTCGATGATGACAATCTGGTAGGCGATTTGGCTGAAACGGGTGGCGAATTCGTCGTGGGCAACGACAGAGTGGATCTTGAATCCGAGGTCCTCGAGGACGATTTTGGCGGTTTCAACCCAGGCGGGGCGGGTGCAGGCGATGAGGGCGGGGCGGTCGCTGGCACTGATGAAATCGAAGGATTCAGGCATGTTATTTGAACTTGATGGTGGGGGCGGATTCGGTGGATTGGGCGAGGCTGCGCTTCATCTTGAGGGAAGCGACGGTGGAAGTGATTTCGCCGCGCTCTTTTTTGACGAGGTCGATGGCGCGGGCGACGACGCCACGTTTGGTGCAATAGAGGAGGGCGGTTTCCTCGGAGATGATGCCCTTCTCAAAGGCTTCGATGCAGGCGTGGTCGAAATTGCGCCAGCCGAAGTTATAACTGGCCTCGATGATTTCGTAAAAGGTCTTGCCTTCGCTTTCGCCGAGGCGGATGGATTCCTCGGTCCGCAGGTTGTGGCCCATGATTTCGAGCAAGGCGTGGCGTCCGCCGCCGATTTTGGGGGCGAGGCGCTGGCTGACGACCCAGCGCAAGGTATCAGCGAGGCGGATGCGGATTTGCTCCTGTTCCGCGGGGTCGAACATGCCGAGGATGCGGTTGATGGTTTCGCCGGCGTTGACGGTGTGGAGGGTGCTCAAGACCAAGTGGCCGGTTTCGGCGGCGCTCAAGGCAATTTTGACGGTGTCCTGGTCGCGGATTTCGCCGACAAGGATGACTTTGGGAGCCTGGCGCAAGGCGGCGCGGAGGCCGTTGGAATAAGTATCGAAATCGATGCCGAGTTCTCGTTGATTGAAGGTGGCCTTGATTTGGGGGTGGACGAATTCGACGGGGTCTTCGAGGGTGACAACGTGGACGGGTTTGACAAGGTTGATTTCATTGAGCAAGGCGGCGAGGGTGGTGGACTTGCCGGAGCCGGTGGCGCCCGTGACGAGGATAAGCCCGGTTTTTTCCAAGGGAATCTGTTTGAAAATTTCCGGCATCTTTAATTTATCGAGAGTGGGGATGGCGGTATTCAATTGGCGGCAGACGATGGAAAGGCTGGCGCGCTGGGAAAAGATATTAATGCGAAAGCGGGCTTTTTCGGTAAGCGCATAAGCGGCATCGCAGGAGCCATGCCGCAAGAGCTGTTCGAGGTACCGAAAATTATCGCCGATGAGGTTGAGGGCGATCATTTCGGTTTGAAAGGGCGTCAGGTTTTCGATGGGAGGATCGAAGGGGACGGGCTTGAGTTCGCCATAGGACTCGACCTGGAAGGGGCGGTCAACAGTGAAGAGCAGGTCCGAGACTTCCGGCTGGGAGACCAGCATGGCACTCATGATTTTGTCCAGCTCGGGGCGGCGCATAAATTAATCTTCGTCTTATTGATCCTCGTCTTCCGGCGGATGCGCGAGGAAGGGGCGGAATTTTTTCCGGTCGAGGGACTTGTCGTAGGCATCTTCCGGGGAAATGCGTTTCATGCGCAAATGCTCCATGATGTGGTCGTCCATGGGCTGATTGCCGAGTTTCTTGCCAACCTGGATCATGCCGGGGATTTGGTGGGTCTTGCCTTCGCGGACGAGATTGGCCACGGCGGTGGTGAAGACGAGGATTTCGAAGGCGGCGACGCGGCCTTTTTTGTCCTGCCGTTTGAACAAGGTCTGGGCGACGATGCCTTTGAGGGACTCGGAAAGGGTCTGGCGGATTTTATTTTGCTGGTCGGCGGGAAAGACGTCAATGATGCGATCCACCGTCTTGGCCGCGCTTTGGGTGTGCAAGGTACCAAAGACAAGGTGACCGGTGCTGGCGGCGGTCAGAGCCAACTCAATCGTTTCCAGATCGCGCATTTCACCAACGAGGATGATGTCGGGGTCTTCGCGCAATGCGCCGCGCAAGGCGGCGGCAAAGGAGCGGGTATGGACGCCGACTTCGCGGTGATTGACGAGGCAATTTTTGCTTTCGTGGGCAAATTCGATGGGGTCCTCAACGGTGACGATGTGGTCTTTGCGATTTTTGTTGGCGTAATCCACGATGGCGGCAAGCGTGGTGGATTTGCCGGAGCCGGTGGGACCGGTGACGACGACCAATCCACGATGGAGCATGGCGAATTTTTTCAGGACGGCCGGGAGCGGGGCGTCGAATTTCTCAAAATCCTCGAAGGAAAGGACGCGGCTGGGAATTTGGCGGAAGACGGCGGAGACGCCGTTTTTCTGGTTGAAAAAATTGACGCGGAAGCGGGAGATGTTGGGGATTTCGTAGCCGAAATCGACGTCGCCGGTTTCCTCAAATTGTTTGATTTTGTAGTCCGGCGCTATTTCATATAGCATGGTTTTGAGCGAATCGCTTTCCAACGGGGGATAATCCACGCGTTGCAGCTCGCCGTTGATACGGAGCATGGGCGGATTGCCCGAGGCCATGTGCAGATCAGAGGCCTTTTGCTCGAACATTAAATTAAAAAATGCGTCTATTTTGGCCATACAACCTCTTCCGTTTCCCGAATCCTAGCCGATGGGCGCAAAGCAATCAATGAAAAGATTGACGGGGAAAATCAAGGCTGAAATTGAAGCGAACGGCCCCATCACGTTCGCCCGGTTCATGGAACTGGCGCTGTATTCGCCGGGCGAAGGGTATTATGAGAAGGAACGGCGGCCCGGTCGCGCGGGAGATTTTTACACGAGCGTCAGCGTGGGCGAATTGTTCGGGCAACTGCTGGCATTTCAATTTGCGGAATGGCTGGAAGGATTGGGGTTGGCGGAGGAGAAAGCACAAATTGTAGAGGGTGGCGCGCACGACGGTGGATTGGCCCGGGACATTCTGGCGTGGCTGAGGGCCTGGCGACCGGCGTTGCTGGCGCGCCTCGAGTATTGGATCATTGAACCGTCAATGGTCCGCGCCGGATGGCAACGCGAGACCTTGAAGGATTTTCATTCCAACGTTCGCTGGATTCCGGATTTTGACGCGCCAGCCAGGCGTTTTCGCGGAATTATTATTTCCAATGAATTGCTGGATGCGTTTCCGGCACACCGGCTGAGATGGGATGCCAAAGGCGGGAAATGGCGTGAGTGGGGCGTGAGCTGGCGCGACGGAGAATTTGTTCATGTTCCGATGAATGAAAGCGCCACACCGCCGTGGCTGCCGACGGTGGCGCCGGAACTTTTGGCGGTTTTGCCGGACGGATACGCAATGGAGATTTCGCCCGCGGCAAGCCAATGGTGGCGGGAGGCCGCCGCCAGTTTGGAACGGGGAAAACTTTTGACGATCGATTACGGGTTGACGGAAGACGAGCGGTATCTGCCGCACCGGAAAGACGGCACGTTGCGGGCGTACTTTCAGCATCACCCTGCCGATAACGTGTTGGCGAATGTCGGGGAACAGGATTTGACGGCGCACGTTAATTTTTCAGCGCTGCAGGCGGCCGGTGAAAGCGCCGGGCTGACGACGGATGGTTTGTTGACGCAATCGCAATTTCTGACGCGGATTCTGGAAAAGACGGTACACGGGGCGTTTGACGAATGGACTCCGGGGCGCGCGCGGCAATTCCAGACGCTCACGCATCCGGAACATTTGGGCCGCGCGTTTCGGGCGCTGATCCAGGCACGCTCTTAGCCTATACGGAACAATGTAGTTGAAAAATGGCCTCACGCAAAGGCCACAAAGTTC
>JBKQUF010000137.1:0-8110 GCA_052140285.1 Limisphaerales bacterium | reverse complement strand
GTCCGCCGGTTGCTTCCTTCTCCCCTCAACGGGGAGAAGGATTGAGGATGAGGGGTGAGATTTATATCCGCCCGTCCTTCTTCTCCCCTGAGGTTCAGGGTGAGGTGAGGGTCCCCCCGGGTTCATCGGGCGCAAAAAAAACAAAAAAACATCATTGCACCCATTCTTAATCCCGTCCGGGGTCTGCGGAAAATTGGCATGGACGCTCCTTGGGAATTTTGCGCGGCGGCCTCAACTTTCCCCAGTCTCCGTCAAGCCTGGGGCAGGCGCGAGTCTGCCGGGTTTCAAGGCGTCCTCTTGGAAAAGGGAATTGAAAGCCCGGCAGCCTTGCGCGAAGGGGAGAACCACAGGCTTGCCAGGCTACCATCCGTGTGCGAATGTTTGCATTGTATGGCAACAATGACTAAAGAAGCTACCGTATCAGTGCGGCTCACCGCGCGCGAGAAAGCCGGCTTGGACGCCGATGCCCGGATGAAGGGAATACCCTCCGGCACGGCGGCGGCGGGTTACATTGCCGAGGGCGTGCGGCGCAGCCGGTTTCCGGCGATTGAATTTCGGGACGGCCAGCCGGGGCGGGTGGCCTATCTGGTGGGCAGCCGGTGGCCGGTCTGGATGATTGTCGAGCTGGTGCGGGAACTGGATGGCGACTTGGCCAAAGCGGCGGAGCTTATCCGCAAGCCCGCTGCGCTGGTGCGGATGGCGCTGGCCTACGCGGACGCCTACCCGCAGGAAATTGCGGACAGCGCGGCGCTGGCATCCCGGCGCGATTACGCGGGCATGAAACAGGAAATTCCCGAACTGGAGCAGTTGTGAAGATCAAACTGCTTCTGGACGTCCATATCTCCCCCGCCGTGGCGGCGGCGCTGCGGCGGCAATTCCCCGGTCTGGATGTAAAAAGCATCCACGACACCGACTGGTCGGCTTTGGCGGATGAAGTGCTGTTGGAGCTGCTGGATCAGGAAAGGCGGGTTCTGGTGACACGCGACGTGAACACCGTGCCCGTCCACTGCAAAGCGCGGCTGGCGGCGGGCAAGACGTTTGCCGGGGTGATTTATGCGGACAGCAAGAAACTGCGGCAGACCGACCAGCGCGGACTCATCCGGCGGCTGGCGGAAGTGGTGAAAAAGCACGGCCAAGAAGATTTCACCTGCCGCTCAGGCTGGTTGTGAACGGGCGTTGAAATGCGGTTTACCGGAACGGTTCGTGCCAGGCGTTGGGACGCAACTCCGAGGCGGTGCATCGGGCGTATGCCAAACACGCTTAAATCACCACGCCGCCGCTGTCGACGTTGAGCAACTCGAGCAACGAAAACAAACCCGCCGCTCAACCGAGATGTCTTTGCGACCAACCACGCAACTGCTGGCCGAAAATTAAATAGTCCGGGTCAGGATAATGAGCGCGCCGAGCGGGCAAAAGAATCTGATCACGCAGGCTCGATTTGAATTCAGTCGCTCCGCCATCCCAACCAATCGAATGAAGCTCTGCGATACGCCGCTCGTTGAGGATCACGGAGTAATCACGTTTGATTGCAATGAGGCCGTTGTCAAAGGCGCGGTGATGCAGCGCGCTGAGGCAGATTCCGTTTTTCAGTTCATCCGTTCCGCGCTCGTGGTCAACCGGAATAATGTGCGCCGCGTCCACAAGGTCGAGTTGCATTCCGCTGACTGCGCACCGATTGCCGTAAGCCGTCAACACGTTTTGTCGAAAGCGCGCGTCACGCACCTTCCGATTGATTTGTTGCAGCACCGTTTTGCGTGGCCCTGCCGGGATGTCTCGGATTTCACGTTCGATGTCGGTATTGGCGATGCGCTCAAGCTGGCGCATTTCCTCCGGCTGCTGTGCGGTCTTATGCAACTCAGTGAGTTCCTGAACATAGGTGGCGAAGAAGTCAGGGCGGAACGCGATGACAATCTCTTGATTATCGCGAGTCTGCGGGAAGAACGCCTTCCCCTTGGCTTCGTTGACCGTCTCGCGCCTGACTTGGAGCGAAGGCGACCGGCCGACCATGGAAATCAGATGCTTCGTCACATCAAACCCCGCGAACATCCGCGCTTCTTCTTCCCACCCGAGCAGGAGAGTTGTTGCGCCTTCTTCGATGCGGAAGTGATCAACGCCGGTGACCTGAATGCGGAGTTCGTTTGGATTCCGAGGATAGCCGCCCTGCGTCATGTTCCAGATGTAACAGAGGGCAACGACCCGCTGGTCACCACGGAAAAGCGACAATTTAAACGGATGCTGAGACGACAGAACAATCGCGTTCCAGCCGGACACTTTAACCGCTCCGATGATTCGTTGAAGAAGGCCGGATTTGCTAACGCGCGTGGCCATGGGTTGGAGTCATTTGCCTTTGCTCTTTCGCCGCCTCTGAGCAGGGGCGTAGCTTTCCAACAACGCCATCTGTGCTGGCGTCGGTTCGTGAGGAATAACCTTTGCCCCGGCTGCCATTGTTTTATTCTCTCGAACGGCTCGTTTTGCGCCCCCGTCTTCCGCAAGCGGTTCGTCATCCTCCACGCCATTCCACATGAGCCCCGGCTTGACGGCGCGGTAGGAATCCTCGCTATTCTGCTTTCCTGATTTTGCAGTCGAATACTTTTCGACTTTGCTCCGCTGAAAACGACCCAGAGCGCCTTTCAGATAATCTTCGACCAGATCGCAGCAAATCCACTCGCGCCGCGTTCGCTCGGCAGCTTCACCCGTCGCACAACTGCCACAGAACGGGTCAACCACCAAATCGCCGACCTCGGTCAACATGCGGATGAAGAATTCCGGAATTTCGGTTGGAAATCGCGCCGGATGCGGAATGATGCCGTTGTCGCGGCAGTAACGGATGTAGGCCGAGTTGCTCTCCGTGTGCGCGAGTGAAATCAAGTTTGGCGGAATGGCCGCGCCGTTGTCCGTGCCGAATCGGTCGGAAATGTCATGCCCCGATGGACGGAGCATCGGCTTGTAACCCTTTTCCAAAAGCACCTTCATGCTGTCGGAATACGGCTGAAGAACACGGCGGTTGCTGGCTTTCGGCCACGGCGTGGGCGAAAGCCACCAGATGCAATTGACGGCATCTTTGACGCGGATGCGTCGAACCGTCACCCACTCGGCTGGCGTCGGCAACCGCGCCGGATTCCACCAGAAAAACTCCTGCGCCAGATGGAATCCGAATTCCTTGCAAAGCATGATGAGCAGTTCGTAGTGGTAGAGGCTGCGCGTCGGCTGTCCTAAAATCCACGCCCCGCCGATGTCAATGACCAGCGACCCTTGCGGCTTCAGAGCTCTGTGGAACGCAGCTGCGAATGGCCGAAACCATTCCAGATAATCATGCGCGTCCGCGTTGCCGTAATCCTTTTTGCGAACCAGACCAAACGGCGGGCTGGTCATGATGAGGTCAACCGCTCCCGGCTCGATTTCGTCTCGAAACATGCCGAGAGAATCACCCAGGAAAATCAGCCCGCGTGCGGATTTTTGGAAGATCTTCACGGTCGTTTCACTGGGTTTGTGTGCGGGTATCGGCATCTGCTATTTGTTACCACTGTCAAGACGCGGAGTAAACACATCGCTGACTAAATCCGGCGTGAACTGCCCGCGCCAGCAGAGATTTTGCTCCGCGTCTCGTTGACAACATGGAAAGGGATTGAGGATGAGGGGTGAGAATTATATCCGCCTGCACTTCTTGTCCCTTGAGGTTCATGAGCAGGTGAGTGGCCTTCGCGTTCATTGCGGTCTTTGTGTGAGGCCCTTTTCAGCCTTCAACCGCCGCCCTCCTTCCTTCGTCCCCTTCGTCCCATCCGTCTCATCGCGTTCATTAATCCCAACGGGATTGCATCATTCAGCCCAGGGTTGCGAGGAACGAGTTGCCTTGGGAAAACGCCCCCCCAATCCATCAACCCTGAAAGGGTTGAATCATCTGCCGGTTTTGAACATCATCACGTCACGCCACAATCACTCGCAAAGATTCTTGTGCATACGGTTTTTTCCACCAAAGACCGTCGCCCGTTTCTCCGCGACAAAATTCTGTGCGAAGAATTGCACCGTTGCCTCGGCGGCATCCTAACCAATCTCGATTGCCAACCCCTTATCATCGGGGGCGTGGAAGACCATGTTCACACTTTATCAACGCTGTCGCGCACTTGTGAGGTGGCGGAAATGGTCAAGGAAGTCAAACGCGATTCATCACCCTGGCTGAAAACCAAAAGCCCCGACGTGCCCCATCCCTTTTTGCAGAACTTCTCACCGCAAAGCATCGTTCTGCCGAAATTGGAATCCCGGTAATTTACACGCCGATTTGCGGAAATTACTGCGGTTTGAGTTCGATGACACAGCCGCCACTGGGGCGCAAAGATAGTTTTACTTGATCCCGGCGGGTGACGACTTTTTCCTCGCGCTGCCAGGCGTCGGTGCGGTCCGTCGCGTCGCCCAGTTGGATCATCTGAAATTTGCCCCGGCCTAGAAAATCCAGCGGAAAGTCCAGCGTCGTGGCTTCATCGCCGTTGATGACGCCGACGAACCACTGCTTGCCACTGCGGCGGGCAAAGGCAGCGCATTTGCCGATTCCGCTGCCGGGCAGAACAACCGTTTCGTCCCACGTCGAAGGAATCGCCTTCATCACGTCCACCGCCGGATTGTTCAGATAATTCGTCGGTTGGTCCGCGTAGCACAGAAACGGTGATGTGAACACGATGGCTTGAGAGAGTTCGCGCGCCCAGGTGTAGCCGCGCAATTCTTTCGGATTGAAAACCGTCGGCGTGTAATCACCTGGACCGATCACGAAGCGCGTGAACGGCAGGATGGTGTCGTGTGACGGCGGCAGCGTGCGGTGGTAGCGCAGAATTTGATATTCGTGGCCGCGGATGGATTCACGGGTGATTTCATTGGGCCAGGTGCGTTCGCGGCCAACCGGTTTGTTCGCGCCGTGAAAATCCACCATCAGTTTTCGGGCGGCGGCGTCGCGCAGCACTTCGTCATACCAATTCGCCCAACGCACGTCGGCCTGCGGCTCGAAATCAATCTTCACCCCAACCACCCCGGCGGCCACCGCGTGATCCAGAAAGTTGGTGAGTGTCGCCGTCCTGGAAACTTCGCTGCTGTTCGCCCACACCCAGACCTTCACTCCCTGCGTTTTGCCGTAATCGCAAACCTCCTGCAGGCACGTCCAGTTGTCCTTGCCGTTGTCCCTCCAATTTCTCCAGCCTTCGTCAATGAGGTAATACTCGAAGCCGAGCTGTTTCGTCCAGTCCACCCATTGATGCTGCTCGGAATAAATCGGCCCGCCGCTCGACCACCATTGCCACGAGGAACGACCCGGCTGGATCCACGCTGCCTTGGCCAGTTCCGGCGATGGTGGCGGGCAAAGGTTGCGGATAAGGTCGCTGTTCACGAGCGCGTTGAGATCGCGCGCCAGAAGAGTGACGCGCCACGGCTGCACCACGGCATCGTCCGTCGTCCAGCCCGCCTGACTCGCATGAAAATACGCGCTTAACGAATGGTCCGGTGCAATCTGCACTCCCAGATCACTGTAATTCAAAAGATTCGCCTCCGTCACCAGCGCATAACCGCCCCCCGGCAGATTGAACGTGATGGGCAATGGGATTTTTCGGCCCGCTGAAAAATCGTCCAGCTTGCTGCTCTGAAAAATTCCCTCGTAGCTCCCAAAGTCCGTTTGAAACCACGCGAGCGGATTGCCGGAAATTTTCCATTCCGTGGACTCGCCGTTTATTTTTCGGCCCGGCTTTGCCGCCAGCCGCGAGCGCAACGCCACGCCGTCGTTGTAGGCGCGCACGTCGAGTTCGTAATTTTCACCGGCGGCGGTGCGGACGGTTACCGTGGTTTCGCGGCAATTGTTGTTCGCCCGCGCATGGCCGCCAAACATCGCATACGACTCATTGATTTTGTGGGAGGAACTTTTGCCCAGCTTGACATCTGCGCCGAGATCCACATCGTCCGCGACGATGCCGAAGCGCGACTTGGCCACCACTTCTCGGCCATCAAAAGTGACGGTGTAACTCAATCCGCCGGCATCCGTCACCGTGATGACGGCTTTGCCATCCGGCGAACTCACCTTGATCTCCGCAGCTTGAACCGATGCGCAAAGCACCGTAAAAATCGTAATTGCCAAAAAATATTTTTTCATGGGAAACTTGAGACTATGGCAATCACCATGGCTTGTAAACACGATTACTCACACCTGAAAATCGTTTTACGTTGGCGCTTGAACACTGGAAAATTTCCCCGGGAAACACTATCTTTCAATCATTATCGCCATGTGGAGCCGACCAATCTTACTTCAACTTGCCGCATTCATTCTCATCCTCTTCCCTTCAACCGCCCGAGCCGATTACCTCGACACCATCGGCGTCACCCTTTTCCGCGCCACCACCACCAATCTGGACGGCTCCGGCATTCGCGTCGCCCAGCCCGAAGCGTATGATCCTTACACGCCGCCGGGCACAAACACTTGGGAAGTCGATCCCTCCTCCGTCGGCCAACCGACGAATCTCTTCACCTACTATTCCAGCGGCGGAACGACGAACACCTTTCCCAACGACATTGGGTTTCTCTCCGGCCACGCCGACTCTGTGGCGGACTATTTTTACGGGATTTCCGGCAACCTCGCCACCAACGTCGCGCACGTGGACAACTATGACGCCAATTACTTTGTCCAGGTCAATTCGAATGCAATCACCATGCAGAATACCGTCACCTTGCCGGCCACCAACATCGACGACCTCGTCGTCAACCAAAGTTTCACCTTCGGCGTTGTCTCCACCAATCTTCAGGAATTGGTTGATTCCGCCTACGACAACTATGCCGCCCAATATGACACCCTCTTCATCTCCGCCGTGAACAACGGCGGACCAGTCTGTCCTCCCGGCACCTCCTACAATTGCATCGGCGTCGGCGATTACGACGGCAGTTCCAGCGTCGGCCCCACCCCCGACAATGGACGCTGCAAGCCGGACATCGTGGCCCTCGGTGACGAGACCAGTTGGGCCACTCCGATGGTCGCCGGCAGCGCCGCCGTTTTGGCCCAGGCCGCCTTGCGCGGCGATGGCGGCGCCAATACCAATGCCGCCGCCGACATCCGCACCCTCAAAGCCCTGCTGCTCAACGGCGCCGTCAAGCCGTCCGATTGGACCAACTCCACTTCCTCCCCTCTCGACGCCCGGTACGGCGCCGGCATCCTGAACCTCTTCAATTCCTTTCGGCAATTGATCGGCGGCCAATCCGGTTACAACGCCTCTGCCTCCGTCCAGCAAGGCTCGCCGCATCCGCCCGTCCCGTCGTCTGCTTCAATCCCCGCGATGAGCGCCTGGGATTTCAATTCCATCTCCAGCACCCGCGGCGGCCTGTTCACCTCCGCCATGGACGGCATCAATCATTATTTTTTCAACGTGACCAATGACGTTGATGTGACCGCCACCCTCGTTTGGGAGCGCCAGGCGAACCAGACCGGCATCAACAACCTGGCGCTCTTCCTGTACAACTGCGCCAACAGTAATCTCATCACCTGCTGCACCAGCATCGTGGACAACGTGCAACACATCTTTGTGCCGCAACTTCCACCGGGCCGTTACGATCTTCAGGTCTGGAAAGCCGGCGGCAATTTCGTCAGCCCCTCCGAATCCTATGCGCTCGCCTGGGCCTTCACTGCTACTCCGTTGGCCGTGTCGCTGGACGGTTCTGCCGTGAATCTCTCCTGGCCGGCCTATCCCACTGGATTCGTTTTGGAAAGCGCCACCAATCTCAATTCCCCCGTTTGGAGTACCAACAATCTTCCTTTGCCGGTTTTCAGCAACGGCTGGGAAACCGTGTCGCTCGGCGCAACCAATCCCGCTGAATACTTCCTCCTCGCCCCACCGTAGCGGCGGGCATCCGTGCCTGCCGTAGAGGGCGGCATCTTGCCGCCCGGATGAGTTATGGATCGTCGGAGCCGAGCAATGAGTCTCTGACTCCGCCATTCGCATTTCGATATTGGATATTGGATATTGGATATTGGATATTGGATATTGGATATTGGATATTGGATATTGGATGTTGGATATTGGATGTTGGATGTTGGATGTTGGATGTTGGATGTTGGATGTTGGATGTTGAATGTTGGATGTTGAATGTTGAATGT
>JBKQUF010000136.1:0-15482 GCA_052140285.1 Limisphaerales bacterium | reverse complement strand
TTGCTGGAAAAACTGGGCCTGATCAAACTTTTCGCCACTGTGCCGCAATGGGCTTTGTAGCCAGACAAAAACCGGAAACCGCCGGTTTTACTGGCCTTTTTGAAAATCTCCGAGGAAGTTAGGCTAGCGGGGCTTGGTCTTTGTGACTTGGTTGCTACAAAAAGGCCGCGCCTACGGCGCTGAATGCGTAAGGTTGACCGTCCGAACAGCATGTCTTCAAGCCCGGTTTAGGGGCGACCTCCATGCAGAACAAGCCGTGCCAATGAAATGCCGGTGGCGTTCTTATTTTCCGGCAGGTTTTGGTTGGGGAGTGGGATACCGTTCGCCATGCACCTTGATTTTGGTGACGGCGCGATTGAGGTCGCGCAATTCTTCGGGGGTAAATTCCACCTCCGCCGATTTCAGGTTTTCTTCCAATCGCGCCAGCTTGGTGGTGCCCGGAATGGGAACGATCCAGGGTTTTTGAGCCAGCACCCAGGCCAGGGCGATTTGAGAAGCGGTGGCTTTTTTTCGTTTGCCGAATTCCTGGAGCAGCTCGACGAGAATCTGGTTCGCCTTCAGCGCCTCGGCGGCGAAGCGGGGCAAGCCGGCGCGGTTGTCGTTGCGGGCATCGAATTTGGTGTGTTCGTTCAAAGCGCCGGAGAGATAGCCCCTGCCCAGCGGGCTGTAGGGAACGAAACCGATGCCGAGTTCCTCGAGCGCCGGCAGGAGGGCCGCTTCCGGCTCCCGCCACATCAGCGAATACTCGCTTTGAACCGCCGTCACCGGCTGGACGGCATGGGCGCGGCGGACCGTTTCTGCGCTTACTTCGGACAGGCCGAAATGCTTCACTTTGCCCTGCCGGATTAAATCCTTCACCGTTTCCGCCACTTCCTCGATGGGCACATCGGGGTCGAGACGGTGTTGGTAGAACAGGTCGATGCGATCGCGTTTCAGTCGTTTGAGCGATTCCTCGGCCACCTGGCGGATATGGTCCGGCCGGCTATTCCGCCCGATCGATTTTCCGGCCTCAAGTTTGAACCCGAATTTTGTCGCAATGACCGCCTCCTTGCGGAATGGCAAAAGCGCCTCGCCGACGAGTTCCTCGTTGATGAATGGGCCATAGACTTCGGCGGTGTCGAAGAAGTTAACGCCCAGTTCCACTGCCTTGCGGATCAGCGTTATCATTTCATTCCGGTCGGGGGCCGGGCCGCGCTGGTCACTCATGCCCATGCAGCCAAGACCGAGGGCCGAGACTTCCAAACCGCTTTTTCCGAGCATGCGCTTTTTCACAATGGTATTCCTTCGGTGTTTAATTCTGTAGATCGATCAGTTTCGTTCCTTTGGCCAACCCGCAAACATTTCCCGCCGACATGGCGTGCAAAGGCTTCGGCAGAAGTTGTTTCAGGAACCGGCATGAGGAGAAGATTCACCGAAGCTACACGAAAACGCCAGAGTGTTTGTATCGGTATTCTGCGGGGCAAAATACCGCCGCTCAATCCGCGTAATCAACGATTTCAAACCTTCTTTGCCCATTCCATTAATTCAAATCATAATATGACAAACACATAAAACATTCATATTATAATTTGACACAAATAAATAAGTGTCATATTATAAATTGACATGAAAGCTTACAACGAATTGAGAATTAAGCAGGTGGCAACCAGCCTGGAACCCGTGCTCAATGCGCGAGGTTTGAAACGCCCTGTAAAAGGATGGCTCGCCGCAATGCGCGAAATCAGCGGAGTCAGTCTGCGATCCCTGGCGTCAAGATTGCGCATTTCTTTCCAAAGTGTTGCCGCACTGGAAAAGGCCGAGGCGGAAGATCGAGTGACATTGAAAAAGCTTCGCCAAGCCGCCAATGCTCTGGATTGCGAATTAGTTTATGCCATTGTCCCAAAACACGGGACGGTCCGCGAATTTGCGGAAAGGAGTCTTGTTCAGAAAACAAACGAACAAGTCTCCGCCGTTGAGCATTCCATGGCTTTGGAGGCCCAATCCGTCGGCAATGTCGAAGAAAAAGTTCGTGAAGAAGTTGCGAAAAAACTGCGATATGGCCGATAAAGGATTTTTTTCCGATCAGCACGATACGACGCCGATCGCGGTTGAGGAATTGGATGCGTTGATTCCGAACTTATCCTCTCAGGAAGAACTTAATGAATGGGAACGGGAAAACATCCTTGAGGCCGAAAAATGGTGTTTTGGAAGAGCGCTCAAAACGGAAAATCCCTGTTCCGAAGAGTTCATCCGTAAATTGCATAAAAGAATGTTCGGACGCACTTGGAAATGGGCGGGCAAGTATCGGATCACTGAAAAAAACATCGGCGTGCCCGCTTTCAAAATTCGCGAGATGCTAAAGGCCCTCCTGGACGACGCGCAATATTGGCTGGAAAACAAAACTTATGGTTTTGACGAAATGGCAGTTCGCTTCCACTACCGGCTCGTATCCATTCATCCTTTTCCGAATGGCAATGGACGTCATGCCCGGCTGATGGCCGACATTTTAGTGGTCCGCAATGGTTTGCCGCGATTCACCTGGGGAAGGCGCGATTTGGTTTCACCGGGAGGCGTGCGCGCTCAATACATTGAAGCCCTCAAACAAGCTGACCAAGGCAATCTCAAGCCACTAATCGAGTTCGCACGTTAATTCGCGTCAAACCTTTCCTGTCCTGTAAAACCTGTGTAATCTGCGAAATCTGCGGATTCAGGAAAAAGTCGGCACCGTGCTGGTTTCGACAAATTGTCTCACCGGTTTCGCCTCTTTCGATTTAAGTCCCAGGAAGGAAAGCATCCGTCCCACAAGTTGCGCGGTCATGGATTTTTTCTCCGCGGCAAGGGTGGTGGCATTGGCTTTGGCGACCACTTCCGCGTTGCGCATTTTCCGGTTGGTCACCGTTTGCGCGATCATTTCCGCCAATTCCGGACGGCTCTGGATCAGCGTTGCGATGACATTCTTTGAGATTTCATACACGAGAACATTGGTTACGGCGATCACGGAAGCGGAGCGCGGCTCGCCGGTCAACATGCTCATTTCGCCGAAGAACATGCCGGCTTCCAGCCGCGCCACTCGCTGCGGTGTCTGGCCTTCCTTGACGGAAATCTTCACTTCCAACAAGCCTTCGCAAAGAACGAACATGGAATCGCCCTGGTCGCCGCCGCGGATCACGGCCTCGCCTGCCGGGAACAGCCGTTCGCTCATCTGGCGGCCAAGGAGTGTTTGCTCTTCCATCGTCAGGCTCTCAAACAGTTCGACATGGCCTAGCAAGGCCACCCGATCGTCAAGCGAATGTGTTTCCGGCAACTCCAAGGCCCGCGGGGCATGCAAAATCTCCCGCTTCGGTGTCGCTGGCTGCATCCCGGCACGGTTGAGGTGCTCAATCACGGCCTTCCATACTTCGTGTTGCGCTTTGCTCGGGGCTTTAAGCAGGTCAACCGGCGCGCCCTTGGTATCTGCCAATCGCGGGTCCAGGTAGTATTTGATTTTGTATTCCACGCCGTCGGGTTTGATGCCGTTGATCTGGGCCGTTGGGGCAGGATTTTCAAGAATGCCCGCTTTGCCCGCCGCGCAATGCACTGCGGCATGCAACACTCGCAACGCCCGCTCGGCGGGCACGTGAAAGTCGAGAAACACGGACAATTCAAGCCGGCTGGTCGGCTCCGGTCTTGAATGATTGGTGACCACGGACTCGCCCAGTTTTCCATTTGGGATGACAAGAATGTTGCCTTCAGTCGTGAGAAGGCGAGTCGTTCGCCAATTAAATTCCATCACGCGACCAGCCGGGCCGCCAGAAACCGTGATATAATCACCGATCTGAAAGGCGCGATCAAAGTTGACCGCCAAGCCGATGAAGACATCGAGAATTACGTTTCGCAACGCCAACCCGATGACAATGGCGCCCGCGCCGGAGGCCGCCCAAAAGGGGGCAATGGGTTCCTTGAAGACGACTCCGACAATCGCGGTGACAGCCAATCCGTAGATGATCATCGCGACCACGTCCCGAAGCAGCCGCGGCACCGGCACGCGACGATTGAGGGGTTCCCAAAAAACCGCGGCCAGTGAACGATTGAGCAGATATGCCAGCGACATGCAAATTCCAATGCCGAGCAGGTACGGGAAAATATTACGAAGTTGCGCTGCCGTTTCGATGCCCAACTTCATCACCAATTCCTGTTGGTAAACCCACGCGGTGATGAACAGACCAGCTAACGCCAGCGGCCACCACAATTCCTTAAGCAAAGGTCCGAAACGCTTCAAAGCTCAAGCCCTCCTGTCGCGTATGGCGAAAGTGTTACAGAAATGAAAAGCAAACAGCCCAAACCGTCATGGCTTGAACGATCTGAATCTTTAAGGGTAAATTCCTTTTTCTCCAACAACATCGCTTGAATTCTGCGGATGTGGAACGTGTTGTCAAGAGTGCCAACGTTACATTTTTGGCACAATACTTGTCCGTGTTGAAGATTTTGGCGGAAAGCAGGGTCGCGAATACGCTCGCCCACCATCGTGAGGATTTCGCGGGAGAATGGTCAAGACTTCAAAAGCGATGCTGAAGCATCGCAGTCCAGACGCTCCGCGTTTTCCAATGCTCTTGCCGTTATTGCTTTAGCCTGGAAATTTCACATTGCGCATGAAACGCCGACAGACCGGAGTACCGACATGTGGTCGGCTTGGGACTTTCGGATGCAAAAGCCGGTTGCAAACCGGCGCTCCGGCCTTACGGGTGTGAAATATCCGGGTTAGCGTTTGGCAGCGGTTCGGGGCCGTCGCTTTCCTACTGATAAGAGAATTCAGGCGGGACGCCTGCGTTACGGGAGAAGTTTGTCGAGGCGGATTCTCGACGGTAAAGTGGACGGCTCGCCGGTACGCTAGTCCCGCCATGGTGAGCATTTGGCAGGGAGAGCGAAGACGAGGACGAGGATGAGAAGGAGGAAAAAGGAGAGAGAGCTTGGCAAGGTCCCTGCTTAACAATCAAAAAATAATATGGGCGCAATCAGCGACAGAATGCGGAATCTCCTGAAATACGGCGATTTATGGCTCATTGGAGCCGTATTTGGCACCATCCTGGTGCTGATTTTGCCGGTCGTGCCATTTCTTCTGGACCTCTTGCTGACCATCAGCATTGCCAGTTCACTCCTCGTTCTACTGGTCATTCTTTACCTCCGCCAACCGGCAGATTTTACCGGTTTTCCGACTTTATTGCTTTTCATCACGCTTTACCGGCTGGCATTGAATGTCGCTTCCACGCGCCTGATTTTACTAAACGGTTATGCCGGCCACATCATCCAGGCCTTCGGCAATTTCGTCGTCCACGGCAATTACGTCGTCGGCATGGTCGTTTTTCTCATCCTCGTCCTGATCAATTTCATTGTCATCACCAAGGGCGCCGGGCGCATCGCCGAAGTCGCCGCCCGTTTCACCCTCGACGCGCTCCCCGGCAAACAGATGGCCATCGACGCCGAGCTGAACGCCGGCCTGATCAACGAAACCGACGCCCGCAACCGCCGCCACGCCATTGAAGAAGAGGCCGACTTCTACGGCGCCATGGACGGCGCCAGCAAATTTGTCCGTGGCGACGCCATTGCCGCCATTCTCATCACCCTCATCAACATCGTCGGCGGCTTTGCCATTGGCATCCTGCAAAAAGGGATGACCATGACCGAAGCGCTCCAGAAATTCACCATCCTCTCCATTGGCGACGGTTTGGTCTCGCAAATTCCCGCGCTCATCACTTCCACCGCCGCGGGCGTGCTCATCACCCGCGCCACCGCCAAGAACAGTCTTGGCCACGAACTCGGACGCCAATTGCTCTTTTATCCGCGCGCCCTCACCATTCTGGCCGTGATGCTCGCCATCATGGGCCTCATGCCCGGTTTACCCATGCTGCCGTTCATGACGCTCGCCGTGATCATCGGCATGCTCTCCTATTCGATGCATCGGAATGGTGGAATTCCGGAACTCGCCGCCGCCACCGCCAAATCATCCTCGTCCGGAACATCGCGAACCACCGGCGCGCGGGCATCCGCTGCCGGAGCCAACGCCTCCGCCACCGGCGCTACGGGCGCGGCGGGGGAAAATCGCGGGTCAGATCCGCTCGAAAATCTGCTCACGCTTGACACCTTGCAGATCGAATTGGGCATTGGCCTGGTTTCGCTGGCCGACACCAGCAAAGGCGGCGATTTGCTGGAGCGCGTCACCGGCGTGCGCCGCAATTTTGCGCAGGAGATGGGCATGTTGGTCCCGCCCATCCGCTTGCGCGACAATCTCCAGCTCGGCACCAACGAATATCGTTTTCTGCTCAAGGGCAATCCCATCGCCCAGAGCCAGCTCATGCCCGGCCAATGGCTCGCCATGAACGCGACCAACAGCCGCACCACCCTCAAGGGCATCCCCACCGTTGAACCCGTTTTCCAGCTCCCCGCCACCTGGGTCTCCGATGTTGAACGCAAAACCGCCGAGGCCAGCGGTTATACCGTGGTGGACGCCTCCTCCGTGCTGGTGACCCATCTGGCCGAGACCGTCCGCCGCCACGGCGCGGAGATTCTCACCCGCCAGGACGTGCAGGCGCTCCTCGATAATCTCAAGAAAACGCATCCCGCCGTCGTCAACGAACTCGTGCCCGGCCAGTTGACCATCGGCCAAATCCAGCGTGTGCTGCAAAATCTCCTGTCCGAGGGCATTTCCATCCGCAACCTCGCCGGTATTTTGGAGAAAGTCGGCGATTGCGCCTCCTTCACCAAGAATCCCGACGAGCTTTCCGAATACGCCCGGCGCGCCCTCGGCCCGCAAATCATCAAGCCCTATCAGACCAACAACGGCCAGCTTCGCGCCATCACCATCGATCCCAAGCTCGAACATCAGCTTACTCAGGGCGTCCGGCAATCGCCCGGCGAAACCGCGTTGGTCGTCGAACCGCGCCTGGCGCGGCATGTCATCGAATCGCTCTCCAAGTTCGTCCAGCAAATGCTCGCCGGCGGTCACCAACCCGTCATCCTCTGCGCCCCGCAATTGCGCCTCGCCTTCCGCCGCTTTTTTGAGAACACCTTCAACGACCTCGCGGTCCTGTCCTACGCGGAAGTTCCCGCCCGCGTCCATATCCAGAACAGCGCCGTGATCCCGGGACTGGAATGAAACTCATCAGTTTCACCGCCGACAACGCCGCCGACGCCCTTGCCGAAGTCCATCGCCGCCTGGGTCCCGATGCCATCGTCGTCAGTGTCCGCCAGTTGCCCGCGGCCGGCCTCGGAAAATTCCTTCGTAAAAAGGGGCAGATTGAAGTCACGGCGGGCGTCCCCGACAAAACATCCGCCCCCCGGGCCCAAAAATTTTCGCCGGCGGAAAATTTGATGGCCGACCCTGGCATTACCGATGCCGACCGCTGGCGCAGCGTTGCCTGGCTTGAATCCATGGGCCTGCTTCCGCGAAACGCCGAACGCCTCCAAAGCCTGCTGCACAACGCCTGCGGCCCGGTGCCGGATTCGCCGGAAGAGGAATGGAGCCTCGTTAACGAAGCCCTGACGCGTTGCTGGCTCACCCCTCCGCCGCTCGACCAAGGTCCCGCCCGGCCCCATGTCTTCATCGGCCCGCCCGGTTCCGGCAAAACCACCGCCCTGTGCAAATGGCTGACGATTGTGACCCTGCTGGAAGAACGCGCGGCGCGGGTCTGGCGCCTGGATGGCAGCACCGCCAACACCTCCGAGTATCTCACCATCCACTGTGAAACTCTCGGTGTTCCCCTCGAACGATTCTGGTCCCCGCCGCCCAACGAGGCGGAACTCTGGTTTATCGACTTGCCCGGCGTCGAAATCAACGACCCCATCGCCCTGGCGGCCTTGCGGGAGCAGTTATCCACCCTCCCGTCGCCCCTGGTGCATTTGGTTTTGAACGCCGCCTATGAAACCACCGTTTTGCTTGCCCAATGGCGCGCCTTTGAACTGTGCGGGCCGGAAGATTTCATCTTTACCCACCTCGACGAAGAGACCCGGCGGATAAAACTGTGGAATTTGGTATTCGGCACAAATTGCAGCCTCCGCTTTCTGGGAGCGGGGCAAAAAATTCCCGGTGAATTCCGAATGGCCACCCCCGAACTCCTGCTGCCCTCGAAATCCCTTTAATTCGGCGGATTTGCCCCGTCACTAAAGCATTTTATTTGAATGGCAGAGAGGTTGCTAAACAGGGACTGAATGAAAGCTTTAGTTGTCCTTGGGGCCATTGTCGGATTCCTGGTTGGGGCGGGTTTCGGCCTGGCCGCCAACAGTCCCTGGCCCTCCACCCTCTGGCGCGCCAGCGCCGCCGCCTTCGCGGCCTGCTTCCTCACCCGTTGGTGGGGACGCATCTGGGTTCAAGGCCTCCGCGATTCGCTGGAACAGCGCCGCGCCCGCCGCAATGCCCCAACCCCGGCCCCCGCCTCACCCGCAAAAAAATAAATTATGAGCACCACCAGTTGTGAACCCGAAGAAGCCGTCGAGCGCAAGGAATTCCGTCCCAACCCCCAGGAGCTCTGGCGCCATTACCAGAAGGACGCCAATACCCAGACGGAAAACGCCCTCGTCGAACGTTATCTTCCTCTCGTCCGCTACGCCGTCGGGCGGCTCGCCATGACTCTCCCGGACCACGTGGATCGCGACGACCTGCATAGCGCCGGCCTCATCGGCCTCCTCCAATCCCTCCGCAATTACGATCCCGCCTCCGGCACCTCCTTTGAAACCTACGCGCGCCTTCGCATCCGCGGCGCCATGCTCGATGAACTTCGCAAAATGGATTGGGTGCCCCGCACTATCCACGAAAAATCCCGAAAAATCCAGGATGTCGTGAACACCCTCGAACAGCGCCTCGGCCGCGTCCCGCGCGATGAAGAGATGGCCGCCGCCATGAAGATTTCCCTCAACGAATATCACGATCTCCTCGATGAAGTCCGCCCCGCGCAATTCCTCTGCCTCGATGCCGTGTGTTCCTCCGAGAGCGACGATTCGGGCAGCCTCTATGATGTCGTGGCCGATCCCAACGAAACCAGCACCCTCGAAAAAGTTTCCCAGTCCGAGCTTAAGAAGATGATTTACGAGCGCCTCAAGCAACTCCCCGAAATCCAGCGCAAAGTCCTCGCCCTTTACTACGGCGAGGATTTGCACCTGCGCGAAATCGCCGAGGTTTTTGGCCTCACCGAGTCGCGCATCTGCCAGATCCATTCCCAGGCGGTCCTCTCCATCCGCTCCTATCTCCAACGCGTTGAAAACGGCATGACTGGACAGAAAAGGAAAACGTCGCCGTCATGATCATCGTCGTTGGCATCCTGATCGTCACGTTTTCGATAATTGGCGGGTTCAAGCTCGGCGGCGGCGAGCTGGTTTGGCTCATGCATCCGCACGAACTGCTCATTATCGGCGGCGGCGGCGCGGGCGCCCTCATCGTGATGTCTCCCCGCAAAGTCCTCATGGACATGGCCAGGGGAATGCTCCGCGCCCTCAAGGGCACTCCTTACAACCGCGCCGCCTACGATGAATTGCTCATGGTTCTCTACGAACTGTTTCTCCTCGGACGCCGCAACGGCATGATCGCGCTCGAGGAACACATCTACGACCCCGCCACCAGCCCCATCTTCTCCAAATACCCCCTTTTTGCCGCCAACAAAGGCGCCGTCGAATTCCTTTGCAGCAGCCTCCGCCCCATCATCGACGGCAAAATCAAACCCGACCAGTTGCGCCTCCTCCTGGACGCCGAAATCGAGCGCCGCGAGACTGACAATTACGGTCCCGTCAACGTCCTCACCCGCATTGGCGATTCCATGCCCGGCTTCGGCATTGTCGCCGCCGTCCTCGGCATTGTCGTCACCATGGCCTCCATCAACGGCCCCATCGAGCAGATTGGCACCAACGTTGCCGCCGCCCTCGTCGGCACCTTCCTCGGCATCCTCCTCGCCTACGGCTTCGTCAATCCCCTCGCCGTCAACCTCGAATTTAACGGCGCCGCCGAACTCGATTTCACCCGCTGCATCGCCGCCTGCGTCATCGGCTTCGCCAGCGGCATGGCCCCTGTCACCGCCGTCGAGCTCGGGCGCCGCGGCCTCAGCAGCGAATTGCGCCCTACCGGCGATGAATTGGAGGAAATGCTCAAGCCGTTGAAAGGCACCGGCGCCAAGGGTTGATGCGCCATGAGCAAACGCCATCAACATCACGGCGGCGCCTGGAAAACCGCCTACGCCGACTTTGTCACCGCCATGATGGCCTTGTTCCTTCTCCTCTGGCTCACCGCCCAGGACAAGAAGATCAAGGAAGCCGTCGAACGCGCCTTTCGCAATCCCTTCTCCGCCGTCAACAAGGAATCGACCGGCATTCTTCCCAGCAAGGACACCACCGCCCAGAACAAAACCAAGGGAAGTTTTGAATCCGTCACCGCCGTTGAAATGCAGATGTTGCGCAAAGTCACCGAGGACATCGCCAAAATGCTCCAGCAAAGCCAGGAGCTCGAACAAAGCGTCCAGATCGAACTCACCCCCGACGGCGTCCGCATCAATGTCTTCGATCATTCCCAAAAACCCATTTTTGAACCCGGCACCTCCAAATTTACGCCCTATGGCAGTTGGGTCTTTTCCACTCTCGCCTGGGAAATCGCCCGTTTCCAGACCTTTCGCATCGAACTGGAAGGCCATACCGAGACCAAGCCGGATGCCGATGCGGAAAGCCTCAATAAATGGGACCTCTCGACCGAGCGCGCCAACGCCGCCCGCCGCCAATTGGTCGATAGCGGCGTGACCTCCGACCAGATTTACAAAGTGTCCGGCTTTGCCGATACCCAGCCCATGCCCGGCCTGGCCTCCGACGCCGAATCCAACCGCCGCGTCACCGTGCTCTTGAAAGTTGAAAATCTCGACGAATCCGAAACGCCGGGCGACACCAATGTCGTCAGCACCGTGGATACCTCGCAAAATCCGCCATGAACGAACCTTTTGTGCCGCTCAATAAATCCGTGCCCTCCAACCAGGGCCGGTCCGACTTTCGCGTCTCGATTGTCAGCCAGGCCGATGGCGCGCGGCCCTTTCAGGCGCTCGGCCACAACGCGGCCAAACCCGGCGGCGCCCCCTGCGAACCCCGCGTCACCCTGCAACGCGATGGCAGCCGGGTTACCGCCATTCGCGTCCAATGCTCCTGCGGGCAGGTCCTGGAATTGGCGTGCGTCTATTAGATGAATGAACCCTCCGATGTTTCTTCCGAGGAGAAGAAACTGGCATCTCCGCCAGCAATATGGTAAAAATAACGCATGAAGACGATTCATGCGGTCTATGAAAGCGGCGTGTTCCGACCGCTGGAATCAGTCGAACTTCCGGAACAAACAGAGGTTGAGTTTGAGCCGCGGCCGGTGACGCGCGACGAACCTCATAACGGACATCTGGACGGCATTTACGACATTTTGGCGGAACGCTACGAATCCGGCGAACACAACGTGGCCGCCAGCCATAATGAACACCAGCCATGACGGTGTTCTTGGACACTGTTGGTCTCCTGGCTGTTTGGGATAATAGCGACCAGTGGCATGGTGCGTCAAAGGCGTCCCTTTCGAAATTGCTGGCGGGGCGGGCGGATTTGGTCACAAGCAGTTTTGTCTTGCTCGAATGCGGCAACGCCGCCGCCCGAAGGCCATATCGTTCCGCAGTCAGCCGGTTGCGCAAGCAGATGGAGATAAGTCATCGTCTAATCGCGCCGACCATTGAAGACTGGCAGGGGGCATGGCTGGCCTACGAACGCGGCGAAGCTGATAAAGCCGGCATCGTGGATCATGTTTCGTTCATGATCATGCGACGCTTGGGAATATCGAAAGCCTTCACCAACGATGGGCACTTTCGGGCTGCTGGATTTGAGACGCTCTTTTCAGACTGATTATAAAGTCCCGGTTTTACCAGACACGAAGTGTCTAATATCCGGAGTCGCTCCGCGACAACCCAAATATGCGTTAGATACGGTACCCATTATATGCATCGGGGAACCACCTTTTGTTATTGGCGGTTCATAGATCTCCCTCCCTCTATTCCAGAGGCGCCTTCTTCTTTGCCTTCAAATTCTGTTGCGCACGCAGCATTTCCACCCCTTTGTCTTCGGAAATTCCGGGTTGTGACATCTGCTGCATCAGCGCGGCGATCTGCCGGTCGATAAACTGATTGCGCAGCTTCAGGACCACATCGGCCATCTGCGTTTCCGGATTGGGCATCGGACGCTCCTCCGTGGCGGCTTCGGTGACCAGACTCCGCATTTCCGGCGAATCAGATTCGTCCAAAAACGCCGCGAGATTTTTCCACGTTTCATTTTTTTGCGCCGCCAAACGCCGTTCCACCACCTGCCGCACCACCGGATGGGAGACCCAATTCACCTCCAAATGCAACGCCGCCCACGCCACCAAATCGTCATGCAACAGGATCAGCTTGAGCAAATGGAATTCCGTCGGCGGAGGGCGCGAGGCCGGTGTTTCTTCGGCGCTCTCGAATGCCTCATCGTCCGCCGCCGCCCGATGGAGGCCGGGAATTTTTTTAAATTCAGCGCGCACGGCCTGGATGGAAACGCCCAGCCGCAACGCCGTTTTCTGCGCATGAATGTCCACCAGCACGGCGTTGCCGGTCTTTTGGACGGCCTCGGCCATGGCCTGCGAAACGGCGGCGCGGCCCTTGTCCGTGCCCGTGTCGTTTTGTTGGCAAAGCCGGTCCAGATAATAATCAAAAAATCCCTCCGCCTTTTGGATGAGTTCCTGAAATTTTTGGCCTCCGAAATCCTTGATGAAACTGTCCGGATCATGCGGCGCGGGGACCACGGCCACGCGCACGGCCAGGCCGGAGGCAAGCAGATGGTCGAGCGACCGCACGGCGGCATTCTGGCCCGCCTCATCCGAGTCGAAGCAGAGGACGACCTCATCGGCGTAGCGCTTGAGAATCCGCGCGTGATGGTCGGTGAACGCCGTTCCCTGCGGCGCCACGACGTTTTGCACGCCGGCCATGAAACAGGCGATCAAGTCAAGCTGGCCTTCGCAGATGATCGCCGTCCCGGCGTCCAGGATCGCGCGCTTGGATTTGTCCAGGCCAAAGAAAATTTTGCTCTTCGTAAAAATCGGCGTCTCGGGTGAATTGACATACTTCGCCGTTTTTTCCTCCCCGGCCAGCACCCGACCGCTGAACCCCACCACCCGGCCTTGCTCATCGCAAATCGGAAAAATCAACCGCCCGCGAAAGCGGTCGTAAAAATGATCGCCGCCCTCCTTGCGCAAAATCAGCCCGGCCTTTTCCACCAACTCCGAATCATAACCCTTGCTCCTCGCCCAGTTCACGGTGTCGTCCCAGCTCTCCGGGGCCGCGCCGAGCCGGAACAGTTTGATGGCTTCGGCGCTGACGCCGCGTCTGGCCAGATAGTCGCGCGCGAGCTGGCCGGCGCTTTCGTTCAACAAACAGTTCTGCCAGCGTTGCGTGATTTTTTCGTGGACCTCCAGCAACTGGTCCTTGACGTGGCGCGATTCCCGGGCCGCGGGGTCATTCTCGAAATCCAGGGGTATTTTGGCGCGCTCGGCCAGCCGCCGGACGGCATCGACGAACCCGATGTTCTCGTATTCCTTGACGAAGGCAAACACATCGCCGCCCTTGTGGCAGCCGAAACAATGAAAAATTTGCTTGTGTGGATTGACGTTGAAGCTGGGGGTTTTCTCCTTGTGAAACGGGCAGAGCGCCGTGAAATTTCCGCCCGCCTTTTTCAACGGCAGATAGGAGCCGATCACATCCACGATGTCACTGGCGCCGCGAATGCGTTCGAGAGTTGCGGGGGAAATTCCGGCCATCGCATCAGTGGGCCATCTACTGGAGCGATTTGTTGCCGATCATCATGACCGGCTGGGGCTTCGCGGGTTCGTCCGCCACCGGCATTCCCGGCTCCTGGGTATTGATCAACAACCTGCTCAGGAAAGGCTGGGTCCGGACCCAGGTGCCCGAGGCCGAGTTCTTCAAGACGAACTGCTGGATCGTTTGCACGGTCGGGAAAAAGTCGCCGCTGTACCCGGCTTGCCCCCCGCCGTACACCTGATGCACATAGGCCTCGTGCGCGGCAATATCGGCTTTCGTGTAGACTGGCGCATTCAGCAGCGCCATCCCCACCAGAACGATGCAGAACCATTTCACCATGCCCGCGATCATCCCCAGATAATACTCGCTGCTCTTGAAAACATCGCTCGTGGCCAGGTCCTTCGTGTACCGGTGCTTGAGCATTGAAAAGGGGATGAGGATGGCCAGCATCACCGCCGCATACGCCGCCAGAAAGCCCCACATCCGCGACACCTTCAACTGCACCATCAAGATCGGTCCCAAAATCGGACAAGCCAATCCGCAGATAAAAAGGATCGCCAGCCATTGCAACAACGGGAGCAGTTCCTTGGTCATGCCATTGTGACGGCCGCGAAAAAGTCCCCAGGCAAGAAGGACCAGGAAGACCAGGTCGAACCAGCCAAAAGGCAGCCCGGAAACCGCCGCTGGAGTCGCATCAGCGATCATGGCGCGAGGATAGGACCTTGCCCCCAAATTGCCAGACTAATTTTTTTCGTGTTGCGGGGACCCGGCGCATCTCAGTTTTTGGCGATAAATGGCAGGATATGCCGCCCCTGACGGGGTTTGAGGGTTGCGGCTCTTTTTCTCTCCATGAACCTCAGGGGACAAGAAGGGCGGGCGGAGATCCTTCTCACCCCTCACCCTCAATCCCTCTCCCCGTTGAGGGGAGAGGGAAGTCACAATCGGCGGACTTGGGAAAATTTGGGGTTCATGGCCGCGATGCGCGTCCATTGTTGGAGGTTGGCTACAAATATGCCGCGCCTACGGCGCTGAAAACGCATGGCGTGGCTGTTCATACAGCATGTCTGCCAGCCCCGTTAGCGGCGAAATCTTTGTAGAAACCGCCAAAAAAAGAACGGAAAGCCTCGTCAGGGGCGACATGTTCCGTGATTAAAAACTGAGATGCGCCCGCGGCGACCCGGCGCCGTTCTTCCTTCTTCCTTTCCCCACTTACAGCTTCAACGCCTTGTTATCCCAGAACTCCACGTAACTCATTCCCAATTTTCGGCGCAACTGCCGGCGGAGCTTCCGGAGCGCGCCCTGTTCAATCAGATGAATGGCCGTTTGCGAACAGCCGCAAATCTCCGCAATCGTCCGCACGCTCAGCCGCTCGCCCGGGGACACCAACGTGGACAGCACCGCCAGGGCGCAATCAATTTCCGGGTCCGGCTTTCTCATTTCCCCTCCCTGTTCCGGTCCGGCCCGCCAGGGCAGGCTTGAGGGGCGCTCGGGGGCGCATCTTGACACTGCCCCTGGAGCGCCGGCTTCAAAGTCGGCTGTATCGCCCGTCCTCCGTAGCACTGCGGAGGGTGGACGGGTTTCCCAACCCGCTTGCCGTCCGACCATTCAACGTGCCCGCTATTCAGACGTTCTGCCGATTTGGAAATCGGCGATACAGCAGGTTTGGAAACCTGCGCTACGGGGCAGTGCGCGGATGCGCCC
>JBKQUF010000135.1:0-29350 GCA_052140285.1 Limisphaerales bacterium | reverse complement strand
GCTGGAAAAACTGGGCCTGATCAAACTTTTCGCCACTGTGCCGCAATGGGCTTTGTAGCCAGACAAAAACCGGAAACCGCCGGTTTTACTGGCCTTTTTGAAAATCTCCGAGGAAGTTAGGCTAGATGGCCTGACTCATTAAGTCATTGGCGCAAAACCGTTGCCAGCATAGACTCGGCCATCACAGTTGCAGACGGACTGAAACCCTGTTAAGTTATGAGCGATGAAACTGCGATTGGACCTGCTGGAGCACCTGACAGCGGCGGACATTCTCGAAGAAGCCGCGGTGAACCAACACCGTTACAAAGCCGAGCCAAGTTTCTCCAAAACTGGGACTGGTCATCTGTCACCCAGATCCATGACGGACTCTGCGAACGAGGCCGTGCGCGGCGAGGCGCTAACCCGGAAACTCACGCAGCGGTTGCGGAAGAATGGGAAAAGCGCCGCGCTTCCGAATTGACTCTGCTGGAAACTTTCCAGTTTCTCAAATCCTGCCACCGGCGGGCGCCGTTGCCCACTTCATTACAGGTGTTTTGGACCAGCAATTGATGATTGATGCCGTCGAATCGCTTTCTGAAACCGCCGATTGGAAACCGGGCGACCGTGTGAAAACGCTGCGAGGTTCGTTGTGCGGCGAAATTGTTAAAATGCTTGACGATGGCCGCGTGGTCTGGAAACCCGACGGCACGGAGAGCGAATTAACCGCGCTGCCGGAAAGCCTTTGCCGGGCCGCGGCCAGTCACGGCTCGCGGGGGCGCCCGCCCTGCCGGAAGTGACGGTCAACGGAACTGGAGCCAGACCCGGCTGCCGTCGCGGCGCAGACTTTGGACGGCGCCGTTTTTCAAAAAGAGCCGGGAGGATTCGACTTTGCCGGTCTGCGCCAGATAACGTTCAACCGTCCCGGCGCGGCTTGCCGCCAGCGCTTGAAGGTCGTTGTCATCGATGGGAATGGTGGCCAGCAGGACGGCTTCCATCGGGTCGGGCGGCGGAACGAGATGGGTGTGAAAAATATTGGTCTGGGACTGCGAACTATTTTTATAAGAGGTCATGAGCATGGCGTCGCCTTTCAATACCTTTTTGGGCAAAGCACTGGCGACGAAAGCGGCCAGATTAGTGTTGGCGGCCAGCAATTCCGGAGTGATTTTGTCGTCAGTCACGGCCTGTGCGTACAAAGTCTTGATCCATTGCTGGCGTTCGTCGGGCGAAATGACCAACTGGTCAACCGAATTGGTTTCCTGGTCGGCCTTGCGCAGTTTCATCCAGGCCAGGGCGCGAATCTGGCGGTCGAGCGCGGCGCGTTGCAGGCCCTCACGGTCGCCATCCGGGTCCACTCCGCCGGTGATATCCAATTGCAGGCCGGGCCGGTCGTACATCGCCTTGGCCAGGACATCCAGTTTTTTGATGTCGGCAGGCGTCAACTGGGCGCTGCCAACGTCGAATTCGTCATAGCTTAATTCTTCGCCGCCGCCGCCAAAGGCCGCGCCGAGCAACGAAAACGGCGAGGTGGCGACTTTTTCAAGAATGTTCAGGATGGCGCGCTGCACGACCTTGCCGATCCGGAATTTGGGGTCGTCCAACCGGCCTTGGACGGGGACATCCAGCACGATTTTTCCCTGGCGGTCTTTGAGAATGGCAATCGCCAGGCGCACCGGCAAATGCGTGGCCTGGGGGCTGTTCACCGGGTCGCCAAAAGTGAATTGGTCGAGGACGATGACATTTTTGGCGTCCAATTTTTTCCCGACAAGCTGGTATTCGAGGTCGAGGTTCAATTTGCCCTCGGCGATGCCGTATCCGGCGAATTTTCCCGAATAGGGGCTGACGGAGGTGAGATCGACGTCTTTGACAAGGATTTTAATGGTGTTGGTGGCGGTATCGCTGAAGGGATTGACGGTCCCGGTAATGTCGGCCGAACCGATTCCTTCGATGATGGCGTGAAGATTGATGGTGGCCGGCTGGCCCGCGGAAATTCTTGAAATGGTCCCGTGTACCTGTTCGACTTCCACATCAACATTGGGAGTGATGGAGCGGTCAGTGAAGTGGACGGTTTCGTTGGTCAGCACAATTTCGCCAAGAGAGACCGGCGGCAATGGAGAGGCTTCACTGGCGGCGGAATTGGGCGGATTCGAGGCGGGTTTGGCCGCGGCCACTTTGCCGGGTGCATTTGTGACGGTGAGGAGCGGGCTGGGAAGGCGCAGGGCGTTGAACAGGTTGATGGTCTGGTTGGTTTCGATGACGATGCGCTCGTAGGGATCGCTGACGACCAGTTTTTGCAATGACACGGCTTCCGGGTTCAACGTCACGTCGATGCCCTGATACCCGATGGAACCCCATTTCACCAAATCTTCAGCCATCACGCCGTCCACCGTGCGGAACCCGTCGAGCAGGAGGTCGCCCTTAAACTCCACCTGCGGCAACTGGTTCGGAGGCGTTTGCAAACGCACCGTGCCGCCCAGATTCACCCGGCTGCTGAGAATGAACAGGCTGAGCTTCGGTTCCAGATACGGATCGAGCGTGCCGAGGTCAAGCTGGCGCAGGTTGAAGTCAAGGTTCAGCGTCGGCGGCTGAAGCGAGGCCGTGGCATCGACATTGACGGAGCCGCTCTGGTTCCAGCGCAAGGACAGATGCACCGTTTCGTTGGTGCCGGGAACATTCGAAAGATTGGTCGCGTCGAGCATGATTTCACTCAAATCCAATCTGGCGGGGCGGGAATTTCCCGAATCCACGAAATGGACGGCGCAGTTGGAGACCTCCAGGTTCTGGAGGGTGCCGCTCAATTGATTCGTGCTCCCGGCCAGGAGCGCGAACAGATTGGTCAGCGATTGGAGGACCAAAATGTTCGGGGCCAGTGTGGGGGAGACCAGGTTCGCCGACGGGTTGGCGGCGGCGGGCGCGGCGGTGTAGAGCTGGCGGTTCTCAACGTCGAGGCTGGCGTCGGACACGCGGATTTTTTCAAAGACAACGGCCAGCGGTTTGGCCGGGGCGGCAGGTTTGGACGCGGATTTAACGGGAGCGGAATTCGTGGAGAATTTCGTGAGGATATCGGAGAAATTGAAGGAGCCATCGGCATTCCGGGCGACGCGGGCGGAGGGTTTGACGACGTTGATTTCCTGCACGACCCAGGCGTGGCTGAAGAGGGACCAGAATTTAAAATTGACGTACACTCCGTCCCAGGAAACAAACGGGGTGCCGTCCTTTTCCTTTATGGCGAATCCGCGAACAGTGGCGGAAAAGGCGTAGGGATTGAGCCGGACGGTTTGAATGGAAACGTTTCGTCCCAACTGCTTGGACAATTCCTTGACGGCAACCACGCGGACAATGGGGGGCAGAATCAGGAACCCGGCGACGGTGTAAAGGAGGAAGAGCGCAATAATCGAAAAGATGATATTGCGGCGGCGCTTTGAACTTGGATTCCTCAAAGTCAATTGGCTAAATGAAATTGTCCTTAAGCGGCGATGGTTCAGCAAAAAGGATAATGAGTCAATGAAGAAGGCAGAGGGGAAAGCACCAACCCCGAAAGCTTTCGGGGCGGCAACCAACAGCCAGGGTCCCCTGCCCTACCCTCATGGCATGGACCCACGGCTGACGCCGTTGTTGACAGAGTAAAATGGTGATGTTAACAAATCATCGTTAGGCAGCGTCACACTTTCTGAGTCAGGAAGACATCAATGAAGCTGAGTGGAGCGATTCTGATAATTGGTGGACGGGATTTCATGAGCCGGTCGGCGTCCAGATACACAAGCCCAAATACCGCTTGCGCCACGAAAATGGATTTCTTAGCCTCCGCCCCGTTGCCAGCGGGCTTTTGAATGAACCAGCAAATCTCGACGAAGGACCCCGCCGCTGTCGCTCAAGAGGTACAAGCGACATATTTGGCCCTGTTTCCAAACGGAGACCCAACTTTTATTCCCCGCGCCTTTCAATGGACGACGGACGCCTTTGAGGGCAAATATCCGGGCTATCAGGCGATTGACGCGCGTTATCATGACCTGGAACATACGATGCAAGGCACTTTGTGCATGGCGCGAATCCTGCGCGGACGATTTTTGGCCAAGGCGTCCCTGGTATTGCCGCAGCGCATCACTGAATTGGGTTTGCTGGCGATTCTCCTGCACGATACCGGTTATTTGAAAAAGGCCGGCGATAACGAGGGTACTGGCGCGAAATATACGGTGGTGCATGTGGCGCGGAGCGCGGATTTTGCCGCCGGACTGCTCACCCAAAACCATTTTGGCGCGCGCGAGATCATCGCCGTTCAAAACATGATTTGCTGCACCGGCGTGGATTCTTTGTTGAAAGTGATCCCGTTTCAAAGCGATGCCGAGCGAATCACCGGCCTGTGCCTGGGGGCGGCGGATTTAGTCGGGCAAATGGCGGCGGAAGATTATGTCGAAAAACTGCCGGTCCTGTACTCCGAGTTTGCGGAAGCCGCGCGTTTTACTCCGCAGAAGAACAACGTGGTGAACATGTTTTCCAGCGCCAGGGATTTGCTGCGCAAAACGCCGGATTTCTGGGAGCACTACGTGAAACCCAAACTCGACCGCGAGTTTGGCGGACAGCACCGGTATCTCAGCGACCCGTTTCCGGACGGCCCGAATGTTTATGTGGAGAAAGTGGAGTCGAATATCAAAAGGCTGCGGCAGTTGATCGCCTCGGAAATTGAGATAAAGCAGTTCCTGAAAAAATTTGACGTTCTGTGAGGGGCGGCAAATTTCATTCATAACATTGACGGGGGTGTTTTCGCCAGTTAACTTGCTTCTGCTTAATAATGATTGCGAACATCGCCAGGCCAAATTCCGCGCAACCGACCTTTCGGGTGGGTGACGAGCGATTGGTCAAACTAACATCGGGTGCCGCGCAAAAGGTGTCGTCCCTGCTGACAAAGCAGGGACGTCCCAACGGCGTGCTGCGGGTGGCCGTGGTGGGCGGCGGCTGTTCGGGACTGCAATATAAAATGGATTTGCAAGACGCTCCCGCCAACCGGGACATCCTGGTGGAAAGCGGCGGCGTGCGTGTGGTGGTGGACCCCAAGAGCGCCTTGTATGTGACTGGCAGCGAACTGGATTATCTGGATGCGCTTGACGGCGGTTTCAAGGTCAAGAATCCCAACGCCGCCACGACCTGTTCCTGCGGTGAAAGTTTCAGCGCGTGACGGATTATTTCGCCCTGTTCGCCGTACCGCGCCGCCCCTGGCTGGATCCCGAGCCGCTCAAGCAAAAATTTCTCGTGTTCTCAGGCAGCCTGCATCCCGATAAAGCGAACGCGGCCAACGAATCCGAAAAGACAGCGGCGACCAGGACATTCTCGGAAATGAACGCCGCGTATAAGTGCCTGATGGAACCGAAGTCGCGCCTGCTGCATCTGCTGGAATTGGAAATGGGCACCCGTCCACGGGAGATCCAACAAATCCCGGACAAGCTGGCGGACCTGTTCGCTGAGGTGGCAACGGTTTGCAACAGCGCCGATGGTTTTCTGAAAGAGAAGGCGCAAAACGCGTCGCCTATGCTGGCGGTGCAATGGTTCGAGCGCGGCCAGGAATGGATTGAACGGCTCCAGGCGCTGAAGAATAAACTTGGCGTTTGGCATGGAGAATTGGACGATAATCTGAAAGCGCTGGATGCGGTCTGGCTTGGTTCCGAGCCCGGAGCGAGGCAACAGGTTTTGCCGGCGCTGGAGGAACTTTACCGGCGGTTCGGCTATTTTAACCGGTGGAACAATCAGGTGCAGGAACGGATGGCACAGCTTGCTTTATGAAACTGCTTCGACTTCTCATCTTGACCGGCGCTTTATGCGTGCATGGCAGTGTTTTTGGGCAGGACTGGCAAGCGGCGTTGAGCCGGATGCCACTGGTGGCGCCAGCGACGGAATTGAACCGCACCAATTGCGTGCCACTGTTGCTCGATTCGTTCCAGTCCAATGACACGGTCAAGGCCCTGATTTTCATGCCCGGCGCCACCGACGAACTGTACTTTTTCCGGCGCGCCCACGCCTCGCTCGCCATGGCCAACCCGACCCTGTTGGAAGCAATCGGGGCGCTGACGAACCAGACTTATATCCAGGCGGATTTCCATCCGCCGTTCCTCATTTTGCACACGACCGAGGATTCGCTGGAGATCATCGGCAATATCAAAAACGAATCGACGGCGGCCAAGTTGCGGCGAGCCGTGGTCCCGGGACGGATTGTTTTCAATGACACGGATTGGGACGGGGTGGTGGGAGCATTGGGCAAACACATGGACGTGTGGCTGCGCCCGCGAAGAGGCTCGCCTGATTCATGGCATTTTTACCGGCACAGCTTTGCCGCCGCTAATTTAACCGACTGGGAAATGCTGGAAGCGCTCGCCCTAGCCGGCAAGACGACGTTTACGCTTCATTGGCTGACGGCCGATTTTGTGCCGGACAGCCGCGCCGGCGCGCCGCCAAAGTTGGAGTATTTTCCGCCGCATTAGGAAGCTAAATTTCCGGTGTGAACGCGACCACGCTCATCGGCGGCAAATAAACCTCGGCGGAAAAATTCTGGTTGTGCCATTTGTGTTCGTGCGCGAAGACCGCTCCGAAATTTCCCTTGTTGCCGCCGCCATAAATCCCCGCGTCGCTGTTTAAAATTTCCTTCCATTTACCGGGCCGCGGCAGGCCGACACGATAACTGGGCCGATTGACGGGGGTTAAATTCAAGATGACGGCGATGGGAACCGTCCCGTCGTTTTTTTGGCGGACGAAGGAAAGGACGCTGTTCTCATTGTCGGCGCAATCGATCCAATAAAAGCCGTTGTGGTCGTAATCGGCCTGCCAGAGCGAAGGAGATTTGGCATAAAGTTGATTCAAGTCCTCCACGAATTTTTGCAAACCGCGATGGTAAGGGCCGGCGTCGAGCAACCACCAGTCGAGCTGGCCGTTTTCATTCCACTCGTGGGTTTGGGCAAATTCGCCGCCCATGAACAGCAATTTTTTTCCGGGAAAAAGCCATTGATAGCCCAGCAAGGTCCGGAGGTTGGCGAATTTCTGCCAATCATCCCCGGGCATCCGCCGGTGCAGGGAGCCTTTGCCATGAACGACCTCATCATGCGACAACGGCAAAATAAAATTTTCGTGAAAATGATAGAGCATCGCGAAGGTCAAATCGTTCTGGTGATACTTGCGATACACCGGGTCCAGGCTGAAATAGTTCAGCGTGTCGTGCATCCAGCCCATATTCCATTTGAAGGAAAATCCCAGGCCGCCGAGGTGGGGCGGGCGGGTCACCTGCGGCCAGGCGGTGGATTCTTCGGCGATGGTGATGAGGCCGGGAAATTCGACGTGGGAAATATGGTTCAGATTGCGCAAGAAATTAATCGCCTCGATATTTTCACGGCCACCGTATTGGTTGGGAAGCCAGTCGCCCGGCTGGCGCGAATAGTCGAGGTAAAGCATCGAGGCGACGGCATCGACGCGGAGGCCGTCGATGTGGAATCGTCCGCACCAGTACAGGGCGTTGGCGATGAGAAAGTTGGAAACTTCATGCCGTCCGTAATTAAAAATCAACGTACCCCAATCGCGATGGGCGCCGCGGCGGGGGTCTTCGTGCTCAAAGAGAGCGGTGCCGTCAAATTTGGCCAAGGCCCATTCGTCGCGGGGAAAATGAGCGGGCACCCAGTCAATGATGACACCGATGCCGGCTTCATGGAGAGCATTGATGAGGTACTGGAGGTCTTCGGGCGCACCGTAACGGCTGGTGGGGGCGTAGAAGCCGGTGATCTGGTAGCCCCAGGAGGGGAAGAAGGCGTGTTCGGCGACGGGCAGAAACTCGACGTGGGTGAAGCCCATGCGTTTGACATAAAGGACGAGGGGTTCGGCGAGTTCGCGGTAGCTCCAGGATTCAGTGGCGGTTTTTTTGCGCCAGGAGCCGATATGGACTTCGTAGATGCTCATGGGCGAGCGCAGGGCGTCGCGCTCGCGGCGATTTTTCATCCAGGCATCGTCGTTCCATTTGAATTTGGAGGTGTCCCAGACGATGGCGGCGTTTTTGGGGGGCACTTCAAAGAAAAAGCCGAAGGGGTCGGTTTTGAGGCTGATCTGGCCATGGGCGTCGCGAATCTCGAATTTGTAATGCGTCCCCTGCCCCACGCCGGGAATAAAAATTTCCCAAACCCCGGAGGCGCCCAGCAAGCGCATGGAATGGAAGCGCCCATCCCATTGATTAAAGTCGCCGACAACGCTGATTCTTTGGGCGTTGGGTGCCCAAACGGCAAAGCTGGTTCCGGGCACGCCGTCGATGACGCGCAATTGCGCTCCCAATTTTTCAAAAATCTTCCGCTCATCGCCTTTTCCAAACAGGAATAAATCGGCTTCGCCGAGCGTGGGCAGGAAGGAATAAGGGTCGCGGGTTGAGCGGGTTTGGCCGTCCCGGGTGGTCACGACCAAATCGTAGGCATACACCTTGTCGGTGGCGGTGGTGACGCCTTCAAAGATGTCGGTATCGGGGAGACGGAGGAGATCAAAGGCGGGTTTCTGTTTTTCGTGAACGGGGCGGACATGGACTTTGGCGGCATCCGGGAGGAGGGCGCGGACGACGAGGCCGGAATTGGGGCCGAGGGAGTGCATTCCCAGGAGGGTATGGGGCGATTGGTGGATCAGTCCGGCCAGACTGTGCAGTTCTTCCGTGGTCAGTATCATCTGATGGTATTTTAGCAGAAAAATTGTGGAATGCTACAAACTTGCAAGGATGCGATCCAACTGGGCGCGGTGATTGGCCAGATTACCTTCCGTCCAAATGACGAAATCGGAGCGGCTGATTTTTTCGTCCACGGGCATTTGCGCGGCGATGCGCTGGCGGGCTTGCTGGGGCGGCCAGCCGCGATTGAGGAGGCGTTCGCGCTGGGAATTGGGTGAACAGGCGGTGCAGACGATTTTGTAGAAGTGCGCCTGGGCTTTGGTTTCGAACAGGAGCGGGATGACGACGAAAGCGAGGGGTTGGCCGGCGGTTTTCCAATCATCGGCCTGGGCGAGCCAGCGCGAACGGATGCGGGGATGGAGGATCGCTTCAAGTTTATGACGCGCGGGAGCGTCGGCGAAAATTATTTGAGCGAGTTCATCGCGACGCAATTGGCCGTTGGGAGAGATGATTTGAGGGCCGAAGGCGGCGATGATTTCCTGGAGGGCCGGCTGGACGAGTTCGCGGGCCAATTCGTCGGTATCGACGGTGGGGATGTTTTTATCCCGGAGGAATTGGGCGGTGGTGGATTTGCCCATGCCCACGCCGCCGGTCAAGCCGCAAAGTTTCATGGCCCAGTTATGGTGGAAGCGGGAGTTTTTGACAATGACTGAATGGCAGAAAGGACGGAAGGCAGAGGACGGAGGTCGGAGACGGAACATCCAACATTCAACGCCCAACATCAAACACTTCCGGGCGGCAAGATGCCGCCCTCCACGGCAGGCAGGGATGCCCGCCGCTACGGCAAAATGACGTCGCGGAAGAACATGGCCGGGGTGTTGGGTAAATAGGAATTGGTAAAGGTGAATGGCCCGACGTTGGTATAGAGCGGGGTCCAGGGACCGGTCAACAGGTTGGTCGTGCCTTGAACGACATTGGTTTCGCCGACGGGAACGCCCACATAGAATTGGAACCCGCCTTTCGCGGAAGCGCCGATCGCCGAAAGCAAGGGCGACGGGATTCCACCGGAGGAACTGATGGTGGCGTAGGCGGTGTCGTCGTCCGGGTTGGGGTCGGGAGTTTCGGCGCTGACGACGGCGGAGTTCAGGAAGCTACCACTGGACTGAGGCTGGATGGTAATAAGTAACTGCCCGCCAGCGAAATTGGTAAGGTTGCCGAGAGTCCAAGTGACGGAGGCGCCGACATGGTTGGCAACTCCGGCAGTGGCGTTGGCGGAAATGAAGGTGACGCCGACCGGAAGGGTGTCATTGACCACCACGTTGCTGGAGGTGGAGGGACCGTAATTGGTAATGCTCAAAGTAAAAACGCCATACTGATTGGTCGCCACCGGACCGGCGGTGGCGCTCATGGTGAGGGCATTATCGGCGGCAAACCCGACTGGATCAGCAAGGGTAAGGGTCATATGCCATCCGTTGGAAACCATGCCGGAATCGCCGGAGGAATCGTTCACAATGAAGACGTTCCAATTGCCATTGGGATCGCCACCGCTGAGAGCGGCGAAGGCGGACCCATAAGGCGCTGGCGGAGGCGAGAGATGGGTGAGTCCATTCGCGGAGACAGCCAGATCATTAATGAGGTTGGTGCCCGGAGTACCGAGACCGGTGCAGAGGTCATAACCGCGTAAGGCGACAAAGAAATTGGGGCTGCCGCTCCACTCATTGTTGCCCGTAGTAATATCATTGAAGTCGCTGGAATAGTTGGCGGAATTGGCGAGGTTATAAAGGGCGGGGTTCAGGAAACCGACCGAGCCGTGGCCGATGCCGGTCCCCAGTTGATTGACCAAGGCGGTGAAGCCGTTCCACAACGGGGCGGCGCAACTGGTGCCGCCAAAATCACCGGACTGGCCGGCGCCATAGAGGACATAAACATTGTCAGCAGTCAGGGCAACGTCAGGAATGTTTCTGGCCGTTGGGGAACCGCCGCGCATTCTCATGTTGATGTTGGTCTGCCAACTGGGGATGGGAAAGTTGTCACTGATGCCACCGCTGCTGCCAATGCCATCATCACCATATTCGATGCCCCAGTTCCACACTGTTTCGGAGGAATAAGCTCCACCGGTTCCAGTGGTAAGGGTGGTGCCGCCGACCACGGTGATGTGCGGACTATCCGAGGGAAAAGGAATCGGGTTGTCGGGATCAATATAAGCATCATTATCGCCGGAGGCTTGAAAGAAGCTCTGGCCTTGGAGAGCCATTTGTTCAAAAATCAATTCGGCGGACGGATTTGGTTCCTCACCCCCGCCCCAAGAACTGCTGACCTGGTTGGCGGCATCATCATCCGCAATTTTGCTTAAAATATCCACCCACGGGCTGGGATTGGGAGCTTCATACACATAAATTTGGGAAACGCCCGGCGCCATGGAAAGAATCATTTCGATGTCCAACGACACTTCGTCATTGCCAATGGGCGTGGGGACTGGCACGCCGCCATCGACTGGGACAACCACTAATTGGGGACCGGGACCAGTAAGGCCAATCAAGTTTTCATAGGCGGCAATGTCTGAAGGATAGAAAGCATCGAACTGAAGGAGAGCGACATTCTGACCGGAACCGGTCAATGAAGAGCCAGGGACATAGGCATTGCGGAAGTCGCTACCGATGTAAGTTCCGCCTGGACCGGAACCAGCCGACGGGCTGACATGATTGGCGGGTTTCGGATGAAGGAGAGGATGCGGAATAGAGTAGTTATCCAAACCACTGACGTGGAGCACCGGTAGTGACGCCGGGAGGGACGGCTCCGTGTCGGGCGCAAAAAAGTCACGGTTCTCCGTGGGATGACGGTAAATATGGAACTTCACGTGCAACGCATTTTCGATGTCGGAGGCTTTTCCGGCAACGTCCAGGAGGAGTCGGCTGCGGTGCAGACCGGTAACAGCCAATCCATTGGCGGTGGCGAAATTGCTGACGGCGGCATAGTCCTGTTCGGTGGGTCCGAAGCGGGCGGTGAATTGGTCCGGCGTGAGGAAATGACGGTAGTTGGGACTGGACGGGTCGTAAATCTGGCTAAGGAGATTGGAAAGGCCAGCGGTATCGTGCAAGGGAAGGCCGATAGCCAAGTGCAATACGTTGGTGGCCGGCAAATCGCCCGTGGGCTGCAAGTTGAGTCTGGAGATGGCCCGAGGCACATGTCCGCCGAGGGTGACCATTCCGGTGGGTGCCGCCGAGGCCGAGGAAGCAACGATGCCGGAGATCGCCAGCAGCACTCCGATTTTCAAGAAATTGTTCCGCATAAGGACGATAGGGTTAAAGTTGCTCATCTGGCGTCAGGGGAAGGTTGGCGGCGTAACGCCGGGTGCAGGTTTATAGACGCCATTGGTAAAGGGCTGACCGTTCGGCAAGGAATTTGTCGCAGAGTCGCTAAAGGTCAACGTGACACCATTGACACCGACGGCCGGGGTGCCCGCGTGCGAGAGGAACAAGATGTCGCTGGCATTGGGGGCAACCAGGAGCGCATTGACATTATATTCGGAGGAATGCAATAGGTTGGTCAAGGTAACGGTGGTCCCAAAGACGGTTCCGAAAACGTTGCTGACGGTGATCACCGAGGGATACGGCGCGGCCATGGCAGGCTGGGAGCCGTTGACCTGGGCGGGACCGATGGTGATGGCGGCGGGGTTGGTGAAACTCATCGTCCAAGTGCCAAGAGCGTAAGAGAAGAGATTGGTGCCGAGACTGTTGGTGACACCCCCGTACACCTCCTGCATGGCAAAGGCGGCGGCAATCTGCTGGCCGTTGGTGCCGCTGGCGGTGAAGGTGAAAGGCCTGGATTGCGAGGGGCCATCGACGAAAAGATTGCTATAGACCTGGGTGGTCGTGCCGCCGGGGGTGACGCCGATGCCAGGCAACAAGGTAGCAAGGAGATCGGTGACGGTATTACCGCCCTCGGCGCGGAAGGCAAACAGGAGGGTAACGGTTTCACCCGGGTCAATGAGGCCGTTGTTATCGGGGTTGCCACCGGGGACAAAGGTTGAACCGGCGGGAACCACGAGGCTGCCGCTGGTATCATGAATGGTCAACGTCGCGGCGCTCGGGGTAACGAGAAATCCATTGACAGGATTGAAGAGTTGCAGGAGCACGGATTTATCCGGCTGAACGGTCCCACTGGAGATCAGACTAACAGAGAAGCTGTTGGAAACCGCCCCGTTGGTAAAGGTCAAAACTCCGTTGGTCGCGTAATAATCCACGTTGGAGACGGCGGTGCCGTTGGCGGTGGCGTACGCAACGCTGGAAACGGAATTAGTGTTGTCGGTGCGAATAACCGTGATGAGAGCCGGCCCGCCGTTCTTCAAGGCGGTATAGGCCGGCTGGGAGAAGCTGAGGCCGGAGTTGCTATCGATGATCGTAATGGTCTGGCTGCCGGGCGGAATGATGCGTCCGGGGGCCGTCGCATTGGTCAGGGACAGGGTAAAGACACGGGTCCCGGTAATAAGGCTATTGTTCAGGATAAGCACATTGATGTAATTGGTGGCGACGCCGTTGCTAAAGAGCAACGTGCCGCTGGCAGCCCGATAATCCTGGCCGGCGAGGGCGGTGCCATCCGCAGTCAGGTAATTAACGGTCATGGGGACGACATTGGTGTTGCCGGCGGCGGGTTCGAGTCCCGGATTGTTGCAAACCACCGGGATATGGAGGATACCCGAGTTTTTGTACACGGTGATGGCTGAATTGGTGAGGAAAAGGCCGGCTTGGCTGCCCTGGATGACGACCACTGAGTTACTGGGCGCGACAAGGAGGGCATTGGTTGCACTGGACAAGGTGAGACCAAAAGCGACGTTGGTGGTAATCTGCCGGTCGGACAAAGGCACGGAGATACTCTGGAAGAGTTCGTTGGTGGTGAACAACAGAGTGCCGGAGACCGGGGAATAATTGACGCCCGAAATGGCGCTGCCGTTGGTGGTGGCGTAATTGACGGAGAAGTTGTTGTTGAGAGCGCCGACGCGCTGGACAATAACGACAACGGAGCCGTTGGTCTCGCTGGCGGTGTTGGTGGCGTTGACGAAGGCGACGCCGGTATTGACGTTATTGACGATGGAAACAGTGGCGTTCGTGGAAGCGGTCAAGACGGCGCCTCCCGAGGCATTGGTCAGAATGACGGAGAAGGTGACGGTCCCCTGAACCAGATCGTTGCCGATGAGCGGGACCGAGACAGTCTGGGACGATTGATTGTTGCCAAAGCCAACCGAGACGGGGTTCACCGGCGGGGCGACATAGTTAATGCCCGGCACGGCGGTGACTGGGACCACCAACATGTTGACGGAGACGGAGCCGACGGTGCCGTTGGTGCGGATGATGGTGATGTTAGCAGAGGCGGCGGTTTTGTTCACGACATAATCATTGGTGCTGAAGGCGAACCTTCCGGGCGAGGGCGTGGTGTCGATGATTGTCAGAACCGCGTTGGAGGGGGTGAGCAAGGTGGCGCCGACGGCGTTGCTCAACACCAAGTCCACGGTCTGGTTCCCCTCGGGCAAATTATTGTTGTTGATGGGCACTTGCACCTGGACATCGGAAACGCCTGGATTAAAGGTGACGACCTGGCTGACAGGCGTGTAATCGGTGCCGATCTGGGCGGTCCCATTGGTGGTGGTGAAGAAATTGACTGTGGCGGTCGAGTTGGTGCCACCCTGGCGGATGATGTCGATGTTGGCAAGACTTCCGGCAACATCTTTCGGCACGGAATAAACGGGCGGGGTCAGGAAACTCACGCCACTGTCGTCATTAATAATGGAGAGGATGGCGGTGGGTTGGTTGCCCAAGGGGACACCGGCCAAAGCGAGTCCAACGACGGTATTGGTCGTCTCAATGACACCGTCATCAAAGACGGGGACGGTGACCGATTCAAAAACCTCGCCGGGCGGGAAATAGACGTTGGTGTTTTGCGCGGCGTAATTAAGGCCATTGGAAGCGGCATTGATGGCGGGGAGATTGGTGGTATAGAAATTAACATAAACACCATCGCTGGTGCCGCCGGTGCGCTCAATGGTAATATCCGCGAAGCTGCCGGCATCATGGACGGTATAGTTGGCCGAGGTAAATTCGAACTGTCCGGAACCGGTTTCGGAACCGCCGTAAATGCGGGCGATATTTTGCACCGGCTGACTATCATAGTCGCTGAAGGTACCGCCAATGACAATGGAGGTGTTGGTGGACTGGACGAGGACGGTGTCCACATCGCCGTTGGCGCCGGCGCCAAAGTTGATGGAGGGGTCGGCCGCGCCGGTCGGCAACAAACGGGTAATGTGGCTGCGGGTAACACCGTCGGCCTGGGAGAATTGGCCGACCAAAAGAATGCGATTGTCGGGTTGCACGGCGATGCCTTCGACCAAGTCATTGGCGCTGCCAACGAAGGTTGGATCAACAAGGCCGTTGGCCTGCAGGCGCACGATGTAGGGCGCACTGGTTCCGTTGAAATTAGTGAAGCTTCCGCCAACCATGATATTTCCATCCGGCTGAATGGCGATGGCCCGGACAATCCCTTCGGGACCGAGTCCCAGATTATTGTCAAAGTTGGTGTCCAGGGAGCCGTCAATGTTCAGGCGGACGAGGTTGGTGGCTTCGATGCCATTATAGTGCTGGAACAAGCCGCCGATGATGACTTTGCCGGCATAGATTGAATTGGTGGGATAAACGACGATGGCATTAACCACGCCGTCCACGCCGGCGCCGACACTAAAGGAACTATCCAAGGCGCCATCGTTGATATTGTCCTTGATATCGGCATCGAGGCGGGCGATACCCGGGCTAAAGGTGCCGTTCATGATAGCAAACGCGCCGCCGACATAGACTCTACGCAGGCCATTGATGAAAGTTTCAGCAACGGCATTGACGGCGCCGTTGGCCCCGGTCGGGGAAAAGCTGGTATCAAGGGTGCCATCCGTCAGGACTCGGGCGATGTTGTTACGGGTCACGCCATCCACGTTGGTGAAACTTCCTCCCAGAAGAATGCGGGCATCGGATTGCACCACAATGGAATTAACGGGGCCACTGGCGCCGCCATTACCGCTTCCAGGCAAGCCGCCGAGAAAAGCGCCATCTAAGGTGCCGTCGGTGTTAAGGCGGGCGAGATACCCTTCGGTAGTGGTCCCCACGGCGGTAAAGTTGCCGGCGACAAGGATTTGGGAATTCGCCTGTTGCGCGAGAGAATAGACGCTGCCATTGATGCCCGCCTGAACGAACGTGGGATCATAGTTACCGGGCGGCTGGTTGTAAGATTGCACGTCCAGAATATTCACCGGGGCATTCGTCAGGGCGCCCAGGATGGCATTGGTGGGCTGCGACAATGACACAGTGAAATAAAAATTAGCAGGATCGACGATACCATCGTTCAAGACGGGAACCTGGAAGCTGGCGGCGATTTGGTTTGGCCCGAAGATGAGCACGCCGTTGGTGGCGATATAATTGGTGACGACGCCATGGGTAGCATCGGCCAAGGCGGTGCCGTCGGCAGTGGAATAATTGACCGAGACGGTGCCGGTGCCGCCGCCGTTACGAATAACCGTGAGGGTGGCGTAACCGCCGTTTTCGTTGACCATATAGGTAGGCTCGTCGAACTGGAGGGTACCGTAACTATTGTCGTTGGTGATGACCAACGCGGCATTGGAAATGGATCCGGACATCAAGGCGGGATCATTCGTGCCATTCAAAGTGGGGTTGGAAAGGAAGACGCCAAATTGGAGGTTGGAGGCAACAGTGACCGGATTGATGAGAGGGATTGAGATTACGCGGGGCGAGACATCGCCGCTGTTCCAAGTGAGAGTGTTGGTGGCGCCGAGATAGTTGATACCGCTGATGGCGGTATTGTTGGTGGTGGCATATTGGACAGTCAACGTGCCGAGGTCGCCGGAGACTCGGTTAATGGTGAAATTGAGGACTCCCGCGCTTAAAGGAGCACCGAAAATATTAGTAGCCAATGTGATATAGCCGGAAAAATTAGGGTTGACGATGCGCACGGTGGCGTTGGTGATGCCATAGGCGGCCCCACCAGTCAGGCTGGACAATGAAAGACTAAAAGTCTTTTCCTTGTTGGTGATATAGCTGTCGGCCTTAATCGTGACATAAGTGACGTTGCTGACGACATGGGTGCCGAAGATCAACGTTTCATTGGTGCCGACAAAATCCACGCCGGACAGAGCCGTGCCATTAGCGGTGGAGGCGTGGACGGAAAGAACCCCGGTGATGCCATTGCTGCGGACCACGGGAATTGAGGCGAGGAGGTTGGTGACGACATAACTATTGGCACTGAAACCGACCGTACCCGGATAGGTGGTGTCATCGACAAACGTCATTGGCGCGGAGGGAATTCCGAGGGCCGTTCCAAGCGGAATATTTTCGCCACCCAGGTAAAAACTGTCCTGGTCACTTGGGTTGGCGAGGTTAAAAGAGGCGTTCAAGTTGCCGGGATTGGCCGCGTTCTTTCTGACGCCGATTTGCAATTCGGATAATTTATTGAGGTAAACATTATCGTTCAGGATATATCGCCCGTACGGGTCCTGCAAAAATCCGCTTTCCCCCCACAAACCGTCACTTAGCTCGCGGGTCGTCAGGCTTGAAAACTCCCAAGCGATCCAAAAGAACGGCTGGTCCTGATCGTAGGTAAAGTCCGAACCAACGTTGGCGGTGCCATTCTGGACGGAAAAATTGACCGTGCCTGGTCCCAAAGTCCCGTTGGTGCGCAGAAGGCTGATGGGATAAGTGGCCTGGCTTTTATTGACTGAAAAGCTGTTCTGAAAAAGGCCGATGTTACCCGGACCTGCGGTGGCGCCACCAAACAAGCGGGCCAATCCAGTGCGATTGCGCACGCCGTCGCGGGTATGCGGTTCCACATAAAGATACGGATCGGAAAAACTATCGGCAACATAGCCGACAGAACCGTAATATTCCAGGGAAAGTTCGTCATCCAAGGAATCACAAACATCGGCATTGGCCTGGCCGCCACCCACCTGATTAAAGTTACCGCCGACAACGATATTGCTGTCGGTTTGGACGGCGGCGGCATAAATCACGGGGGCATCATAGGAGTAAATCCGCTTCAATCCGGCGAACTGGTTGTAGGCGGTGTCCATAAAGGTTGTATCCAGTATTCCGTCGGGATACAGACGGGCGAAACCGAGACGGTGAGTACCGTTGATCATGGAGAAGGAGCCGCCCACGTAAATGGTGCCGTCTGGCTGAAGGACAAGGCTATAGACCGAGCTATCCGCGCCCGAGCCGACAAAGAAATTGGTGGCATCCAAAGAACCGCTGGGATTGAAGCGGGTGATAAAATTAGCAGGCTCGGCATTGGCGGAGTTGAAGTCGCCGCCGACAACAACCTGGCCGTTGGTTTGCCAGGCGAGAGCGCGAACCAGCGCATTAACGCCGGTGGAGGGGGCAAAGGTGGTGTCCAACGAACCATCGGCATTGAGTCGCGCAATGTTTTGGTAGGTCTGTCCCACGACGCTAAAATTACCGCCTACCATGACCTGGCCGTTTTGGACCGCGAGGGCGTAAACAGGCCCTTGAATGGCGGTAACATTGAAGGTGGGGTCAACCGAGCCGTTGGGTTCGAGCAAGGCGACATAATTGCAGGCGTAGCCGCTGATGTTGGTGAAATCTCCGCCAACGAGAACTTCGCCGTTGGGTTCGACGGCCACGGCGCGGACGTTATTATTCGGTCCATTGTCGCCTGAAATGAAGGAGGGGTCGAACGACCCGTCAAGATTGACACGGGCGAGATATTTAGCCGAATTGCCGTTGTAGGAGGAAAAACTGCCTCCAATCACAAATTGGTTGCCATCCAAGGCGATCGCGTCAACTGAAGCATTGACGCCGGAACCGGTAGCGAAGGTGGGATCCAATTGTCCGTTGGTGTTGATCAAGGCGATGGACCCCTGCTGGGCACCGTTATAGGAGGAAAAGTCACCGCCGATAAGGGCTTCGTTATTGGTGTAAAGGGCGACGGCATAAACCTCGCCAAAGAGACCCACGCCGGGGTTCGGATCGTTCGCCGGCTCCGTCACGGGAATTTGCGCGGGGGGAACCGCCAGTTCTCCATTAAAATCGGCATTATAGTTTTCATCAACGGAACCCGCGGGAGGGGCCTGATCATTGAATAAAACGGTCACCGTGGTTTCATTGACCATGCCCACAAGGACGTTTTGCGGGGGGCCATTATTAACCGTAACAGTTCTAAAAAGCTGGATTTTGAAATCTTTGTTAAAGCGCGTGACCCCGTTCGTGGGAAGGGGAACGGTAAAAGTGATCGGCTGATATACAGCGCCGTTATTGTTGCCGGCTGGGAAATTAATGGTGCCAGCGGTCAGGACGAAATCGGAATTAGACCCCTCAATATTGCCGGCGCCGACCGGCGTGGGGACCGCATAATCCGACCCCGGTTGGAGTGGAAACAAGTTATTCTCTTCTTCATCAAGACCCGAACCGTCACCAAGCAAATTATTTACCGAGTAGTTGATGGTGGCGGCACTGGTATTCGTACCGAAACGCTCGACCCAGATGGTCACCTGAGCCCAACCATTGTTGGCCGTATTATCAACATCCGCGGGAACACGATAGTTGGACTTTTGGAAGTTAAAAATCGCATTAGTGGGATAGAGGGCCTGGACCAAATTAGTCATCGAGTTGGTAACACCCATGCTAACCATATTGGTAACCTCCTCAACCTGATCAGGTCCGTAAGGGTCGGCATTGACGTTGAGGATCCGGATCATGGCGGTGCTGAAAAACGGGTCCACGCGGGGCGGAGAGACGGTGCCCGTTTCGAGCGGGTCGGGTTGAGGATTGTACAATTGGATGCCAAAGACGCGGTTGCTTTGATCGCCGGCAACAGCCGTCTCCTCTACAATGGGAATGAGGATGGTTTTGCTCATCTCGAAGTCATCAAAGACCAAGGTTCCACTGACCGCCTCGTAGTCGATTCCTGGATGAGCGGGGACGTCGTTACTGTCTGTCAGACCAATGCCTCCGGTCAGCCCCACTACCCCTGTCAGACTCCCACCCCCATTGGCTGAAGGGAACTGGAGCAGGTTCGTCCCAAAGAAGTTCGTACCATCCAGGGTCTGGTAATTAACCATTTGACGGCCGGTGGCGCCGCCCACGCGAGTGACCGTTACGAGCAAGCCCTCGGCATTATATTGATAATACGTCAATATCGTCGAATTACCGGCGTTGCTGGTTCCGCTGGGTTCCTCGCTTTCACGCCCGGAGGTCTGGTAGAGCAACAATCCGCTGAGCGGGTCCTCGTCCTCGGTGGCAAAGCGAAAGACGCCGGCGGGTTGGTAGGCCCAGTTTAAAGAGATAACCCCGGTGCCGTATTTGCTATCCACCGCGAAATAGTAAGTCTGGCCACCCACGGCATTGAAACGCAGACCGCTGGGACCAATGAAAGGCGGCTCGTACTCAACGTACGCCGAGGTGCCAGGGCCCTCGCCGAGAGACTGTATATAATCCGGGTTGCCGCTGACCACCTCCTCGGCGTAGGAGGAACTGATGGGAAAAAGGTCATCATTTACGGCCAACTGGCTTAGGGAAGTGAGATTGGTGCCGGAATAAACGCCCAAGACGGTGTCATTAGCCTCAGTCCCCAGAGGCGAAATAATGATATTCGTGCCCTCGATGATTTCTGTGCTTAAATTGATGGTACTGCCGATGGTATCCAGGGTGACCACTCCGCTTTGGGGGGCGATCCATTGAAACCAGACCGGCTCATAAGGACCATACCCGTCAATGGAAGGGTCGCCAAGCTCGGCCGGAGTGTCATTGGTGACTTCCATGGATCCCCAGACGCCGGAAATCACGTAGGGGCTTTCAAAGGTCTGGGCCTGGCAAATGCCGCCGGCCAGGCCGGCGATCAGGACAATCCAAAGTTTCGCCAGATAATTCATTCGGAGAGCGTCGCAACACCTCCGACTCGCACATTTTAGCATGTTCGTTTTCACAGACTCTCAGACTGACTCGAATTTATTGTATATCCGTTAAATTACGGATACAGCACCGTTACGTTACGGATACAAAAGGTCCGTACTGACAATCACCTGATAAAAACGGCCCGGTCCGGTGATCGGGTCCAACACCATGACATTGGTGGCCGGACCCGGATAGGGGTTCGGCGAAATGAATGGGTTGGTCATTAGATACATGTTCGTCAAAAGCTGCCAATTCAAGAGATTGGTGGAAAAGTAAACAGCGTTGGTGGCCAGCGGAACGGTGTCAAAGCTGATCACCACCGTGTTCAGCGGATTATTCGTTCGGTAATCCATGAAGTTCAACTCGTTCGGCTCAAAGAACGGCGTGGGGTCGGAGGCATTCGGAGTGCCGTTCCCGTTAGAGTCAACATATTGGCTGTCGGCCAACCCTTTGTTGACAACGTAGGTGTATCCACCGGGATAGGTAAGTGTGGTGGAACTAAAATAGCCGACATACGTCGGAACCCAGCGCAGGTGATTACCGTTGAAACCATTGAGGAGGAAAGAGACGTCGCCCACCCCGCCGGCGGTGGCGTCGGCATAATAAATCACGAGGTTGGTGTCAAAGCCGAGCGCGGGGATGCTGTTGGTATTACCATGGTATAGGTAACTGGCGTAGCCGTCCAATTCAAGATGATCCACGTAGATGGCATTGCTGGCGCCGGTGCCGCTGAAATAGAATTGAGTGGCGGTGCCGGGACTGACCGCGTTGAGGATCAACTGACCGATGGCGGCGTTGTTGGTGAAACCGACGTTGGAGACGCCGTAATCATGTGCGGCCCAGAGATTGTTCACCAAGACATTGGTGTTGGCAATACTCTCGATGGTGGTGCCGAGCAAACCTCCCAAGGCGGGTGACAACAGGTTGATTCCGTTAACCAAGTACAGTCCCTTGCTCGCGGAGAGGGCATCAGCGCCCACGGACCAGACATTCCCATTCGTCAGACCGGTAGTGCCATTGGGAAATCCGTCGGACAATGCGTTGGCGGAAAACGTCAGCGCGCTACCGACATCCAGCACCACGTTGCTGGCCTCGATGGTAGTGGCGGCGATGGAGATGTCATTACTGGGGGCAAGGATTGAACCATTGGTCAACGTCACGGTGGAAGCATTCAGTTGGAATGCACCCACGCCATTGTTCACGCTGCCGCTGTTCTGAAAATTAGTCACCCAAAACGCCGTGCCCTCGTCGGAAATGGTTCCGTTGTTGATGATGGCATTTAAGTGCGACAGGGCGCCCAGGCTGATGAGATTGGGAGTGCTAATGACGCCATAATTGGTGAGGTTCAGCAAATTGGGCAGGGAGTTCGAGAGCATAATGGAAGGATTTTCCCAGAGCAATTCCCCGGCGGGCGACGCCGCGCCGGCGGCAAACGGATTGGTGGTCAGCGTGAGGTTTTGAGCGTCAATGGACAGTTTATTCAGCAAGTTAAGGGCGTCACTGAGCACCAAGTTGGTGCTGTGCAAGGTCAAATTCTGAACATAGGCCAGGGAAATCGCGCTCAAATCCTCGCTGGCGGCAATCAACACCCGGAAATCATTGGTGGGGGTGAAGACATTGGTTGCGGTGGCGGTGATATTGGTGACCACATTGTTGGAGGTAAGAAATTCCGTGCTCCAGGCGAAAATCGTACCACTCAAGACGGGAACATAAGGCTCCAATAAATTGCTAACGGTTAAAAACCCGTTGGTCACGCCCAAATCAACATCAGAATATGGCGCAGCAATGCTGGCCCCAATGCTGCCGTTGAATTGATTGGTGGAAACAAGGGACAGGTAATTGGGCTGCGTGATGTTGGCCCAATTCATCGTCAATTCCCTGCTGGCATTGATTTGCAGGCGTCCGGGCAGATTCGTCAAAGCGCCGCTGGGATTGGTCGGGCCTGCATTGGTGGGAGTCGTGGTGGAAATCAAATTGGCTTCGACATAAGAGTAGTTATTGCTGATGGATTCATTGGGAAAGACATTGTAAAATCCAGGATTCGCCTGCGCCCCGGGATTCAGTCTAACGGGGCTTTCAATAAAGGTAAAATTGTCCGGATAGCCCGGTGTGCCAGCCAGAGCGACATTGGTGGAAGCGCCCAGCACATAATTATCATTTAAGTAAAGATAATTGTATATGGGAAGCCCGGTGGCGTAGTTGGTATAAGACGTGATCCATTCGACAGTGACATTGCCTCCTCCAAATGCGGTGGCGCTGTCAAAATAGACATTAAAGGGAACGGCAGGAGTGCTGTAATCTTCAACGAAGGCGCTGCGGATAATGATATTGGTGCCACCATTGTTGGTCGCAAAATTGAAATATGGCGTCGAGTCACCGAGAAGGATCTGAAACGGGTAGGATGACTCGGCGAAATTCGGACCCAAATAAACGGAGGGGTTCCAAAGGATGTTGGTATTCACCCCGAAGGCGCCCGACGCATAAATATTGTCGCTTATGGTTTCCAACGTCAGCGTGCCCCGGGTCAAATCTATGTTTTGCCCGGTCAATTGCATCAGGCCGTCCACGCCGATGTCCAAGGTGCCGGGACTGATGATATTGGTCGCGTTCACGAAGCAATCGCCCAATTCACCCACGCCATCTGTAAGTGAATTGGCCCGGATGCTGCCGGCATTGTAAAAGCTGGCGGCGGCCTGCTCCAATCCGGATTGGGTGTTATAGGTGTCAAAATTGAATCCACCACCCGCACCCAACCCAGTGACCACCATGGTGCCGTTGTTGGTGTAGTTAAGGGTGTCTTCGGACTCAAAAATATTGTTATTGAGTTCACCTTTGGGATACTCAAAATTCAGTTGGAACCAATTATTGTTGACAAAATTAGTCGCGTCGGGTGTTTGGAACAGGTCCGGGGGGATGGTTGCATCGACCACCCCGTCATTTTCATAAAGCGCATCAGCCGCAAACATGGCGTGAGCGAAAGCAAGAACCAGCAACCCGCACAGCCACGACCACTTTGGCAGCCTGGCGGAATTCTTTGGTTGTTTTATCTGATGCGTCATACGATTCAATTGATAACAATGGTATAATACCATGTCACGGAACGACCTAGAGAATCGGTCATTTGGACGGTAAAATCAAACGTCCCGGGCTTTGTCGGCGTGCCGGACAAGACCCCTCCGCTTGAGAGGGACAAGCCCGGCGGCAATGCGCCCAAACCGCTTAACACCTGCCAAGTGAAAGGCGGAGAAAATGCCCCGCCCGACGCGGTGAAGTTGGTCGTGGCATAGGGCACACCGTTCGTGCCGTTTGGCAAATTCGGCGGCGCCGGCGTGACCTGGACGAGAATCTGATTTTCCAAATTCTGGATGCTGGTGCCATTGGGATAAAGCACGGGGTCATTGGTGGAAGGGCCAAACGACGCCCATTGCACCACGGGTATCTGGTAGTATTCATATGATACCACCCCCACTGGTCCCACAAAATCTTCGTTTTCAAAAGCGGCTCCCACCTTATTGTAAGAGATGGTCGTTCGCGGATTAATGGTTCCCGGCCCTGCCAAACCGGCGCCGATATTGTCCACGTCGAAAGTAATGTTCCGGATCACAGTGCCGTCAAAAGTATTGGCAGCAATATCGTCGGCCGCGGTTAACAGGACGTCCGGCGCGGTCACGATTCGCTCAAAGGTTTCCACATGGGACTGGCTGTTCGTCACCATGGTCATCGTATAATAATTCGTGATCGGCTGAAAGAACTGGCCAATGAGCGAATCATAGTCCGCATTGGTAAACAGGACTTTCTCAATGCCTTCGTACAAGTTCGTGGCAAAAGGAGTCTGATTGCAAATGATTGGTTTCACGGCATAGGTATGATTCGTAAACGCGGTGACAATACTCTCCGATCCAACAAAGCCCGTGGAGGTATTCGTGGCGGAGCCGATGACATTGGTAAGGTAGGTCACACTCCAACCGGGCTGCTGGCAAAGAAATTCCCAGCCGCATTGGTTGGAGGTGGTATTGGGAAGGGTAAAATACTCGCCAGACGGCTCATCCAAAGTAATGCCCTCTTCCGTCGTATTGGTTCCCAGCGAGCCATACGGAGCGCCGTTTTCCTGGGAGAACGAGGTTGTTTCCAAAAGAGCGGGAGTAGTGGGGGAATAGTACAGGGCGACATTGGTGCAATCCTGGATAATGCCGGGAAAACCGGCCAAATTGCCGTTGGTGATGACGTTGCCAAAGGTCATGGTGTAAGCTTCCTGAAGAGTGACCGAGGCGATATTCGAAGAGAGGATTTGCGTGCCATAGGGCGCGCCGTAGGGCGTGGAGAGATAATAGTTCCAGTTGGTCACGTAGATCGGATAAAAATTACTGCTCGTCACGGTCACCCCAAACGCGGTGGTCGTAGCGGCGGGAGTGTTCGTTTGCGCAAACACCAACAACGTGTTCAAATTAGAGGTGGTCACAAAAGTCAAAGAACCAAAGTTAGTGGTCAGGAGATCGGCCGCTCCGGTTCCCGTCGCCGCAGCGGCTCCGACGAAGGCCGGGGTTTCCCAAACGATATTGTTTGAGTTTAAAAGGTATCGCAATCCCCCCACATCGTCGCGGGTCAAACCGCTGTAATAACCACCAGAGATGCCCAATCCATAGTAAGTATTGGCCGCCACCGCCGTATATTCATCCGCATCAGGGTCCACAGCAAACGGGACGGTATAGGCCGTAGGAGTCCCGGCACATTCTTCAATAAGCCCATAGCTGTAGAGTGTATCGTTGACATACGACGAATATTGAAGCTGGTCCGGAGCGCTGGGGGTGATGCCGAAATTTCTCTGGAGCACCAGATATTCCACGCCCGACGGGCATGGGTTCCCGCTTCGTTCCGCCAGGGTCCAGGTGTAACGTTCCGGTTCCGCCAACCCCAACTGCTCCACGAGGCAATGCAGGGTCACAGATTTCAAATCCGTAAGCGCCAGCGATTGCGCCTCATAGTTGACGTGGAGTGATTCCGGCGGAAATTCCGAAAGACCGGCGCTGTAACCATCCAGGTTTCCCAGGCTGTTGTTGGTCATGCTGAAGTTCATGATGGCCACGGCGCTGTTCACCGCGGCGACGCCGTTGGAACCGAAATAATCCAGAAAGTTCGCGTCATAGGCGTAATAAAGCACCGGCGAATTGCGGCGGTAGCCTTCAGCAATATTTTTCGGCCCGCCGATGTCGCCCAAATCTTCCGGTCCGCCGGCGGTTAGCAACTCAGTATAGGCCAATCCATAGCCAAGGGTGCCGGTTTGCCAGGAATCGCCGCCGTTGGCCAGCGGACCGAGCAGGGCAAACCCCCAAGCCGACGGCGCGCAAAAGATCAACACGGCCAGCCACCAAAAATGTTTAATTGTTCGCAAAGTACTCATGGATTAACGCATTGAACCCGGTAATAACCGGCCGGGTTGCCTCCGACATAGACCGAATCGTTTGTTCCGGCGGCATATCTCGGCGCGCCGAAATTACTCCAGGAAGCCAAGTTGGTCGTCTGCTGCACCTGATAGGTCAGGCCGGGCTGGGTGTTCCAGTTCAGAAACATGCCTTGGGACGTGGTGACCAGCGTGGTGGTCAGCCATGTGGCGGAATTCGTCGGATTACCACCGCTCAGGAAAACCTGTTGTAAGCCAAGGTTCGGGGCCAACAGCCGGTTGGCCGACGGCCATGATTCAACATTGTCGCCATAATATTGTTCCATCCATTCGTAGGGGATTCCGCCCCAATTCAATCCGCTCCAGGTAGTACCGCTGGTTGAGGGCGAAGGAGGCGAAGCCGCGCCCGCCATCGTCACGTACTGCACTGCAAAGGAATGGGTGCTACTGGCGGTCAACCCATTGGCCGCAGTCATGGTCCAACTGTTGCTGATGGTCAGACCCATCGGTATCGGTGCGCCATCGACGTAAACTTCAAAATTCGAAACGGAGATTCCCAAAAGAGGCGGCCAGGAAACGGTCAACTGCGGCTGATAAACGTTGTTGCTCAAAGTGAACGGCGCCCAGACATTGGGCGCGCTCATCGGAAATAAAATATCCGCCACATTCACATACCGCTGGGCATATAAATTGAAATGAGGCGAAGCGCTGGCGAAACCTTCGCTGGAAGTCCAAACCGCCAGAAATTGACTGATGCCATCCGAGGCCACCGCCGGCTGCATCTGGGGGCCGATGGTGGTGGTGTTAACCAGAAATTCGTTGCCGACGGGGGCGGCTCCACCAGTCAAAATTTGACCGAAGACGCCCGCGAACGAGCCGTCCTGCCCGATGCTCGTCCACACCGCCAGATAATTCGTTCCCAACGCGGCAATGCGCGGGGAAAATTGATCGCCGTAAGTATAGGAATTGATTCGCTGAACTGAACCGGCAACGCCTCCGGCGGTGAAGGGGCTGGCAAAAATGTCCCAGCCGTTGGTGATATTCGCCATGTCATGCGCGCACCAGATAATCACGAACCCTCCATCCGAGCCAGCCGCCACATCGGGATCGGCGCAAGGATTGAAACCCGCATTAACAAGGAATTCATTGCCAGCCGCGACGCTGTTGCTGTTGTAAAGCCGGGCATAAATGTCCACGCTGGGATAGGCTTCCTGGGAGGGCGCAACCGTGTTCGGGCTGGCCGCTCCAACCACCCGTTCCTGTTCCGAAACCCAGGCGACCACGAAACCGCCGCCTGCCAACGCCGCGACGGTTGGCTTGCGCTGGTTGTAAGGAATGACCTGGTTGATCAGGAAATTGGTGCCAATGGCCCGACCGGTCGGAGAAAGAAACTGGCCATAGACATCCTGCATGCTGGTCGGGCTGGCTTGATCGTAACTTCCCCAAACCACAATCACGTTGCCATTGTTCAGGACGGCCACAGACGGATTGGCCTGAAAACTGGCGGCATTGGTGAAGGTGCTGACCAGGATGTCGGTGGTCGTGAGAAAGGTATTGCTGGGACTTAAGAATTGGGCGTATATGTGCTGGTACCCTTCCAAGCCGCCCTGCCAGACAAAAACCGCGCCGCGACTTTTCAATAAGGCCACCCGGGCATTTTCCTGGTCGTTGGTGCCAATAACATTGACACGAAACGGACTCAAGGTGCCAGACAGAGTGCTATTAACCTGCATGGCGCTGATTCCCCAACCGCTTCCATCCACAGCATTGTCCTGCCAGACCAGATATCCGCCGCTGTTGTTCAAGGCGACATCGGGACGAACATTGTCGCCGGGTAACTGGCCGGCGATGGCGTATTCGGTTCCGTTGGCGGAGTAATAATTAGTCTGGGCGCGCAGGGACGCGGTGAGGGCGAGGAACAACCCCAGAAAGAGGACAACAGCGTTACGGGCAAACGGGGACTGCGACATACAAATTGATTGTGATGATTTTAAATGCACCGGATTCGTTTGTCCAAGACTTATTTGCAAAATATACGGGCGTGGCCGCAAAAAAAATTGCAGTCGGCAAACCATTTCATTCCTAATTTGCAAATTCATTTTCAAAATCTTTGATCAGAGACTCGTTGCCTCGTCTCCCACTAAATCAAAACAGCCTGTCTTTCGGGCGATGATTCCAGCGCCGCCAGCATCTTCCGAAATCCCCATCGTTCAAACAACTCGCGCAGCCGCGCCGGCTTCGGCGGACCAGGCTTCAAATCGCCGGCCAAGAACCCGCATTCCACTTCATGCAACCGGACCAACTCACGGTTGCGGCGAACGGCGGTTTCGGACTGGCGCAGCGCGTCACGCAATTTTTCCGACTTCACTTCGTCCAAATGGCGGTAGAGATTGTCCACCGACCCAAACTGCTTCAGCAAACCAGTCGCCGTTTTGGTTCCGACCCCCGGCACGCCGGGGATATTGTCCACGCTATCGCCCATCAGGCTCAACCAGTCAATGATCTGAGCGGGTTCGACGCCGGCTTTGGCGCGGACCTGCTGATCGGTCCAAATGGTTTCGCTTTTATCGTTCGGGTTGAGCAAGCCCACCCGGGGCGAAACAAGCTGCATAAAATCCTTGTCCGAACTGGCAATGACCACGTTCATGCCGGCTTCGGACGCCCGCCGGGCAAGGCAGGCGATGTAATCATCCGCTTCAATTCCCGCACTGCAATAGGACGCGACGCCGGCGGCATCCAGGTACGCCACCATGTCGTCCAACTGCGGCCGCAAATCCTGCGGCATGTCCGGGCGTTGCGCCTTATATTCGGGCAGCGCCGCAGTGCGCGCCGCACTCAATCCGCCATCCCAAACCACCATCAGATGCGTCGGCGCCAACAATTCCCGCATCTTTTCCAACATCTTGACGAAACCATAAATGGCATTCGTTGGCCGCCCGTCCGGCGAACGCAATTCGCGGATCGCGTGGAATGCGCGATAAGCGTAGGCGTGTCCATCTACTATCAATAACCGCTCCACAAAATTCCTGCGCGAGTTACGGGGTTGCCGATGGCGGAGGAGTCCTCGTCAGCGGACCAGGCAGGAACGTTTGGTTGTCCGAAACGGGCTGCGACGGGATGGTCATCGGATTAAAGGGCAATTCATCATCGGTGTGAACGCGGTTGCCGGCCGGGTCAACGATGGTGGCGGTGACAAAGATCATGAGGTTTCTTTTGGTGGTGGATTTTGACTGGCTCTGAAACAAGCGTCCGAGCAGGGGCAAATCTCCGAGGAACGGCACCTTGTCGTTTTCGGTGTTGAAGCTTGAAGAGATCAATACACCGAGGACAACCGTTTGATTGTCCCCGATATTAACGGTGGTGAAGACTTAACGAACGGTGAAGTGGGGCAGCACGGTGGGCAACTCG